>JAZUMJ010000019.1:0-7453 GCA_045603605.1 Ructibacterium sp. | reverse complement strand
GATGCAAAAGTATATCATTCAGACTTAGAAAAAATCTATATTAAGAATACTGATTTTTCTAAGATTGATGAGATATGCGAAAACCTAATCAACGAAGTATTTGACGGAGTTAAAAATCGTGACAGAGAACCTGTTTTTGTTCACAGATTTTTCGGGGCATTGACGGCTGACGGCTCGGTAAATCATATAGAGAACCTTACCGAAAATATCAATTGCCGATACTTTATCAAAGGCAGACCCGGCACAGGGAAATCCACATTACTTAAAAAACTTGCATCTACAGCAAATCTATTAGGGCTTGATGTGGAGGTGTACCACTGTGCATTGGATTCAGACAGTATAGATATGGTGATTATCCCTGAACTAACTACCTGCTTTTTTGATGCAACACCGCCCCACGAGTTATTTCCGTCACGGGATGGCGACGTTATAATTGATATTTATGAAACAGCCGTCTCTCCTGATGCAGAGCATAATAACATAAGCCAAATCTGTGAAATCAAGTCCGAGTATAACCAAATTATAAACCAAGCCTCAGCCCTCATTAAGGAAATCCGCAAAGCCCATGATGACCTTGAAAGCTATTATATTAACGCTGTTGATTATTCAATAACAGATACTATAACTCAGGAAATAATTGAGGATATAAAAAAGTAAATTTAATTTATTTCTCCTAACCTTACTCTAATACTTTGACAAATTAATGCTGAAAGTATCTGTGTTTCAGTTAACCGCTTTATTATTTTTTCATCGTTATTTATAACATCTATCACAAAATACCGATTATAGGAAAGTCTGCGGAGAAGTTTTCGTGCCGGCATATCTTCGTATCCAACCAAAACAGTTGCTGAGCTGTCCTCATTTGGGGACAGCTTTTCCTTTTCGTATAATATTTCTCTTAACATATTAATCGACAAGCCTTTGCTTTGGTTACACAATCCCCCAAGCAAAAATACGCCTATTAATATATAGGAAAAGTTAAACTTGAATGTAAGTAACATAATCACAGATACAAAAACTATTACCGCCCCTATAATACGCCCAACCTTTAATGATATTCGCCATGCTGTAAGGCTATCTGCACAAAGCACCAAAATTCCCCTGAATATTCTTCCTCCATCAAGGGGCAAGCACGGCAGAAGGTTTATA
The DNA here is from genome assembly GCA_045603605.1 of Ructibacterium sp. Classification (GTDB taxonomy): domain Bacteria; phylum Bacillota; class Clostridia; order Monoglobales; family Monoglobaceae; genus Ructibacterium. The sequence continues at coordinate 6,304 of JAZUMJ010000019.1, read as the reverse complement.
ACAGCCATTGCAAGGGTAGCATTTTTTGCGTATTCCAGTATTTGATTATTATAAAAAGATTGGATATATAAAACTATATAAAAAATACAAATATTAAAAAAAGGCCCTGACACTGCTATCAAAATTTCGTAAACCGGATTTTTTATAACAGGTTCTTTAAGATTAGCACATACCCCAAAGGGATATAATGTTATTGATGAATACTTAACCCCAAACCTGATTCCAACTAAAATATGGACAAATTCGTGGGCTAATGCAAGTACCCAGCTTGTAAGGAATAGGTGGATATATTTTCCTGAAATTGAGGCAATAATAAGAAAAACAAGAAAAAAATGAACTTTAACTTTGCCTAATGATATTAAACCATTTGTCTTCACTCTTTCTCTTCTCCGTTAAAATTTCCTATTTCACCTATTTTCTCCTTAATTCCCTCTAAATCCATTTCATACCTGATAGCTCTTCCAAGTGCATCAGATGAATTTTTTAGAAAGGGTACTTTTGACGCATACATAACAGACACAACAAATGTAAGTACAATAACTGTCAAGGCTTGTTTTATGAAGCTTTGAAGGAATTTTGAAATAATCACTTTTCTTTTTTGTTTTTTCATTTTAATCATCCTTTCCTTTTATACAATTTTATTGTACAACCTTTAAGATTATGCTTGCAACTTTTCAAAATCTGTTGTATCATAGTTATAGATTATCCATCGGAGGAAAAATATGTATCGAATTAAATTAGAGCAATGTTTGAAAAAAGTGCAAAAACCTGCAAGATATATTGGAAATGAATTTAACAGTGTCCATAAAGAATGGACATCTGATACCGTTTCGGTTGCCTTTTGTTTTCCTGATGTATATGAGGTTGGAATGTCCCATCTGGGAATGAAAATTCTTTATCATATGCTAAACGATAAACAAGACACTGTTTGCGAAAGAGTTTTTGCACCTTGGGATGATATGGAACAGGAAATGCGTAAAGAAGGTATTCCTCTTCTTTCTCTGGAAAGTGCAAAACCTGTTAAGGATTTTGACTTGGTTGGTTTTACACTCCAATATGAAATGAGCTATTCCAATATTATAAATATGCTGGATTTAGCTGAAATCCCCTTAAGAACAAAAGAGAGAAAGCTTAGCGACCCATTTATACACTGCGGAGGTCCTTGTGCTTACCACGCCGAGCCTTTATCGGATATAGTAGACTTTTTTATTTTAGGCGAGGGTGAAGAGGTAAACGGCGAGATTGTTGATGTCTACAGAAAATGGAAAAACAGCGGTCAGCCAAGAGTTTCTTTCCTTGAAGAAATATCAAAAATTCAGGGCGTGTATGTACCATCGTTTTATGATGTAACATATAACGAGGACAACACTATTAAATCCTTTGAGCCAAACCGCAAGGGCGTTCCTAAAAAGGTTAAAAAACGTATTATCAAGGATATGGACAACACATATATCCCTGAAAAGTTGATTGTTCCCTTTATGGAAACTGTTCACGACAGAATTATGTTGGAGCTTTTCCGTGGCTGTATCCGTGGTTGCCGTTTCTGTCAGGCAGGGTATATTTACCGTCCTGTAAGAGAACGCTCTGTTGACAAGCTTTTAAAGGTTGCCGAAAACTCAATTAAAGCAACAGGCTACGAAGAAATGTCGATGTCATCCTTAAGTACCAGTGACTATACAAAGCTTTTTGAACTAACAGACGGACTTTTGGCTTTAACTGTTGACAAGAAAATTAACCTCTCTCTTCCATCACTGAGGGTTGACAACTTCTCTATGGAGCTTATGGAAAAGGTTCAAAAGGTTAAAAAGAGCGGTCTTACCTTTGCCCCTGAAGCCGGAACCCAGAGAATGAGAGATGTTATAAACAAGAATGTTTTGGAAGAAGATTTGATTAGAACTGCTAAAATTGCATTCAGCGGCGGATATAACAGGATAAAATTGTATTTTATGCTTGGACTTCCAACCGAAACCACAGAAGATGTTTTAGGAATAGGTCAGCTTGCGGAAAAGGTTATTGATGCATTTTATGAAATTCCAAAAGAAGAACGCAAGGGCAGAAGTGTATCCGTAACTGTAAGCACCTCTTTCTTTGTTCCAAAACCATTTACTCCATTTCAGTGGGAACCTCAAAACAAGCTTGAAGAAATGGAAGAAAAAGCAAGAATACTCAAAGAGTCAATCACAAACAAAAAGATTGTTTATAACTGGCATTCAAGCGATGTAAGTTTTCTTGAAGAAGTTTTCGCAAAGGGTGACCGCAAACTTGGCGAGGTTCTTATAACTGCACAAAAACTCGGCTGTAAATTTGACGGCTGGACAGACTTCTTTGACTATGACAAGTGGATGCATGCTTTTGAATTAAATGGCATTGACCCTGCATTTTATGCTCACCGAACAATGAGCCACGACGAAATTCTGCCTTGGGATTATGCAGATATCGGGGTTAGCAAAGAATATCTTATAAAGGAACACCAAAAAGCATATAAGGGAGAAACAACACCATCTTGCCGTGATAAGTGTATGGGTTGCGGTGCAGCTCAGTTTGGAGGAGGTGTCTGCTTTGAGTAAAAGACGTATTACATTTTCAAAACTTGGGATGGGAAAGTATATATCACATCTGGATTTACTCCGTTGTTTTACAAGAACTATCCAAAGAAGCGGTTTGCCCGTTGTATATTCTCAGGGCTTTAACCCCCATCAGAAGGTAACATTTTCTCTGCCGTTGCCTATAGGCGTTACAAGCGGATGCGAAACTGTGGATATTATGTTTGAAGATACTGTTTCCGATAAGGAAATTATGGAAAAGCTTAATGAAAATCTGCCTATGGATATGAGAGTTTTATCTGTTGGCGAACCACAGATTAAAGCATCGGAAATTGTTGCGGCAGAATATACAATGAAAGCCATAACAGACAGCGAAATTCAAGAAAGTGCCATAAAGAAATTTTTTGGTCAGGAAGAAATTATTGTTATGAAAAAGACCAAGAAAAAAGGTGAAAAACCCGTAAATCTTCTGGATTTTATCAGGGCATATGAAATTATAGAAAAAAATACTCTTCGTGTTGTTGTTGATGCAGGCGGAGAGAGAAATCTTAAACCTGAAATTCTTGGAAAATCTATTGCTGATTTTATCGACGGAATTGATGATTGGGATATTCACAGAGAAAAGATTTTCTATAAGGACAATAACGGATTACTTGAAGAATTTAAATAAAATAAAAATCCTTTGGGGGTTATATCCCTCAAAGGATTTTTAATTCCAAACCATATTTTTCTTTAAAATAAATTCTGTTACAGCCCTTATGCCCCACTGCCTTGGAAACCTCATTCTTTGAAACTTTTACCTCTAACACCCCATTATCGACAGAGTCTATATCTTTCTCTATTTCATCTCTCCAAATTCGGCTTTCAACCAACTCCCCAAAGGCTGGGTGAAACGGACCTGCAATAACATTTTCCTCTTTTCGTATCTCCTCACTTGAATGAAGTCCAAGCCTGATAACAGGTATATTTTTCTCCCTGAACAAAATCAAACATTCTTTTGCGGTTTCAATTGCATCTTCTAATGTTTGGGGCTGATACTTATTGGTTTTATATAAATTCTCAAGTGCAGTTCCCTTTAAAACAAGTGTGGGATAAATCCTTGCACAATCAGCACCAACCTCTGAGAGAATTTTTGCAGTTTTAACATCTTTTTCCTTGTCCGACCCATACATTCCCGTCATCATCTGCACTCCCACTCCTATCCCTGATTTTTTTATCATATCAATGGATTTAAGAGTTTGATTAAAGGTATGTCCACGATTATTAAGTTTGAGTACGTCATCAAATGCCGATTGGACTCCCAATTCGATTGTTGTTACACCCTTTTCCTTAGCAAGGGTTAATATATCTTCATTAATATAATCAGGTCGGGTTGACAGACGAATGCCATCTATTTGGTCATAAAAAAGATTTGCTGTATCATAAAACTTCTGTTGAAGTTCCATAGGCAATCCTGTAAAGCTTCCGCCAAAAAAGGCAACCTCTGTATATTTTTCAACAGCAGGCAAATATGTAAGATGTTCTTTTATCAGCTGTTTTGTTTCATCCGGGCTAACCGAAGTTTCAAGCCCCGTAATCTTTCGCTGATTACAAAACACACAATCGTGAGGACATCCCTCGTGGGGGATAAATATAGGAATATTATACTTCTTCATATTCTCTCCAGTGCCATCTTTGCTGCGGCTTGCTCGGCAATCTTTCTATTTTTTCCCTTACCTGTACCTATTACCTTGCCTTTATAAACTGCCTCTACCTTAAATGTTGGCATATGGTCCGGTCCTGTTCTTTCAAGAAGATTATATTTAACAACCTCTCTGCCCTTATCACGTTTTTGGAAGTAATTTTGTATTTCCGATTTATAATTACGCATATCAATTGATGTTGTTGCGTTAATAGAATCCTTTAAATTACCCATTACCCAATCTTTTGCCGCATCTATACCTCCGTCTAAATATATTGCCGCAAGAACAGCTTCATAAGTATCTGCAAGTATTGAGGTCTTATTAAAGCCGTTACAAACCTTTTCGGATTTTCCAAACATCAGTCCACTGCCTAAATCCATCTTTCTTGCCGCCTCAGCCAATGATTTTTCACAGACCGCAGCCGCACGTATCTCTGTTAATCTGCCTTCAGCCAAATCGGTGAATTGATTATATATATACTCAGCCACAATAAAAGACAGAATACTATCTCCTAAAAATTCCAATCTTTGATTACTTTCTATTGACTTCTCGTTAGCAAGAGAGATATGGGTTAATGCCATTTGGAGTAAGTCCTTATTTTTAAACTCATAGCCAATATTCATTTTATCCTCCATAACAAAACGCCGTTTTCTCCCTTTGGGAGAAAATCGACGCTTAGTATCTTTATTATTCAGCGTACTTTTTCAAAACGATAGAAGCGTTATGTCCGCCAAATCCCAAAGAATTTGAAACAGCATATGTAATATCTGCTTCTCTTCCCTGATTGGTTACATAATCCAAATCACATTCAGGGTCAGGGTTTTTATAGTTGATTGTTGCAGGAAGATATCCATCTTCAATAGCCAAGGCTGTTATAATTCCCTCTACACCGCCTGCAGCACCAAGCATATGACCTGTCATAGACTTTGTAGAGCTTACAGCCAATTTATATGCGTGATCACCAAAAACAGTTTTAATTGCAGCTGTTTCATATTTATCGTTATATGGTGTTGATGTTCCGTGAGCATTAATATAATCAACCTGTTCAGGTGCAATACCTGCATTCTTTACAGCAGCAGCCATACATCTTGCACCGCCCTCACCATCGGGAGCAGGAGCTGTCATATGGTATGCATCGTTTGTTGAGCCATAACCAATAACCTCTGCGATTATATGAGCACCTCTTGCCTTTGCGTGTTCAAGTTCTTCAAGAACCATTATACCTGAGCCTTCGCCCATAATAAATCCATCACGCTCTGCATCAAAAGGAGAACAAGCACCTTTCGGGTCATCGTTTCTTGTGCTGAGAGCCTTCATTGATGAGAAACCTGCCAATGAAATTTCACATACTGTTGCCTCTGCACCGCCTGTTAAAATAACATCTGCATCTCCTCTTTGGATTGCCAAGAACGCCTGACCGATTGCATCAGTTCCGGAGGCACAGGCTGAAACTGTTGTCAGGTTTATGCCTTTACAATTAAACATAATCGAAACCTGACCTACTGCCATATTTGAAATCATCATAGGAATCATAAATGGACTAACCTTACCGGGGCCCTTTTCCATAAGTTTAGTATGCTGTTCGCATAGTGTTTGTATTCCGCCGATACCGCTGCCGATAATACAGCCCATACGTTCAGGATTTTCTTTTTCAACATCCAAGCCTGAATCATCAACAGCCATCTTTGCACCTGCAACTGCATACTGAACAAACAAGTCCATACGCTTTGCCTCTTTTTTATCCATAAAATCAGCTGCATTAAAATCTTTTACCTCTGCGGCAATCTGGCAAGCAAACTCAGAGGGGTCAAAACGTGTGATGCGGTCAATTCCGCAAACCCCAGCCTTGATATTTTTCCACATCTCGTCTTTACCGATACCTACGGGTGTTACTGCACCTACCCCTGTAATAACAACTCTTTTCATAAATTTTTCTCCTTATCTTATATATCCGTCAAAAGATTATATAGAAACCAACAACATTATACATTGCGGATTTCTATATAATCCTATTTTTCTGCGGCTGTATAAAAATAGCGCAAAACGGACAAATTGAGGGGGCTTTAGCCCCCTTGCCCG
>JAZUMJ010000018.1:0-6186 GCA_045603605.1 Ructibacterium sp. | reverse complement strand
GTCAAGCGCAACGTTGGTGAAGATGGTATCCTTCTTAGTAGAAGCAAGAGCATTAAAGTTCGAGTGAGAGTTGGTTCCCGGCGCTACACCGAAGAAGCCGTTTTCGGGGTTGATAGCATAAAGTCTGCCATCCTCGCCTATCTTCATCCAGGAAATATCGTCACCAACAGTCCAGATCTTGTAGCCCTTCTCACGGAGATACTCGGGCGGAATAAGCATAGCAAGGTTGGTCTTACCGCAAGCACTTGGGAAAGCTGCTGCGATGTACTTAACTTCGCCCTGAGGATTTTCCAAGCCGAGGATAAGCATATGTTCTGCCATCCAGCCCTCTTTCTTACCGAGGTAAGAAGCAATTCTGAGTGCGAAACATTTTTTACCCAAAAGAACGTTTCCGCCGTAAGCTGAGTTTACAGACATAATTGTGTTATCCTGTGGGAAGTGAACAATATAACGTTCATCAGGATTTACATCCTTCTTTGCGTGGAGACATTTTGTAAAATCATCACCATCAATAATATCAAGAACATCTTTACCAACTCTTGTCATAATATCCATATTCAATACAACATAGATACTGTCTGTCAACTCAATACCAATCTTTGAGAATGGTGAGCCAACAGGACCCATTGAATAAGGAATAACATACATTGTTCTGCCTTCCATTGATCCATCATACAAAGCGTTGAGCTTTGCATACATTTCAGCAGGAGCCATCCAGTTATTGATAGGACCTGCTTCTTCTTCTGTTTCTGTACAGATGAAGGTTCTGTCCTCAACACGGGCAACGTCATTTTCTGCTGTTCTGTGATAGTAACAACCGGGAAGCTTTTCCTGATTTAATTTAATCATTTCTCCGCTTGCAACAGCTTCAGCACGAAGTGCTTCTATCTGCTCTTCACTACCATCAATCCATACCACATTGGCAGGTTTGCACAGGGCTTTCATTTCTTCAAGCCAATCTAAAACATACTTGTTGTTTGTCATTTTTATTCCTCCTAATTATATATAAGTTTTAATTATAGACTCTTTTTGGAAAAACTTTCAACCTTCTCCGATTATAATATAACCTACTGTTTAGGTTTTTGCAATACCCAAATTAGACAATTTTTTAACAAAGTCTTGTTTTTGTTTGTTATAGTTGCCAATTACAGTAAATTTGACAGCTTCGCAAACTCCTCAACGGACAATTTTTCGCCTCTTATTGTATTTTCAAAACCAATTTCTTTAAGTGCCTTTTCTATTTTTTCTTTTTCAAGTTTTATATACGGGCTTTTTGACAAAGCATTCATCAAGGTTTTTCTTCTCTGTCCAAAAGCAGACTTTACAATCGCAAAAAATTTTTTTTCATCATCAACCTGAACCGTGGGTTTATCCGAAACCTTAAGCTTTATTACTGTAGATGCCACCTTGGGCTGGGGCATAAAACAGTGCGGCTCTGCCTTGCAAATAATTTCGGGGTATGTGTAATATTTCACAGCAACGGTTAATGCGCCATAATCCTTAGTTCCCTCTTTTGCCACCATTCTGTCTGCAACCTCTTTTTGAACCATAAGAGTAAGGGCGGTAACCGGCAGATGTGATTCAAGCAAATTCATCACTATGGGGGTGGTTATATAATACGGAAGATTTGCCGCAACGCAAAAAGGCTTATCTCCAAACACTTCTTTTGTGAACTCAGCTAAATCCACCTTCATAACATCATTATGAAGAAGTGTAAAATTTTCAAACTCTCCCATAGTTTCTTTAAGTATAGGAATTAATGCACTGTCAATTTCTATTGCCGCAACCTTATGAGCTTTCTCGGCAAGCTTTCGGGTTAAAGTTCCTGCACCCGGACCAATTTCCAATGCACAAGCATCTCCATCAAGCTCTGCCGCATCCGCAATTTTATCCAATACATTTTCATCAATTAAAAAATTCTGTCCCAATGATTTCGAGAAAGAAAATCCGTGTCTTCCAAGAATTTCTTTCAACTCTGAAGGATGTGCCAAATTCATATTTCTCACCTGCATTATTCCCAAATTATCTCAATTTTATTATACTCGAAAAAACGCTTTTTGTAAAGACTGAATTTGCAATATAGCTCTAAATATGATATAATAGTTTTGAGGTGATCATATGAAAAAATTAGTATTGGTAACTTTATTTATTATGGCATTTTTCTGTTCATCTGTTTATGCCAATCAATTGGAGTTTGAGCCTATAGGCGGCGGAAAATTTATTTACTGCAACAATCCAGAGGGCATCGGGGATGATACTCTTATTAACGGCGATGCCCCCCGTTGGCTAATGAATAACAAGGATTTAACCGAAGATTTATATTACATATATCTTTCACATTTTAACTATACAGGCAATGGCAAAATGGGTTATGACATAGAACTTGATATGGCAATAACCGCAAAAGAAGATTCAAAAATTGTAATACACAAGGCATTTTTTGATACTCCCCAAAACTATGCATATTATGAAAATTGGACAAGAACTGTCGCCGAAACTGATTGGGGGCAGCTTCAGGTATGTGCTGATATGTTAGAAATACCTTTATGTGAAATTCGTGGTAATGATTTTTATTATCCCCGTGATTTTGAACCTGTGGAGCTTGAAATAAAGGCAGGAGAAACAGTTTGGCTTTCTCAGTTCCTTTCAAACTATCAGCCCATAGCCTTTGTTAAGGCTGTTCATATTCAGGGGCTTATCGAAATTCAAAAGGGGGTTCTGGATTTTAACGTAGGTGCATTAAAATCAGGACAGATATGCGGCGACAGAGATAATCTTCCTGTGGATATTGCTTTTGGAGAATATCGTTGGGACTACACCCTAAAAGGAATTGCAGATACTCTTCCCGAGGTAACAACAGATATTGAATATACTATTACCGAGGAAACTCAAGATGGTGAAAAAATTCCTGTATTCTTAAAAAATCAGTATATCCCCGATGGACATACTGTTACAGAGTGGTACACACAGCTAAACCCTCAAAACGATATCTGGTCAAAAACAACCGCTGCGGAAACCGACATCCTTCCTCTTTTCTATGAAGATGATACAAAGCTTAATTTCTATGGCTCAAATGTAGCCGAAAAGGACAACATATGGGTATTTGATACACTTCACAGCGGTGTCAGGAAATACGAATCAAGATTTAATACAGGTAAGCCTGAGGATTTTGTTCCAAACTTTTTGTTGAGCACGGATACTGACAACCACACCTATGCTTGCAATATCGGCAACTACGGTGTTTCTACAACCTATAAAATGAAAATAACAAATGAAACAGATATTCCTAAATACTGTTCTCTTGTTTTAACTGCCGCAAGTGAGGTTATTGCTTATGAAACGGATATTAACGGCAACAAGGGCTATGGTTATATAAAGGATTTAACAGGGGAAAAGGTTGCAGACAATATGCTTTCTCATCAAATTCCGCCTAATTCAACCGAGGAATTTTCATTTTCAACAATTCTGCCCGTGAACTACAACGGCGGGATTAAAAACGAGCTTGTTATTACTGACGGAAATATCCAAGCTGTGGACTTTGAAGAAAAGAAATTTATTTGCGAAATAAAAAAACAAGACAATGGTTTTCAATATACCGATATTATCTACGGCGAGCCTTTGAATGAGGTTATAGGATTAATGGACAATGTTCCTCAGCAATTGCTTCAAAACGCCCATAATTACGAATATATAAAAGGCAGAAAGTTATCTCTTGCCCGTTGGTGTGTGTGGGACGGTGCCCCCGATTGGTATTATAATCTTTGGAGTTATATTGGCGGAGTATATATCCTTGATGAAAACAACAATATAATAAACATCTATGATTTTCCATCACACCCTTGCGGTGCATCATATGCGGACGACTATCTTTACATTAAAACTGCCCGTGACGGAGTTTATAAGAGCAAAGACGGTAAGAACTGGGAGAAAACTTATGAACCCCTACCTGAATACGTTCCCTATTATGATTTAGAATGGGCATCCGATTGGGCTGTTTCCGAACTTGAAGATGGCTGGGATTTAGGAATACGGCTTAAAAAACATACAAAGAACGGCTATAACTTCACATCAAGTATCACAAGGGAAGAATTTTGCGAGTTGCTGCTTACTATCCCTGAAACAAAGGTTTCTATTGACGAAACACCTGAAATTGAGCAGTTTAACGATACTGAAAATCATAACATAGGAAAGCTTGCGGCATTGGGTATTATTAAGGGTTTTGGTGACGGAACCTTCCGCCCCAAGGATATGCTGACCAGAGAACAGGCGGCAGTGATTTTGGCAAGATATGCAGAACTTTTCAGCGAAGTTGAAAGTTCATCACAACATATTTATGCAGACAGCCAAAGCATTTCAGATTGGGCAACAGAGGGCATAAACATAGTTTATAATCTTAACATTATGCACGGTATAGGTGATAATCTTTTTGACCCTCAGGGAAACTACAGCCGTGAGCAATCCGCCGCAACAGTGCTGAGATTATATAATTATATTAAATAAACTCTTGAAAATTTGTTGCTGTTATGTTACAATAGTTAGGTTGAATTTGATTTTAAATTTATATTGAAAGAGGTGATCTTATGGACGCAAACAGTGATAATGGAAAGAAATCCGATGTGCGAAGTAGCGATGGCCGACGATGCTGTTTGTCGGTCATAGGATAACCGCATTGGATTTTCTTCCTATTTTTTGACACACTATCAAGGAGGCGATAACAATGGAAGAAAATTTGAATGACGTAGAGATTATTAACCCTCGTCAACAGATTGAGGAGTTACTCTACGAAAGAAGATTTGCTGAATTGAAAGCAATTTTAAACAGTATGAATTCAACGGATATTGCCCATATCATTGAGGAAATCGAGGAGGCAAAGTTGCCTATTCTCTTCCGTCTGCTTTCCAAAGAGGTGGCGGCAGAGGTCTTTGTTGAGATGGACAATGATGCACAGGAGTTTCTTATTTTGGCATTTAGCGACCGTGAGCTTAAAGAGGTTATTGACGAGCTTTATCTTGACGACGCTGTTGACCTTATCGAAGAAATGCCTGCAGGGGTTGTTAAAAGGATTTTACGGCACACCGACCCCGAAACAAGAAAGAGTATAAATCAGCTTCTGCAGTATCCCAAGGACAGTGCAGGAAGCATTATGACAATTGAATATGTTGACCTTAAAAAGCATATGACGGTTGGGCAATCTTTTGAAAGAATACGCCGTACCGGTGTTGACAAGGAAACAATATACACCTGTTATGTAACCGATGAAAACAGAAAGCTTATCGGCACAGTTTCAGTTAAAGAGCTTTTACTCTCCGATGACAATCAGATTATTGAAGACATTATGGAAACCAACATTATCTATGTTGGCACAACTGATGACCAGGAAGATGTTGCCCGTATGTTTGACAAATACGACTTCCTTGCCCTCCCTGTTGTTGACAGAGAAAACAGACTTGTGGGAATTGTTACTGTCGATGACGCTATTGATGTCCTGCAGGAAGAGGCAACAGAGGATATTTCAAAGATGGCAGCTATCGTGCCAAGTGAAGAAACCTATTTGAAAACATCAGCCTGGACTCATGCCAAGAACAGATTTTTTTGGTTATTGTTTCTTATGCTTTCAGCAACAATCACCGGGGCAATTCTTCAAAAATACGAAAATGCATTTATGGCAGTTCCAATTCTTGTGGCTTTTGTTCCCATGCTGATGGGAACAGGCGGAAACAGCGGTTCACAAAGCTCAACTATGATAATCCGCGGTCTTGCCCTTGATGAAATTAAATTTAAGGATTTCTTTAAGGTAGTTTTTAAGGAAATTCGTATCGGCTTGCTTGTAGGTATTATCCTTGCCTTGGTCAACGCTTTGAGAATATTTATAATGTATCACTCAAATACGGATGTATTGGCACAGATAGATTTATGGCAATTAATGTTAATTTCAGGCATAAGCCTTGCATTAACTGTGGTTCTAGCAAAATGTATCGGCTGTGCTCTGCCTATGCTTGCAAAAAAATGTGGACTTGACCCTGCACTTATGGCTGCACCATTGCTGACAACTATCTTAGATACCTGTTCTGTTTTAATTTTCTTTAATATTGCAATGAAGATTTTAAGCCTATAAAAATATGCATCCCTTTGGGGATGCATCAGCGTGTCGATAAATATCGACACACTGGCAGATGTTGAAAAAGG
>JAZUMJ010000017.1:0-7002 GCA_045603605.1 Ructibacterium sp. | reverse complement strand
AAAATTTCTGATGTAATTGATAAGAAGTTAAAGGAAGAACCGGAAAACAAGAGGCTTAGGGAACAAAAGCTCCTTGTTAATTCATCTCATATATCCACCGTCCATTCATTTTGCAAAACCATATTACAAAACAATATCCACTCTACGGATTTACCGGCAGATTTTTCAATAATGGACGAAAATGAAAATAAAATCTTGCTGGAGCAAGCACTTGATTTGGTTTTAGAAAGCTATTATTCGCGTATTGAAAAGAATAAGGCGTTTCGTGATTTAGCAGTTGGCTATGGCGGAATAAAAAGCGATGATAATCTTAGAGGTGCAGTTCTTTCTCTCTATTATTTTGTAAGGAGTTTGGCGTTTCCTGAACGTTGGTTGAAAGAATGTATAGATATTTACAAAAGGGCAGAAAAGGATGGCGGAATAGAAAATACTATATGGGCTGATATTATCATCAAACTCTCTGCTGACGGAATAAAAGAGGCAGATGAAGCACTTGATGAAATATGGAAAATTACAGATAATGAAATTATGTCGGACCATAAGGTTTATTCATATTTTAAAAACCTCAGAGCAGAATTTAGAAATTCATTTGGGGCTATTATGGATAAAGAGCCTTCATATTCCGAAATAAAAAGAGCCATAGACAGCTTTTCTGTAGAACGTATTCCTTCAAAACGCGGAATTGATGATATTGTAATGTCAAGAATCAATAGATTGCGTAAGGACATATTTGAAGAAAATCTTGCAGAGGTAAGAAGTTTATTTGCAGATACAGAGATGGTACAAAATTCCATTAAGTGTCTGCCAAGAATTAAGGTTTTAAAACAGCTTGTCCGTCAAACAGACAGGCTCCACAGAAAAATGAAGCTTGAACGCTCGGCTTTGGACTTTGGGGATTTGGAGCACGAGATGATAAAACTGCTTTCGGATAAAAAGGGTAAGCCTACCGAAACGGCATTAAGACTACAAACTGCCTTTGATGAAATTCTTGTTGACGAGTATCAGGATACAAATAATATTCAGGATACTATTTTTAGTCTGCTTTCAAAGAACAACGATAATATATTTATGGTTGGGGATATTAAACAAAGTATTTACAGATTCAGAAACGCAAACCCAAATATTTTTGCTGATAAGTATGAGACATACGGCAGGAATGAGGACGGTATATGCATTAAGCTGTTTAAGAATTTCAGGAGCCGAAGAGAGGTCATTGACAGCGTAAACGGGATATTTTCAAATATTATGTCAAAAGAACTTGGCGGAGTAGATTATACCCAAGATGAATATCTTGTAAATGGTGCTACATATCATGAGAGTTATGGGAATAATACAGAAATTTTATTAACAGAAACAACAAAAAACGAGTATTCAGACAGTGAATACGCTGAAATGAGTGACCATCAATTAGAGGCAGTAACAATTGCACGCAGAATTTGGGAACTGATAAACAGCGGATACAAGGTAACAGACAAAAAGACAGGGGATCTAAGACCTGTAAGACTTGGGGATATAGCAATACTTAGTCTTGTCAGTAGTCATATTCCTGAATTGGTAGGAATCCTTGATGAATATGAAATATTAACAACAGCAGATAGCGGAAGAAGTTTTTTGTCATCTCTTGAGGTGATGACGGTGCTTAGCTTTTTGCAGATTATAGATAATCCCCGACAGGATATACCACTGGCGGCTGTTTTGCGTTCATCTATTTTTAATTTTACAGAGGATGAGTTGGCACAGATACGTTTGTATTCAAAGGAGAGTTTTTACGATGCATTAACTGAATCGGCAAAAGAAGTTCCGAAAGCTAAGGAATTTATTAACCAATTGGAAGAACTCAGGGGATTTTCTCCACATATGGGGGTTGATGAACTTATATGGAAGATATGCAATGATTTTCATTACAGGTCTTTAGTTGGAGCAATGCCGGGAGGCAGAACACGTCAGGCAAATCTTGATTTACTCTATGAAATGGGTGCTGAATTTGAAAAGGGTACTCTTAGCGGTTTATTTAATTTTATGTCATACATAGAAAAAATCAGTGCTACCGACAGTATTCAAGGGGCAAAGACTATTGGTAATGAAGATGATACTGTAAAGATAATGACAATACATAAATCAAAGGGATTAGAGTTTCCTGTTGTAATTTTATTCGGATGCCGTCAGTTATTTAACGACAGAGATTTAAACAGAGGGATTATATGGCATCAGGATATGGGCATTGCAATGGATTACGTTGACGTAAAACAGCGTGTCAGGTATCCAACCGTGGTTAAAAGTGTTGTCAAAAACGGGCTACACAGCGATGGAAGAGCAGAGGCTATGCGGGTAATGTACGTTGCCCTTACAAGAGCCAAGGAAAAGATGATTATTTCTTCAACTATTTCCAACAGAGATAATAAATGGATGGATGCAATTTTTCTTGACGATAGCAAAATAAGTTCTACATTTTTGAAGAGATGCCGAACGATGAGAGATTGGATTTTATCTGCTGTTCTTAACCATCCGGACAGTGAATATCTTAGAAACAGAGCAGAAAGATATGATATTAAGGTTCAGGATGGTATAGGGTATCATATTGATATAAAATATGTTCATCATATTTTGGCACCTGTGGAATATACACCATTTAAAGAGGAAATCATCAACGAAGAAAAAACAACGGAAGTTTTAAATGAAATTGATTTAAAGCAGAGATTAGAATATGTTTATCCCGGCAAAGGACTTATAATGATGCCGATTAAACTTTCTGTCAGCGAAATAAAACGCAGACAAATGCCTGAGAGCAATTATGTCCCGTATATTTCTGCGCCGAAGAATATTATTCTTAATAATTCAAATGAATTTGACGGGGCGGAAAAGGGAACAATAACACATTATGTTCTTCAGCATATGGATTTTAGTAAAACGGATACATTAGAAGAAATAGTGGGACAAATAAATAATATGGTTCAGGTTGGATTGATAAATGAGAAGCAGGCAGATGCCGTATCGGCAGATAGCATTTATAGTTTTTTTGCAAGCGAGTTAGGAAAAAGACTTAAAAACTCAAAGGAATTTAAAAGGGAATTTGATTTCTATATGGAAATCTCTGCACAGGAACTTAAAGATGATCTTGGTGAACAAGAAGGTGACGAAAAAATCCTCCTTCAAGGAATAGCAGATTGTTTCTTTTATGAGGATGATGGCGTAGTTTTGATTGATTATAAAACAGACAGCGTTACGGAAGAAACTGTTGTCAGGAGAGCAGAAAACTATAGAATACAAATAGATTACTATACACGAGGATTAAACTCAATTTTAGAAGTTCCCATTAAGGAAAGGTATTTGTATTTCTTAAATTGCAACAGAGAGGTTAAAATATAAAAGTAGAAAGGAAGAGGAAATTGAAAGGCTTGATTTTTTCAATAACAGCAGGTCAGGGGCATAATCAAACAGCTAAGGTTATGGCAGAGTATATGTCAAAGTCGGGTATAGAGTGTAAGTATATGGATGTTTATGAATATATAAACCCACGTCTTTCAGAATCTGTATCAAAGCTGTATTTAATGTCTACGAAAAATATTCCAAAGGTCTATGGCGGCGGTTACAGATTATGCGAAAAGCGTGATAACAGTGCCACAAATGTTCTTCCAAAATTAAGTAATACAATTTTATCCAGAAGATTATTAAAGCTTGTCCGTGAAGAAAAACCTGATTTTATAATATGTACTCATGTTTTTGCTGCATTACTTGTTACTTATCTTACGGGACACATTGATGTGGATATTCATACAATAGGAATAGTTACGGATTTTACGATTCACCCATATTGGGAGGATACATCTTTGGATTATTATATTACTGCAAGCGAACTTTTGACCTATCAGGGAATAAAGAAAGGAATCCCAAAAGAAAAATTTAAGCCATTGGGAATTCCAATTGACCCTAAATTTGCTAAAAGTATGACAAAAGAGGAGGCTTGTGAAAAGCTTGGCATACCCTGCAAAGACACCATACTTGTAATGAGCGGCAGTATGGGATTTGGGAACGTGTTGGACGAAATAAAAGAGATTGATAAGCTTGATTTTGATTATCAGATTGTTACTATATGCGGAAATAACAGCCGTCTTAAATCTCAAATAGATAAGCTTGAAATGAAAAAGCCCATATATAATTACGGATATGTAAACAATGTTGATGTGTTTATGGATGCGGCAGATTGTATAATCACAAAACCCGGCGGACTTACAACAAGCGAAGCTCTTGCTAAAAGTGTACCTATGATTATGAATAATCCTGTGCCGGGACAAGAGGACAGAAATGTGGAATTTTTATTAAATACCGGAGCGGCTATGAAGGTCAGCAAAACATTCCCTATTGATGATGCAATAAATCACTTGTTTCAAAATAAAGACCGGTATAATACTCTAAGACAGAGTATACAGAGTTTAAGAAAACCTAATTCAACAGAGGATTTAACAAATTTTATTGCAGAGCTTATTAAGACTAAAAAACCGCCCAGGAATAAAAACAGTTAATTAGATTAGAGAGGATGTATGTATATGTCAAATAAAAAATATATATGTGTATACGGTGGGGCATCAGAGAGAATTGATGATTCCATTAAAAAGGATGTTAAAGAGCTTGGAAAGATAATCGCTGAAAATGGCTTATCCCTCGTTTACGGAGGAGGAGCCACGGGATGTATGGGTGCCGTTGCAGATGGTGTTAGTGAAAACGGTGGTTATGTTTTTGGGATAGCTCCGTATTTTATTAATGAATATGAGGAACTCTTTCCTTGCGATAAAACCATTATGGTTGATACAATGAGCGAGAGAAAGCTTTTTATGGAAAAGTTTGCTGATATGTTTATAGTTGTCCCCGGCGGAGTTGGAACAATGGATGAACTTTTTCAGATATTAACATTAAAGTATCTTAAGCAATTGGATGCACCTATAGTAATTTTGAATTTAAATGGATATTATGACAGTTTGGTTGCCTTGATTGATGATATGGTTAAATATAAAGCGGCAGGGGTTGGAATAAAAGAACTGATTGATGTCATAGATGATGTAAATGATGACAGAATAATTAATTATTTTAAAAACATAAAAAATTAACTTTTACAAATAGTGATAAAGTTGAAAAAGGCAAGTAGGTGAAATTATGAAAAAGAAAATATTTCTTTTGAGTATGTTGTTTTTATTTATATCAGGAGCAGATGTACTGGCGTATAACGTTGGAGAAGTAATTGGGACAGCTCATTATTCTGCAATTGATACTTATATAAATAACTATCCGATAAATGCGTATAATATGGATGGAAGACAGCTTATATGTGCAGAGGATTTGAGGAATTATGGTTTTTTGGTAGAGTGGAACGGAGAAGAACGTGCACTATATATTACGCCTGATTATTCAACGAATGAAATATTTGGCGATGATATTAAAAAGGAATTTTATCTCCAATATAAACGCTACAAAGATATTATCTGTTCAGATATAAAAGTATATATCAATCAAGAGGAAATAGAAGGATTTTCTATTGACGGCAAGATGATGATAAAAATTAGAGATTTGGATAGAATAGGTATTGTAGAATATTCATTTGAAGAAAATTGGTCAAAGGCTACAATTAGTGGACTGCCTGTAGGTGAGTATAAACCAATTCCGATTTCTTATGAGAAAAAGCCTGTAATAGTTCTTGACCCGGGACACGGAAAATCTTCTTGGACAATGACGGAATCAGAAAAGATAAATGAAGGATATACAACAAGAAACGGAAGCTGGGGCGAATGGCGACATTGGAAAAACGGAAGTTGTATGGATGATTGTCAGGGATATGGCTGCAATAAAGACTATAATTGTTGGTATCCTATAGGTAACGGCGATAGAAATACAGAGCCGGAGATTAATCTTAATAATGTTATGGCAGCAAAGGAATACCTTGAAAGCTACGGTTATGAAGTAAGATTAACAAGAAATTCCAATGCTGAAAATCCGTCTTTTTCAAAAAGAGTGTCTTATTGTTATCCGTATAATGATATGACAATGGAGCCGGATGCGTCCTGTTATGTATGTGTTCATTCAAATGCAGGCGGAGGAAGAGGCTCAGCATACATTGAAGCGAAAAGTAATTACACACAAAAGTGGATTAACCAAGGGTATACCGCTAATTCAAACAAACTTGGAAGTATAATAAATGAAAAAATTATTGCAAATACTTCACTTACAAAGCATGGCAGCGGAAAAATAAGCGGATTGGGATATATGATTTTATTTAATAAATGTCCTGTTCCTGCAGGCTACCTTGAAATAGGATTTTTTGATTCAAAATCAGATTTGAATATATTAAGAAATGAAAGTAAGAATATAGGAAAGGCAATTGCCGATGGAATTGTTGAGTATATGAACAGTTAGTTTGAGGGAGGGGGATACTTCCCCTCCTGAAACACACAAAAATTTTAGTAATTTTCTAAATTTTGCTTATTTAAAAAAAATATTGAAAAATTTAAAAAAATTTGAAAAAAGGGCTTGACAAATAAATAGAATTTTGATATACTAACGAAGTCGCTTTGATACGAGCGGGTGTAGTTCAATGGTAGAATCTCAGCCTTCCAAGCTGATTGCGTGGGTTCGATTCCCATCACCCGCTCCATTATTTTTTTGGGTGTAAAGCGGTAGGATCTATGAAATGCGCCTGTAGCTCAGCTGGATAGAGCAACTGCCTTCTAAGCAGTGGGCCAGGGGTTCAAGTCCCTTCAGGCGCGCCAATTTATGGTGGGTATAGCTCAGTTGGCTAGAGCGCCAGATTGTGGCTCTGGAGGTCAAGGGTTCAATTCCCTTTACCCACCCCAGAAAAAATATATTGGGCTGTCGTCAAGCGGTAAGACACAGCACTTTGACTGCTGCATTCGTAGGTTCGAATCCTGCCAGCCCAGCCATTATTTTAAAAAAGAATAAATTTAATATGACCCATTAGCTCAGTTGGCAGAGCACTTGACTTTTAATCAAGGTGTC
>JAZUMJ010000016.1:0-21646 GCA_045603605.1 Ructibacterium sp. | reverse complement strand
CCTGTTTTGAGGCGGATGCAGATTTGTTGCTGCTTGGATGCACGCCGCCATGAAATGTTTTCATAGGATTTCCTCCTTTATATATAATCAAATTAATAACAATAATCACTATAAATAAGTATACAATTTCCCTGTAAATTTGTCAACTTAATCTATTTTTTAACAATCTTTAATTTTTGGAAAATGATACAGAATTTTAAATTTAAATATATTGCCATAATTATAAAAATATGATATACTTATGAAAAATTTGTAAATTAATCGGAGGAAGAATTATGGGAGAGAGAGGAAACTTTTCCAGCAAGATTGGTTTTGTTCTTGCTGCGGCAGGCTCGGCTGTTGGATTGGGTAACATCTGGAGATTTCCGTATCTGGCGGCAAATTACGGCGGAATGTTTTTGGTTACATACTTGATTTTAGTGGTAACTTTCGGCTTTACTATTATGATGACGGAGATTGCAGTTGGAAGAAAAACAGGTTCAAGTCCAATCGGTGCATTTGCTCAGCTTAGCAAGAACACAAAAGGTAACTTTAGCTTTATCGGTTGGATTGCTGTAATTGTGGTGTTTATAATCTATCCTTATTACAGCGTTATAGGCGGTTGGGTTTCAAAATACCTTTTGGTATTTATTATGGGAACAAACCCTGCAGTAGAAGCCAGCGGAGATTTCTTTAATAATTATGTTGCACAGCCGTTAGAGCCTGTACTTTGGCTGGTTGGATTTATACTGGTAACATCCTTTGTTGTTGCAAGAGGTGTTAAAAAGGGAATAGAGGCAGCAAGCAAGATTTTGATGCCCGTGTTGGTTGTGCTTACCATTGCAGTTGCTATATATTCTATGTGTCTGCCCGGTGCAATTGACGGAATTAAGTATTATCTTGTTCCTGATTTCAGTAAAATGAGCGTAAATATGGTTCTTGCGGCAATGGGACAGATGTTTTATTCAATGTCTTTGGCAATGGGTATTATGATAACCTATGGTTCATACCTGAGAAAAGAGGATGACTTGGAAAAATCCGTTAGCCAGATTGAGCTTTTTGATACAGGTATCGCAGTTATGGCAGGATTTATGGTTATTCCGGCAGTATTTGCTTTCAGTAATGGTGACTTGTCGCAGCTTAATCAAGGCCCCGGTCTTATGTTTGTAACTCTGCCTCAGGTATTTGCAAGTATGCCTTTTGGAAGATTGGTAGGAGCATTGTTCTTCTTGCTGGTACTCTTTGCGGCACTTACTTCATCAATTTCTATTATGGAAGCATTGGTTGCAACAGTATGCGACCAGTTCAAAATGAAGAGATTGCCTGCTTGTATTGTAATCGGCGGATTGGCAATTGTAATTGGTATCGCTCCTTCATTGGGATTTGGTATCTGGGCTGATGTAAAGGTTATTGGTATGGGTATTCTTGATTTTATGGACTTTATAACAAACTCAGTACTTATGCCAATCGGAGCACTGCTCACCTGTTTGTTTATCTCATATGTTGTGGGTATTCATATTGTTGAGGATGAAATTGAATTGTCATCAAGATTTAGGCGTAAGAAGATGTATCGTGTTATCGTAAAATATATCGCACCGGTATTCATTCTTGCAATCTTGATAAGCTCAGTTCTCAGTGCATTTAGAATTATAACATTATAAAAGAAAAGGCGTGGTTTCCATTTGGGAAACTTCGCCTTTTTAATTTTAAGCTTATTTGATAGGTTTTATTAATTTAATATGAATTGTCTTTAAAATCCTTATATAATTCTATGTTTTTTATCAACAAATCCTTTTCTTTTGAAGTAAAAGTTTTCGTTAATTCATCAACTCTATTTACAAAATGATTATGTCCGGATTTTGTATTTAGATCACCGAAGAGCAAGCTATCTATAGATACCTCCAAAGTGTTAGCAATCTTAACAAGCGTTTCTAATGAAGGAATCCCTTTTGCACGCTCTATTTGTCCAATAAACGTAGTAGAAACATCTAATTTTTCTGCAAGTTGTTCCAGTGTATATTTTTTATTTTTTCTTTGTTCACGTATATGCTTTCCAAGTAATTCGTAATTCAAAACATTACCACCTACCTTATTTAAATTCTAACATTACATATAGAGTATGAACAGAATACAAAATCTCAAAACATTAACTAAAATCTGTTTTTTCTATTGACAGTTAAGTAAATGTATGTTAGAATATGTAAAACAGGGGGTGATACTGTTGAAAAATAGCTCGTTTTTTTCACAAATTATATTGTTGATAATAATATCTGCAATTTGTGTTATATTGACGGTTGGGATTGCTTTTTTTGCTGGAACTTACACTACAGCGTTATTTGATTTATCAAAGCTTAATTTGTCAAATATGATACCTGTACTAATATTTGGCGGTTTTATAAGTTGTGTAATAATAGGAATTACCGTCGTTGTTATATCAAGGGAAGTTTTCATAAAAATAAAAAATTATATATCTGAAAATATTAAAAATAATTAAAAGTGGGGGAATAAAAATGAAGTGTACTAACCATCCTGAAATTGATGCACAAGGTATGTGTGCATATTGTGGTAAACCTTTTTGTAAAGAATGCCTTGTTGAGGTGAAAGGAAGAATGTATTGCAAAGAGGATCTCGGTAATGTTCTTGATGAGGCAAAGCAAACAAATGCCGGTCAACCTACAATAAACATCACAAATTCTAATGAAAGTGCTAATACAAATACCAATACTAATATAAATGGTGGATTTGGAGTTGGACCGAGGAAGAGTAAAATTGTTGCATTAATTTTGTGTATCTTAGGATTTTTTGGACTTGCTGGTTTTCATAGAATATATGTAGGAAAGATTGGCAGTGGAATTTTCTATTTTATTACATTTGGTTTCTTTGGAATAGGAACATTAATTGACTTAATTTCAATTTTAGTGGGTAGCTTTAGAGATAGTTTTGGTTATCCATTAATATAGATGTAAATCGAGATAAAAATTATAAAATATAGTTACCATTTTATATGGAACAAGTTTAATTAAATTGACAGTACTTAATAAATAGAAACAGATAATGCTGTAATAATTAGCGACCTTAATCCAATATGAAATATTCATAAGTATACAACCAATATTTTGAGGAATGTAGATTATTTTGCTACATAAAAAACGGTAAAATAACACTAATTTGAGGTCGCTAATTATTACAGCATTATGAAAATTAAAGGAATATAATTTTTAAGCTTTAAAAAAAGATTACTACTTGACATAATGTAAATATTTATATATAATAAAAACAGATAAAAGATGTACCGTTTCAAAGACGGTTAATCACAGATTTAAAATTGTAAACCGTGACCTTAGCCATTGGGACGGTTTACTTTTTTATTGTCACAATTATTAATAACACTATTGTGATATATAACAATATGTAATCCATAAATAAGTTATCACCTCCATTCCCGACCAAGAATAGCGGAATATGGAAGATTAACCGTCCTTTAATGACACATCTTTTATCTATAAAATTATTATATCATAAATTCAAACTTTCGTCAATTTTTAACTTAATTATAATACAGGAAATCCTGCCTTTGCATGAGTATCAATCAAATCGTCGCACATTGCAACAATATCATCTATTGAAAGAACTGCCGATGTATGTGGGTCAAGCATTGCTGCCTGATAGATACGATCACGGTTCTTGGTAACAGCAGCCTCAATGGTAAGTAGCTGAACATTGATGTTTGTCATATTCATTGCCGCAAGCTGTGTTGGAAGTTCTCCTACATAAGTGGGGTTAATTCCTGATGCATCTACCAAGCAAGGAACCTCTACACAAGCCTTTGCAGGCAGATTGGTAATCAAGCCGTTGTTTATAACATTTCCGCCAATTTTGTATGGCTTGTTGGTAACAATCGCCTCCATAATTTGTGATGCATATTCACGGCTTCTTTCGTGAGTGATTGCTCCCCCTGCATATAATTCCTCTCTCTGTTTAGCCCATTTCTCAATGTTATTTTCGCATCTGCGTGGATATTCGTCAAGAGGAATACTATATTTTTCAATAAGCTCAGGATAGTTAGGTTTAATAAAGAATGGGTTGTACTCTGCGTTATGCTCACTGCTTTCTGTGCAATAATAGCCTAAACGTCTTATGTATTCGTATCTTACGGCGTCTTTGTGGTTACCTTCATTAAGCTTTTCTTCTGCAAGTCTTTTAATTTCAGGATAAAGGTCGTTACCGTCCTTGTCACGAATATCTAAAAGCCAAGCCATATGGTTAATTCCTGCAATGTATTCTGTTACGCCCTCAGTTGAAAGACCAAGTCCTTCAAATAAATCCCTTACGCATACCTGTACGCTGTGGCAAAGACCGATAGTCTTGATGGGAGTAAATCTCTGCATAAAGCCTGAAAGAATTGCCATGGGATTTGTGTAGTTTAGGAACCATGCATCAGGGCAAACCTCTGCCATATCCTCGGCAAAATCCTTCATAACGGGAATGGTTCTCAAACCACGGAAGATACCGCCTATTCCCAAGGTGTCGCCTATTGTTTGGCGTAAACCATACTTTTTAGGCACCTCAAAGTCGATAACTGTGCAAGGTTCATATAAGCCTACCTGAATTGCATTAACAACAAAGGTTGCACCTCGCAGTGCTTCCTTTCTGTTTTCAACACCAAGATAGCTTTTTATTGTGGCACGGTTTTCGTTGCAGTTTTTGTTCAAAGCAGTAATCAATAATTCTGAATCTTCCAAACGTTCCTTATCAATGTCATAAAGTGCTATTTCGCAGTTATGAAATGCCTCACACATCATTGTATCGCCAAGAACGTTTTTGGCAAAAACTGTACTGCCTGCACCCATAAAAGTTATTTTTATCATAATTTACAACTCCTTTTTTATGCTTTTTTTCTTGATTGTACCATATTCTTTAGAAAAAGGAATTGCACAATGGAACATAAATATGTTATAATGTAACTTAATTTATAAATTAAAAGGTGGATGAAATGGTAAAATATTATTTTCCGATGATAAATAAAAATTTTTCTGAAATAAACCCAATGGATGTGGGTTGGGAAAAATGCGAGCCGTCTTATGCTTTTGGTCCCTATATAAGAGAGCATTATTTAATTCATTATGTACGTTCGGGAAAGGGGATGTTATATAATGAGAGAGGAGAATTTCCTGTAAAGCGGGGTCAGATTTTTATTATTCGCCCCGGGGAGGTTGCCACTTACAGGGCAGATGAAAAAGACCCCTGGCACTATATCTGGATTGGCTTTAGCGGAACCCTTGCACAAAAACTGGATAAACTCCAGGGGGATGTATTTGATTATAATGATGATACATTTATCCGTTTAACTTCTGCCGGTGACTATAACAACACAAGAGAGGAATATGTTGCGGGGCTTACCTTTGAAATTATGTCTAATATTCTCAATAATCCGGACAGAAATCCAAAGTATGCAAAGCAGGCAGTAAATTATATAAATGTTAATTATATGAATGATATTACGGTAGAAGAAATAGCGGAAGTTGTAGGGCTGAACCGCAGATATTTAGGAAGAATTTTTAAAAAGGCTGTGGGAATGACCATACAGGAATATCTTGTTCATACAAGGCTGAGTCATGGAGCGGAATATCTCAAGAGAGGAGAGTCGGTTACAGATGCGGCAATGCTTTCGGGATATACTGATGTTTTTAACTTTTCAAAGATGTTTAAGAAACATTTTGGGGTTTCACCCCGTGAATATAAGAATAATTTGTGAAAATTGCCATTGCATTTCTAAAAGGGCTGTGATATACTGTCCCTTGGATTTTATATAAACGGGAGTAATAGCGTGAAAGTTCAAGGATTTATCAAGAAAAATGCTGTAATGGTAATTGCTTTTTTTGCAGCACTAATAACCTGTTTTATTGTGCCTGTTGACAGAGAGTATATTAACTATTTCGATTTTAAAACACTTACCTGTCTTTTCTGCACATTGGCAGTTGTCTGTGCCCTTAAGAATATAAACTTTTTCTATATACTTGCAAGAAAGGTAGTATATCTGTTTAAGAACGCAAAAATTTGCGTTCTTGTTTTGGTGTATATAACATTTTTGGGTTCTATGCTTTTGGCAAACGATATGGCTCTTCTCACTTTTTTGCCTTTGGGCTATTTTGTGTTGACATCTACCAAGAAAGAAAAATATATGGCATTTACATTTATAATGCAGAATATTGCGGCAAATTTAGGCGGAATGTTAACGCCTTTTGGAAATCCTCAAAATCTCTATCTGTATTCGGCGTATAACATCTCAAATGCAGAATTTTTCAGGATTATGGCACCGCCCTTTTTGGTATCGGTTATTTTGATTACCTTGTGTTGTTTGATTTTTGTAAAGGCAGAGCCTCTTGAACTTGCCGAGGAGAATATTGGTTTTAACCGTAAACGTGTTTGTCTTTATATGGTTTTGTTTGCTTTGGCAATAATGGTGGTTTTCAGAACAGTTCCATATCAGTTGGGGCTTATAATAATACCGTCAATTTTGTTTATTGCTGATAGAAAAGCACTTAAAATGGTAGACTATCCTTTACTTTTAACCTTTGTGTTCTTCTTTATATTTTCAGGAAATATGGCAAGGATTGATGCTGTTCGTAATGTGTTTTCAGCACTTTTGGAAAAGAGCACACTTCTTTTTAGCGTTCTGTCCTGTCAGGTTATAAGCAATGTGCCGTCGGCAGTGCTGTTATCCCAGTTTACAGATAATTACAGAGAACTTTTATTGGGCGTAAATATAGGCGGAGTGGGAACATTGATTGCATCCCTCGCAAGTCTGATTACATTTAAGGAATATACACGCCATAACAGAGGCGGTGTTAAAAGGTATATCGGCAGGTTTTCCCTGTATAACTTTTCATTTTTGATTATTCTCACAGCTTTTGAATTTGGGCTGATGATATAAATGTATTAATTTCATATTTTTGCCAATAATAATATATAAAGAATAAAAAGGCTTGCAAATTACTTGAAATTATAGTATAATACAATTGAGTGATTTGTTCGTGGACGGATTATTCCG
Source organism: Ructibacterium sp. (assembly GCA_045603605.1). Taxonomy (GTDB): domain Bacteria; phylum Bacillota; class Clostridia; order Monoglobales; family Monoglobaceae; genus Ructibacterium. The sequence goes on along the minus strand of JAZUMJ010000016.1, from coordinate 14,616 downwards.
TCAAAACAGCCTTTATGGCAAAACATTTTTTAAAAATTTGAGCGGATTAATTAAATACAAATAAAGGGTTTGGCACTGCCATTCACTTTAATTTTGTTGTGTTTAAAAATATAAACAGGAGGTTTTATGAACGGAAAAAGAATAAACAGAACAAGAAAAGTGGTTAAGAATAACATCAATAAAAAGGTAAAAGTTATTCCCTTGGGCGGACTTCACGAAATAGGGAAAAATATGACGGTGTTTGAGTATGAAAACGATGTTATTATCTTAGATTGCGGAATGGCATTTCCTGATGATGATATGCCGGGTGTTGATATTGTTATTCCTGATATAACATATCTTCATAAAATAGCTGATAAAATAAGAGGAATTGTTTTAACCCACGGTCATGAGGATCATATTGGTGCAATTCCTTATGTATTAAAGGAATTTAATGTTCCCGTTTACGGAACACGTCTTACTTTGGGTATACTTGAGAATAAACTTAAGGAACACGGAATTTTCAAGTCTGCAAAACTTCATACACTAAATGCGGGAGATTCGGTTAAACTTGGAGAATTCAGAGCAGAATTTATTCATACAAATCACTCTATTGCAGATTCGGTTGCAATAGCTTTGCATACGCCAATCGGTGTTCTTCTGCATATGGGCGATTTTAAGATAGACCCAACGCCCATAGATGGAGGAATGATTGACCTTGCAAGAATAGGTGAGCTTGGAAATCAAGGGATTTTAGCATTGTTTTCCGATAGTACAAATGCGGATCATTCAGGGTATACAATGAGCGAAAGCTCCATTGGTAAAACCTTTGATACTCTCTTTGAGAGGGGCTCAGATAAAAGGATTATCATAGCAACATTTGCATCCAATATACATAGGGTGCAACAGATAATCAATGCGGCGGTCAAGTACGGACGCAAGGTTGCAGTTTCAGGTCGGAGTATGATTAATGTGCTCAATGCTGCAATTGAACTTGACTATATGAAAATCCCTAAAAATACACTTATCGAGATTGACGAGGTAAACCGTTATCCAAAGGAAAAGATCGTTATCGTAACAACAGGAAGTCAGGGCGAGGCAATGTCAGCATTGACAAGGATTGCATTCTCAGCTCATAAGAAGATAAATATTGAGCCAACAGATATGGTAATAATCTCTGCAAACCCAATTCCGGGAAACGAGAAGGCTGTTTCAAATGTGGTTAATGAGCTGTTAAAGAATGGTGCAGAGGTTATTCACGAAAAAGAAGACCATGTCCACGTTTCAGGACACGCTTGTCAGCAGGAACTTAAGATTATACTTTCTCTGGCAAAGCCGAAGTTTTTTATACCTGTCCATGGTGAATGCAGACATCTTTACAGACACCGTGACCTTGCTTTGCAGACGGGAATGGAATCTAAGAATGTTATTTTAACCGAAATCGGTAAGGTTCTGGAAATCTCACAGGACAGTGCAAAGATTGTAGGTTCTGTTCCATCGGGTAAGGTATTGGTTGATGGACTTGGAGTTGGCGATGTTGGAAATATTGTCCTTCGTGACAGAAAGCATCTGGCAGAGGACGGAATAATAATTGTTGTTCTTACAATAGATAAGGTATCGGCAAACTGTGCAGCAGGACCTGATATTATATCAAGAGGTTTTGTGTATGTCCGTGAATCTGAGGATTTGATGGATGCAATAAAAGATATAGCAACCGATGTGGTTGACAGATGCACAAACGGTCATAATGTGGATTGGAGCACTCTTAAAACAGGTATTAAAAATGACGTTGGTGCGTTCTTGTTCAGTAAAACAAAACGCAGACCGATGATACTGCCAATAATTATGGAGGTATAGTTAAGGGCCTGGAAAAGGCACTACAGCGAATAAAGCGATTTGTCGTTTTACCCTCTCCGTCACGGCTATGCCGTGCCACCTCTCCCTATGGGAGAGGCAAAATAAGGCTCTCCCTTGGGGAGAGCTGTCAGCGGTAGCTGACTGAGAGGGTCGTGACTTTCCTATCCCCTCAGTTAAAAGGACTGTAAAAACTATTTTTTACAGTCCTTTTAACTAAATTTTTTTATTGCAATTTATCTTTACTTATGATAAAATATTGATAATTATTGTCGCGTTGCGACGGATTGGAGAAAAAGTATGAACGAACAAAAAGAATTTAAGCCGTATATTCCGGCAGACAGAGTAACTCCGGAATTAACGGTTACATCCATTATAATGGGTATATTACTTGCTGTTATATTCGGTGCAGCAAATGCTTATTTAGGCTTGCGTGTTGGTATGACAGTTTCAGCATCTATCCCTGCCGCTGTTATTTCAATGGGTGTTATACGTGTTTTAATGCGTAAAAACTCTATTTTGGAAAGCAATCTTGTCCAGACTATAGGTTCTGCCGGTGAGTCATTGGCTGCCGGTGCAATCTTTACACTTCCTGCCCTTTTCCTATGGGCAGCAGAGGGTGTTGCTGAAAAACCGGGAATTTTAGAAATAACTGTAATTGCATTATTGGGTGGTTTGCTTGGTGTGTTTTTTATGGTTCCTTTGAGAAATGCCTTGATTGTTAAAGAACACGGTGTTCTTCCTTATCCTGAAGGCTCTGCTTGTGCAGAGGTGCTTTTGGCAGGAGAAGAGGGTGGAGCAAATGCATCAACAGTGTTTGCAGGTATGGGCTTTGCAGCACTCTTTAAGTTTATTATTGATGGTCTTAAACTTGTTTCCGGTGAAATTTCTTTCAGAGTAAAGGGCTTTGCCGGTGAAATCGGAACACAGATTTATCCCGCTGTTATGAGTGTTGGCTATATCTGCGGCCCAAGAATTTCATCTTATATGTTTGCCGGCGGTGTTTTGAGCTGGCTTGTGCTTATTCCTATGATTGTTCTCTTTGGTGAGAGTATTGTTCTCTATCCGGGAACAGAAACAATCGGTGCTATCTATGCTGATGGCGGAGCGAGTGCAATCTGGGGAACATACATTCGTTATATTGGCGCAGGTGCATTGGCAGCAGGAGGAATTATAAGTCTTATTAAATCCTTGCCACTTATCTGTAAAACCTTTGGCGGTGCATTAAAGAGTATGAAGGGCGGCGCAAGTGACAGCACACTTCGTACAATGCAGGATATCAATCTTAAGTTTGTTATTGGTGCAATTGTGGTTCTTACCCTTTTGGTATGGCTTGTTCCTGCAATTCCCGTTACCCTTATCGGTGCAGTTATCGTTGTTGTATTTGGTTTCTTCTTTGCAACAGTTTCATCAAGAATGGTGGGCTTGGTTGGAAGCAGTAACAACCCTGTTTCAGGTATGGCAATTGCAACACTTTTGATTGCAACCTTGATTTTAAAGTTTACAGGAGCAACCGGTGTTGCAGGTATGTGCAGTGCCATTGCAATCGGTTCAATAATCTGTATTGTTTCTGCAATTGCAGGAGATACATCACAGGACCTTAAAACAGGTTTTCTCCTTGGTGCAACTCCTAAGAAACAGCAGATTGGTGAGATTATCGGCGTTGTTGCCGCAGCCTTTGCAATCGGCGGAACACTTTATCTTCTCGACAGTGCTTGGGGCTTTGGTTCAGAAGAACTTGCAGCTCCTCAGGCAACCTTGATGAAGCTTATTATTGAGGGTGTTATGGAAGGAAATCTCCCATGGGCATTGGTATTTGTAGGTGTATTTATTGCAGTTGTTGCTGAGGTTGTTGGGATACCCGTTCTTCCTTTTGCAATCGGTGTTTATCTTCCTGTTCAGCTTAATGCTTGTATTATGGTTGGCGGTCTTATCCGTCTTTTCCTGGATAAGCTTAAAAAGGATGAAGAAACAAAGAAAAACATCGTTAATGATGGCGTTCTCTTCTGTTCAGGTATGATAGCAGGTGAAGGCTTGGTTGGTATCCTCCTTGCAATCCTTGCAGTATTTGGTGTAAACTCTGCAATCGACCTTTCAGCTAAGATTGGTATTCCTACAGGAGTTGCAAATGCAGGCGGATTAATTCTCTTTGGAATTATTATTCTGACAGTTCTTAAATTCTCTCTCTGGAAGAAGCGTAGATAATGAAAAAGAAAAACACAGAAAATTATCTTGAACGTATACCTGTCCGTGCAGAGCATATAGGCTGGTCTTTAGATGGCGACAGTGTCACCCTTGAGATAGAAAATAAGGGAATAATGAACAGGATTTTTCAGGTTTTATTAAAAAAACCTAAGATAACCTATATCCACCTTGACGAGAATGGAAGCTTTGTGTGGCAACAGATAGACGGAAATTTAAGTATAACTGAAATAGGAAAAGCTGTTTCCAAAAGATTTGGCGACGATGCCGAACCGTTATATGAACGCTTGGCTCAGTTTTTCAAAATATTAGAAACAAATAAGTTTATTGGATTTAGAGGAGAAAGAAAATGACAATTGATAAAGTTGTTTCCTTTGCTAAAGAAAACGGCTACGAAAATGTACAACCTCTCAAGGATTGGAACGGATATAGATGCTATGAACCGGTAGTGTTTGAAGATGCGATTTCTTTTACCGGACCTCCCCTTATTATTCTTGTTAAGGAGAACACCATCAGGATGTCAACTCCTGACGAGGCTTTTCTGTATCTTGATAGTATAATTGTTGATTAAAATGAAGGCCCCCTTGTGTAAAGGGGGCTGGCAAACCGTAGGTTTGACTGGGGGATTGTTTTTTAGATGATACAATCCCTCCGAGTTTGCTATTGCAAACCCACCTCCCTTTGCACAAGGGAGGCTTTTTTGTAGCTGATTATTAACCTACAAAAATTTTCTGATATCCACTGCAAGTTTTTCTTCAAGGTTTATTAACCGCTTGCATATATCCTTTGATACTTCATCTGCCGCCTCATATTTATTCAGGTATTTATTAAGGGATTTCACACCCATATTACAACCATCTGTTATCAGGTCTGCAACTGTTTCGTCTGATTCATTCACAGCAAGCATAACATTTGTTTTAATCCATGACATACCCTTTGCCATTGCTGCCGGTTCTTTGCCCTCATCTTCATACTTATCAAGTAATTCCTGAATTTCATTGTCAAGCTTATCGTGTTCGGCTTTACATTTGTTAAGACATTCTTTTAATTCTTCATCTTTAACATAGTCAAGGGTGTCTGCAATCGAGGAAATCCCCATCTTAACCCCTGCATCACATTCTCTCAGTAATCTTATAGTATCCTGTTCAATCATAAAAACAAATCCTTTCTTAGTTGATATAATAATTATTCCCTAAATTTGTTTTATAATACATAACTGCCCACTTTCATCCAAATGAAAAAGAACATCTTGTCTTGTAATATCATATAATAGTATATATTTATAATATTGCAGTTGAAAAAAATAAGAATATATGTTAAAATTAATATTTGGATAATTGGAGGAAGAGAAATGGATAGATATTTGGATAACAGTGCCACTACCCGTCCCTATGACGAGGTAACGGAAAAGATGGCAGAGGTTATGAAAAACAGCTACGGCAATCCCTCATCTTTGCATAGGATTGGGATTGCGGCTGAAAAAGAGATAAAGAAGGCAAAAGAAATTATTTCGGGAACATTAAAAGCAAACCCTAACGAAATATATTTTACGTCAGGGGGAACAGAATCAAATAACCTTGCAATTATGGGTGTATGCAGTGCGGCACGGGGAAAGCATATTATAAGCACACCTCTTGAGCATCCGGCTACAATGAATACTCTGGCAGAACTTGAAAAAAAGGGATATAAGGTGGATTTTATTCCTGTAACCAAGGATGGTGTGGTTGATATTCCTGCCTTTGAGGATTTAATTTCCGATGATACTGTTTTGGTTACGGCTATGCTTGTTAATAATGAAATCGGTTCAATTCAGCCTATTTCAAAAATGTGTCAGGTTCTAAAAAGAAAAAATCCAAAGGCGTATTTCCATGTAGATGCAGTACAGGGCTATTGCAAGGTTTTATGTGACGTAAAAAATCTTGGAGTAGATTTAATAAGTATCAGCGGTCATAAAATTCACGGGCCTAAAGGTATCGGCGTTTTATATATTAAAAAGGGAACCAAGCTTGCACCTATAATTTTTGGCGGCGGACAGCAGGATAATATTCGTCCGGGAACCGAGAATGTTCCGGCGATTGCTGGAATTGGTGTTGCATCAAAGCTCTGCCACGGCAATATGCCAAACTCTGTGACCAAGATGGATAGCTTGAAAAATATGCTTTTAGAGGGGATATTAAAAAGTATTCCAAATGTGAAAGTAAATACCCCTGAAAATTCAGCACCACATATATTAAATGTTTCTTTTAAGGGTGTTCGCTCGGAGGTTGTTCTTCATTCTCTTGAAAACTACGGAATATATGTGTCAAGCGGTTCGGCTTGTTCCAGTCATAAGAGAGAACCAAGCTATGTGCTTACGGCAATAGGTACTGACAGGGAAATGATAGACGGAAGTATACGCTTTAGTCTTTCGGAATTTAATACCAAAGAGGACATTGAAGAAACCTTGAAAGCGTTAAATGAAATAATACCAAGACTCAGAAAGTTGAATTTAAGATAGAAAAGGAGAATACAAATGAGAAAAGCAGATATAGTACTCTTGAAATACGGCGAAATTGCGTTAAAGGGCTTGAATAAACCGGTGTTTGAGCAAAAGCTCTTGAGTAATATTTCAAGGGTTTTAGAGCCTGTGGGTAAGTTTAGTATCAGGAAATCACAGTCGATGATTTATGTTGAACCATTAGAGGAAAACATAGATATGGACGAGGCAATTGAAAGAATGAGCAAGGTTTTTGGTATTGTAAATATTTGTCCGGCTGTTTCCTGTGAAAAGGATATGGAAAGCATAGAGAAAACAACTATTGAATGTCTTAATGAAATGGATGTTGAAGGAAAAACATTTAAGGTTGAGGCAAAGAGAGAAGACAAGCAATTCCCTATGAACTCACCGCAATTGTGTCAGTATATGGGGGGATGTATTCTTAAAAATGTTAAGGGTCTTAAGGTTGATGTTCATAACCCTGATATTTTGGTACAGATTGAAATTCGTAAAAAGGCATATATCTTTACCCAAAAAGTAAGCGGAGCGGGGGGTATGCCTGTTGGAACAAACGGCAAGGCAGCACTCCTGCTTAGCGGAGGAATAGACAGCCCTGTTGCAGGTTGGATGATTGCAAAGCGAGGAGTGGCAATTGATGCGGTTCATTTCCACAGCCATCCTTATACATCTGACCGTGCCAAGGAAAAGGTTATAGAGCTTGCGAAAATTCTTTCTGTGTATACAGGAAAAATTCATCTTCACGTTGTACCATTTACGGACATTCAGCTTGCGATTATTGATAAATGCCCTAAGAATTATCTCACCTTGATTATGCGTCGTATAATGATGCAGATTGCTGAAAGGATAGCAAAGCAACATCGTTGCAATGCATTGATTACAGGTGAGAGTATCGGTCAGGTGGCAAGCCAGACGATGGAGAGTCTTGCTGTCACAGATAATGCAGTTGATATGCCTGTTTTTAGACCTTGTATAGGTATGGACAAAGAGGAGATAATAACAATATCTAAAAAAATTGACAGCTATGAAACATCAATTTTGCCCTATGAGGACTGCTGTACAATATTTGTACCTAAGCATCCTAAAACAAGACCTGTTCTTGAAGATATAATTGAGGCAGAAAAGGCGTTGGATAATCTTGAGGAAATGATTGAGGCGGCATTAGAGGGCGATGAGGTAATAGTCATTAAGCCGTAGAAAGGACGATGCAAATATGAATTTTGAAATCATATCTGTGGGAACAGAATTGCTTTTGGGACAGATTGTTAATACTAATGCTCGAGAGATCAGCCGTGTTTTAAGTGAGTTGGGGTTTAACGTATACTATACCACGGTGGTGGGCGATAATCCCCAAAGACTTCGCTCTGCATTAGAGATTGCGGCAAGCCGGGCAGACGGGATAATTACAACCGGAGGTTTGGGACCAACTGTTGATGATTTAACCAAAGAAACAATTGCTGATTTTTGTGGTCTTAAATGTGTTATGCACGAGGAAAGCAAAAACCGTCTGATAAAGAGATTTGAGGCTCAAAACAGATATATGGCTCCCAATAACCTTAAGCAAGCGGAAATGCCCCAGGGATGTATTGTTTTGGATAATGATTTTGGTACGGCACCGGGAGCAATTATTGAAACGGATAAGAATATTTTTATAATGTTGCCCGGCCCTCCAAGTGAGATGAAACCTATGCTTGAAAATAAGGTTCGACCCTACCTTGAAAAGAAGGCGGATTGTGTAATTCATTCAAAGAGCCTGAGAATTTTTGGAGTAGGTGAATCCGCGGCAGAGGAAATGCTTAAGGATATAATAAAGAACCAGACTAACCCCACTATTGCTCCCTATGCGAAAACAGGGGAGATGGAACTTCGCCTTACTGCTAAAGCAGAAACTGTTGAAAAAGCGGAAGAAATGCTTAAACCTCTTGAAAAAGATGTAAGAGAAATTTTAGGAGACTTTATATATGCCGAGGGTGAAGATGCTACAATGCAGAAAACTCTGGTGGAACTTTTAATAAAGAATAAACTTGTATTGGCTACGGCAGAAAGCTGTACAGGCGGCCTTGTTGCAAAAAAAATAACTGATGTATCAGGTGCATCCGAAGTTTTTCATTGCGGAGCAGTTACCTATTCAAATGAGAAAAAGGAACAGCTCTTAGGTGTTTCAGGTGAAACCTTGAAAAAACACGGAGCCGTATCTGAACAGACTGCACTTGAAATGAGTAAAGGCGTAAAAGAGAGAATGGACGCAGATATAGGCATTGGTATAACCGGAATTGCAGGTCCCGGCGGAGGAACTAAAGAAAAGCCGGTTGGACTTGTGTATATAAGCATCTGTGCGGGAGATGTCCATAAGGCTTGGAAATTGAATTTAACAGGCACTCGTGATGTTGTTCGTGAGCGTGCAAGCCTGTACGCAATGGATATTGTAAGAAGATACATTTTAACAAATTTTAAAGATAAATATATATGGTAAAAGGATGGTGTATGCACCATCCTTTCAGCGTGTCGATAAAGTATCGACACGCTGGCAGATGTTGAAAAAGGAAGGTATATTTTGTGAAATCGTTTTCGTCGGCGTAGGTGGCTACGGTAGAGAACGATTTCGCGAAAAGCAAGCAACGGCGAGGTTTTCTCGATGAAAACTTCGCCGTTTGTTTATACTACAAATATTTCGTTGGCATATTGTTCTGCTTGTTTAACGCCTTTTTGGGCTTCTTCTTCGTCACGGAACAATCCGAAAACTGCTGAACCGCTTCCGCTCATAAGGGTAAGAACTGCACCTGCCTCGGCAAAAGCTTCTTTTAGCCACCCTACAATTGGATATGCGGGAATAGTGACGTTTTCAAGAATATTCCCTGCGTTTTGACTAATGGTAAACATATCACTGTTTCTAATACCATCGGCAACCGCCTTAACAGACAGATGCTCGGGCTTTTTGGTATGGTCAAGATTTTCATAAACCCATTTGGTTGAAACGTTTGGCTCAGGTTTTGCAATAACGCAAACCATTTTCGGCGGCATAGGAAGAGGAGTAAGCTTTTCACCAATACCTTCAGCTAATGCACAACCACCCAATATGCAGAATGGAACATCTGCACCAAGGGTTGCACCGATTTCCATCAGTTTATCCTTATCAAAGGGCTGACCGTAGATGGCGTTAAGACCTTTCAAAACTCCTGCAGCATCCGCACTGCCGCCTGCCATACCGGCACCCATAGGAATACGTTTTTCGATGTGAATGTCTACGCCTTCATTTCTTCCAAGTCTTTTGAAAAACCTATCAGCAGCACGCCAAGCAAGGTTATCCTCATTAAGAGGGATTGCGGCAGAATCTGAGGTAAGTCGGATTTCCCCGTCTTTTCTGAGGGTTAAGGTGATGCGGTCGGCAATAGCAACCTCCTGAAGTATCATCTCAACATCGTGATATCCATTGGGACGTTTTCCTGTAACGTCAATTGATAAATTTATCTTTGCTCTGCATTCCAATGTTATTTTATCCATAATAACCCTCCTTTTTAAATTTTAGTCCTCTGTTGTTTCTTCTGTTGTTTCCTCAACTTTTTCGCCAAACAAAGCAACAAATTCGTCTTCTTCAATCTTTTCTTTTTCAAGCAAAAGATTTGCAACGGCATCAAGCTTATCTCTCTGCTCAGTTAAAATCTCGGTACAACGCTTGTAACATTCGTCAATAATTTTCTTTATTTCTTTGTCAATGATTGCAGCAGTATCCTGACTGTAGTCAACTGTGTGTCCGTAATCAAGACCTAAGAAAACCTCATTGTTCTGGTCGCCAAAGGTTCTCGTTCCAAGCTCGTCACTCATACCATAACGTGTAACCATTGATTTTGCAATATTTGTTGCACGTTCAATATCGTTAGACGCACCTGTACTGATGTCCCCTAAAACAAGTTGCTCAGCCACACGTCCGCCAAGGAGAGCAATGATTTCTTCAATCATCTCTGTCTTAGAAACATAATAGCTGTCCTCTTTAGGAAGGGAAAGGGTATATCCGCCTGCTCTGCCTCTTGGGATAATAGAAACCTGATGGACTCTGTCCTGAGTCGGGAGCATCTTTGAAACAACTGCGTGACCGGCCTCGTGGAAAGCAGTAAGCTCTCTCGCCTTTTCAGGAACCTTTCTGGATTTCTTTTCAGGTCCTGCAACAACCTTCATAATAGATTCCTCGATATCATTCATATGAATTTCGGTTTGCTCTTTTCTTGCAGCAGAAAGAGCAGCCTCGTTCATGAGATTTTCAAGGTCTGCACCTGAAAATCCAACTGTTGTTTTTGCGATAACAGAGAAATCTACGTCATCGGCAAGGGGCTTGCCCTTTGCGTGAACCTGTAAGATAGCCTCTCTGCCCTTAACGTCGGGAGCATCAACCAGAACCTGACGGTCAAATCTTCCCGGACGAAGAAGTGCCGGGTCAAGAATGTCAGGGCGGTTGGTTGCGGCGATGATAATAACGCCTTCGTTAACACCAAACCCATCCATTTCAACCAAGAGCTGGTTGAGGGTTTGTTCTCTCTCATCGTGACCGCCGCCAAGACCTGCACCTCTGTGACGTCCAACGGCGTCAATCTCATCGATAAATATTATACAAGGTGCATTCTTTTTTGCATTCTCAAAAAGGTCACGCACACGGGATGCACCCACACCTACAAACATTTCAACAAAGTCAGAACCGGAAATCGAGAAAAACGGAACTCCTGCCTCGCCGGCAACAGCCTTTGCAAGCAGAGTTTTACCTGTTCCGCGAGATCCAACTAACAGAACACCTTTTGGAATTCTTGCGCCAAGAAGGCGGTATCTTTCAGGACCTTTCAAAAAGTCAACAATTTCTTTAAGTTCGTCCTTTTCCTCATCGGCACCGGCAACATCTTCAAATGTACGCTTTGTTTTTCCGTCCATTGAAACTCTGGCTTTGCTCTTGCCAAAGTTCATAACACCACGGCCGCCGCCACCGCCTGATTGTTGCATAAACATAAACCAGAATACACCAAGGATAATAATAAATCCAAGAGTAGGCAGGAATGTAAGCCACCAAGGCGGACTATACGGCAAGGGAGTTTCAACCTTTAAGGTTCCCTCGTCAATCTGCTTTTGCATTGCCTCGCCTGCGTCGTTTTTCAAAACGATATAGCCGGGAACTTCTACAGAAATTTCAGAACCATCCTTAAGTTTTGCCTCTGCAACACCGTCAACCACCGAAAGTTCGGTAACCTGTTCCTGCTGAATTTTGCGAATAAGGTCAGAATAAATTTTCTTATCCTGTTCACCCGGTAGTGAGGTTAAACCGAAAATCATAGTGATAACCAAAAAGAGTATGACATAAAAGCCTATTCCTTTGAGATATCTCTTCACTAAATCTCCTCCTAATATTTGAAACAATTACAGCCCCAATTATTCTATTCATTAAGACCTCATTATATCACAGAGGTCAGTAAAAAACAAGGTCATTTTGAAAGTTTTTACAGAAACTTCATAATTAATACCCTATAAGCAAAAAAATGGGGAATGGTTATGAACCGTTCCCTGTAAGATTGATTTTTATTTACGGCGTGCCGAGTCGTCACGCCCTACGAGCGGTAGACCGACTTTTTCGAAAGTCTGGGGGAACGATGCTTGCATCGTTCTCTTAAGTCTATGCTTTTTCCCAAATTTCAGCCATCTTTTTTGAATATATGTGGAAGTTTTCTTCCGGAACTTCTTCGATTATTGCATCAATGCAAGGGCAGTTTTCTTTAACCTTCTTTAAGAAATATTCAAAGTCAACAACTCCGCCCTGATCACCTGCAATAATATATTTACGTCTGCCATCCTGGGCATATCCAAAATCCTTAAGATGAATAACACCGATTTTGTTACCGCAAAGCTCAAACATTTCATCAACTACCTTGTGTTGAATTTGAATATCCTCACTTGGAAGTGCATTTGTAATGTCAAAAATAACGCATACACAAGGAGAGTTTATATCATCAAGAAATCTCTTTATCACTTGTGGAGAGCAGATTGTGTTGTTTACAACTGCCTCAATACCAATCATCGTCCCAACTTTTTCAGCAACCTCAACAAGCTCTTTCATAGATGATAAAAATTTTTGATAGTTTGCCTCAATTTTTTCAGGGTCAGGGTCATTAAAAGCTCCTGTTTCGGTTCCAACCATATCAGCACCTAAATATTTTGCAAAGATAAGGTTTGCCTTGAACCAGTCAAGCTGATTTCTTAAAACTTTGTCATCCTCGGCAACGGGATTGATGTAACAACCAAGAACCGAAAGATTAACGCCGTTTTCATCAAAACATTTTTTGATGTATCTTCCAAGGGAAGGTGTTAAACTTTCTTCACCTTTAATCCAGGGGAAAGATTTTTTTAAAGCAAGTTGAACGGATGTGGCACCAACCTTGTTAAGGGCTTTAGCAAGCTGTTCAGGAGTATCGTAGTTTAAGTCGTGACCACGCATACCGAGATTAAGTTTTTCAAACATAAGTTATACCTCTCTTATAGTTATTTTATCTTTTAGGAAATTACTACTTTTATGTCGTAATTTCCCAAATTACAAATAAAGTGTACCTTAATCCCCTCAAGAGTGAGGGGCAGGGGAGTTGATGTATTAAAGTCGAACACTATTTTATAATTTCCATAGTTTTAATAACGACTGGAGTTAAAGGTTTCTCTGTCTTATCACAAGCGGTTTTTGCAAATTCATCAACAACATCCATTCCGTCGATTACCTCACCGAATGCTGCATAGGCACCATCAAGATACGTTGCATCATCAAAGCAGATAAAGAACTGACTTGATGCTGAATCAGGAGCCTGTGAACGAGCCATAGACACAATTCCGCGAGTGTGTGACAGTTTATTATCTTTAAAACCATTCTGGGAAAATTCACCTTTAATTGTTTTCTCGGCACCGCCTGTGCCGTTTCCTTTTGGGTCACCGCCCTGAGCCATAAAACCTGGAATTACACGATGAAATGTAAGACCGTTATAAAATCCTGAATCTACAAGTTCAAGAAAATTCTTTGAAGTTTCAGGTGCATTTTGGGGTGAAGTTTTTATGGTAAAGGTTTTTCCGTTTTCCATTGTAACAAGCACTTTTTGAGGTTTTGTTGCATCAATGCCGGAGGAGGTATCGTTTTTACAACCTGCTAATCCAAAGCATATAAGTGACAGCGCCATAATAATTGTGATTAATTTTTTCATAACTTTCATTGCCTTTCTGTTCATTTATATTTTATTCAATATTACATTGTTAAATTAACTTTGTCAAGGATATTTAGTCTTTTTTTGAATATACACAACCGCAGTAGTTTTGCCGATACAGGTTGTATTTTTGAGAAAGCTCAATTGAACGTTTGTAGCCCTCTCGTTTCTTGAAATCGGATGGAAGATATAAAATATTAAATTCTTCGCTTAGTTTTTCACCTGTTTGATTGAGTATTTGAGAATTTTTTAATGGGCTTATGGTTAAGGTTGTGGTGAAATAATCAAAGTTATGTTCTTTGGCAAGAGTAGCAGTCTTTTTCAGCCGAAGCTCATAGCAAAGGTGACATCGTTTCCCTCCTTCGGGAATGTCCTCTAACCCTCTTGCTATCTCTTCAAAAGCCTGATTATCCCAATCACAATCCATAATCTTTACAGGATTTTTAAAATTCATTTCCGAAATCAAACGTATCTGCTCTGATTTTCGGTAATTGTATTCTTCTATAGGAGAGATGTTGGGGTTATAATATAAAACCGTTATAGAAAAATACTCCGAAAGATATTCAAGTACATAACTACTGCAGGGAGCACAGCAACTATGCAGTAATAAGGATGGTGTCTTATTTTCAGTTTTAAGATTATCTATAATCTTATCCAGTAATTTTTGATAGTTTATTTTTTGTTCCATATCTTCTCCTGATATAACTCAAATTTCCAAGAATCTTTCTAACAGTGTACCACGAAACTTGCTTAAAATGCAATAGTTTTTTGATGATTTTCTGGATAAAGGGAGAACAAAGTGGCTTCGCCACACGCCTGTGGCGGGCAAGAAGCTCCTTGCACTTTGTTCTTCCCATGTGCATTTCCAAATGCAAT
>JAZUMJ010000015.1:0-50838 GCA_045603605.1 Ructibacterium sp. | reverse complement strand
CATGGTGTTGGTGCCTCTGTTGTTAATGCCTTGTCGGAATATCTTGAAGTAGAGATTTCCAATGGTGAACATGTTTTCTATCAAAAGTATGAACGTGGACATAAATGTAACGATCTTAAACAGATTGGTGATACAAATGTTACGGGAACAAAGGTTCACTTTAAGCCGGATTACGAAATATTTGAGGATTTGGTATATAGCTTTGATACACTTCTTCTAAGACTTCGTGAACAAGCGTTCTTAAATGCAGGAATTAATATTGTCCTCAGAGATGAAAGAGATGATGTCCCGGAAGAAAAAAGAGAGATATCTCTTAAATATGATGGCGGTATCAGGGAATTTGTTCAGTATGAAAACCGTAATAAAGAGGCAATCCACCCTGATGTAATATATGTGAATGTTGTTCGTGAAAACTGTGAGGCAGAGGTTGCAATGCAGTATAACGATGGTTATACAGAAAATATAATCAGCTTTGCAAATAACATTAATACAACAGAAGGCGGAACCCATGAAACCGGTTTTAAGGCGGCACTTACAAAAGTTATCAATGATTATGCGAGAGGTCATGGCTTCCTTAAAGAAAGTGATGATAACCTTAAGGGTGAGGATGTCCGTGAAGGTTTGGCGGCAATTATCAGTGTTAAGGTAACAGAAGCACAGTTTGAGGGACAAACCAAGACAAAGCTTGGTAATAGCGAGATGCGTTCAATTGTTGAGAAAATGGTCAATGAAAAATTGGCAGAGTTCTTTGAAGAAAACCCCGCTGTTGCAAAGATTGTTACAGATAAAGCACTCACTGCCTCACGTGCAAGAGAGGCTGCAAAACGTGCCAGAGAAAATACAAGAAGAAAAAGTGCCTTAGAGAGCAGCACACTTCCCGGTAAGCTTGCGGACTGTTCCGATAGAGATAATACCTATACAGAAATATATATCGTCGAGGGAGATTCTGCGGGCGGAAGTGCAAAGCAGGGAAGAGACAGAAGATTTCAGGCAATTCTTCCTCTTTGGGGAAAGATGCTTAATGTTGAAAAATCGAGAATAGATAAGGTGTACGGCAATGATAAGCTTATGCCGGTTATTACAGCTTTGGGTGCAGGTATCGGCGATGATTTTGATGTAACAAAAATCCGTTATGGTAAGGTTGTTATTATGGCGGATGCCGATGTTGACGGTGCCCATATCAGAACATTGATGTTAACATTCTTCTTTAGATTTATGCGACCTCTTATTGAGGAAGGACATGTGTATATTGCCCAGCCACCTCTTTATAAGGTAAGCCGTGGTAAGGTTGAAAAATATGCATATAGCGATGCAGAACTTCAAACCGTTATTGCTGAATTTGGAGAGGGCAAGGCTCCTGCTGTCCAGAGATATAAGGGTCTTGGTGAGATGAACCCTGAACAGCTTTGGGAAACAACAATGAATCCTGAAACAAGAATTATGCTCCAGGTTAATCTTGAAGATGCCCGTCAGGCAGATGAAACATTTACAATTCTTATGGGCGATAAGGTTGAACCCCGTCGTAAATTTATTGAAGAATACTCTTCAACAGTAGTAAATTTGGATATATAGAGAGGCAAATGTACTATGATTAAGTTGGAAAACACAAAGGTAATGAATTTTGAAGGTGCTATTCGCGGTGCAAGAAATCCTATGAACAGTTGGGATAGAATGGATAGCAGTTATGATAAGGATGGCAATTATGTATTGGGTGAAAATGATTTATCACTGGCAAAACGTCTTTGCAAAGCAGGAAGTGACCATCGAAAATTTATCCGCCAGATACTTGTGTGTGTTGATATAACGGCACCAATGTATTGGTGGAAGGAATTTGACACATATAAGGTTGGAACGGTTGCAAACTCTACCAGTACAATGCATAAAATTCATAGTAAGCCCTTTGACCTTGATGATTTCAGCCATGACCACCTAAGCGAGGATGCAAAAGGGGCATTACTTGATTTTATAGACTTTATGGAGAAAAAGAGGATAAGCTTTGTAGAGAATAAGAATAAAGATGATTGGTATGATATCATCCAGCTTCTTCCTTCAAGCTATAATCAAACAAGAACAATCACAATGAATTATGAGAATTTGCATAATATGTATTTTGCAAGAAAAAGCCATAAGCTGGAAGAATGGCATAAGTATTGTGATTGGATTATGGAACTGCCTTATACAAAGGAATTGTTTATACAAGAATAAAAAATCCCCCATATGGGGGATTTTTTATATCTTAAAGTATTTATTCTTCCAATGCACCAACGGAGCTTGCGGAGCCTGAACCACTTGAACCTGATGAAGAACTTCCTGAGCTTGAGGCCGAGCTTGAACTGCTTGTGCTTGATGAAGAACTTCCTGAGCTTGAAGTCGAGCCTGAACTGCTTGTGCTTGATGAAGAACTTCCTGAGCTTGAGGTCGAGCCTGAACTGGTTGAACTTGATGAAGAACTTCCTGAACTTGAAGTTGTACCTGAACTGGTTGAACTTGATGATGAACTTCCGGTTGAGGAAGGTGCACTTGTACTTGTTGTACCGCTTGTTGTTGCAGAAGGTGCGGGAGTAGCGCTTGTTTTAGGTTTCTTCTCATCCTCATCTTTTTCGTCCTCTTCATCTTCGGGGACGTATCCGGCGTGGTTTGAGTTACAGGTGGCAGAAATATTATCCTTTGCAAAGTAATAACTTTCTGAAGGACAACCGCTTCGTGCTTTCATTCCGCTATATTTGCAGTATGTGGCTCTTATAACATCGGCAGGCTGCTGAATACTTCTCTTTTCGGTCATTCCTACACGATGGATTTTATCCATTACATTTCTGAATACAGGAATACATGGATTTGATGAACTCCAGATTTCTTGAGGTATATCGTAACCATACCATACAGCTGCTGAATAATATGGAGTAAATCCAACAAACCAACGGTCTTTGTTGTCAGAGGTCGTACCGGTCTTGCCGGCTGTAAAGCTTACGCTTGATAAACCTGCGCCACGACCTGTTCCGCTTGTAACAACCTCACGGAGCATCTGGCTCATAATAAATGCAGTGGATGGTTTTAATGCCTCTATAGGGGTTCTGTCCGATGCAATAACAACATTTCCGTCTTTATCTGTTACATCAATATAGGTATAAGGCTTTTGATACATACCATTGTTTGCAAATGTGCCGTATGCAGCCGCAATTTCCATTACTGTTGTTCCATATGTCAAACCACCAAGAGCCAACTGTGAAAGACCAATATCCGAGAATATTGTTCCGTTGATATCGGCTCTCTCAACAAGGGTGGTAAACCCTAATTTTTCAGTAAGAAAATCATAACTTGCTTGAGCACCCATTTTGTTAAGAATTTCAACAGGAACAGTATTCAATGATGTTCTAAGTGCTCGCCTTGCATCAACTCTGCCACGGTATGCAAAGTCGTAGTTTCTTGGGGACCAACCATTGTAACTCTTTTTTGCATCATCGAAAGTAGAACCGGCAGTGATTAGTTTCATATCCATTGCCGGAGCATAAACAGCAATTGGTTTCATTGTTGAACCCGGCTGTCTTGTACTCATTGATGCACGGTTAAGTGTAAGGCTTCCTTCTTTTTCACCAATTCCACCGGCAATCGCCACAACCTGTCCGGTTCTTACATCGGTAACAACCATGGCGGATTGAGCCTTCGTATTGCCGAAATTACTTGCTTTTGAGTAATAGTCCTCAATAATTCCTTGCATTTTAGGATTGTACGCAGAGCGTATCTTTACGCCGCCTGAATATAAAATTCTGTTAGCGAGAGCCTCTGAATAACCTTTAGCTTGTAAATCACGAAGTACATCACGAATAATTTGGTCAACATAATAGGAAGTTATTTTCGGTTCATTTTCTTTTGCCTTTGTATCAGGATCCGCAAAGTTCAGTTTTTCTGCAATAGCTGTGTTGTATTCATCCTGAGTAATGTGTCCCAACTCCAGCATTTTTGAAAGAACCAGTTCTTGACGCTGTTTGTTCTTGTCAGGATTAACAAATGGGTCGTAAAGTGATGGGAACTGTGTAATTCCCGCAATAGCTGCCGATTCGGCAATAGTTAAATCCTTAACATCTTTATCAAAATATAAATTAGAGGCAGTTTGGACGCCATTACAGCCTTGTGCAAGGTAGATGCAGTTTAAATAAAGCTCCATAATCTGATCTTTATCCATCTGCTTTTCAAGGGCAACTGCTCGGGAGATTTCCTGAAACTTTCTCGCAGCTGTCTGTTGGTCTTCACCGGTAATGTTTTTAATCAGCTGCTGAGTAATGGTACTTCCTCCAAGAGATGCAGCGCCGGTTTTACCGGTTACCTTGTCCCACATCCAGGTCAATGTTGCTTTAACTGTTCGTTTTAAGTCAAAGCCTCTGTGCTCATAGAAACGCTCATCCTCAATTGACACAAAAGCCTTTTGAAGATGTTCGGGAGTATTTTCAATATTAACCCAAACTCGGTTTTCTTCTGCACTAAGCTCTTTTAACTCTTTTTCTTCACCGGTATCAGGGTCGTTATATACAATAACAGAATTTTGACGCATAGTAAGGCTTTCTACGTCTAATTCATCAACATTTCCCCAATATCCCATAATTGAACCGCCTACAAGAACTCCGAATAAAAGAAGTCCTACAATCAGCGTAATGGTGGAACTAATCAAAAACTTCGAGATATAATGCTTCATTTCACATTCCCCTCTATATAATAATTTAAATAATTACAATAATACATATACATTATACCATACTTTTTCGTATAAAAAGTCCCAACAGTGTTAATAATAGGTTAAATTAGTGTTACAAAGAAGGAGTAGCGGATATGTCAAAGAAATTTTTCAGAGCAATAACCCTTGGTGTAATCATTTTTTCCATCGCTTGCCTTGCAGGATATTTATCATATCTTGCGGTGTATAATCACCAAAGTAAAATGTTAAATGAAAGGTATAATTCGGGTGTTTTTGCGGATACAGCACCAACAGCAGGTGAAAGTATTCCTGTCAGCAACGGGATAAAGTATATCGCAAAATTTGAAAATGATGACATATCTATTTATATGTCAGACGGAACAGAAGAGATATTTCTTTATTCACTTGATATATATACAAAAGACCTCCCCGTTGAGGACATAATCCGTCTTAAAGAAGGAATAGTCCTGGAAACAAAGGAGGCACTGGCAGCCTTTGAAGAGGACTTCACAGGCTGAATTATCTCATTATAATATAAACTGTATAAATTGCATATGCGGCAATCATAGAAATGCCTGTCGTACGGCTGACTTTTTTAGAACCCATTGTGGCAAAGTATACAGCCAAACTAACTGTAAAGAGGAATATCATATCAAATATTGCAACAGGTTCAATGGGGAATGGATGAACAGCGGAAGATATACCTAACACAAAAAGAATGTTAAATATATTTGACCCTACAACATTTCCCCAAGCAAGGTCAACCTCGCCCTTTTTGCTTGCAACAATAGAGGTCATAAGCTCAGGGAGAGATGTTCCCAATGCAACAATTGTCAAGCCAATCAATGTATCACTAATGCCGATTGCTCTTGCAACTCCTGTACTGGAATCAACAACCACATCACCGCCGACAATGACGCAGGCAAGCCCTATAAGGAAAAGGGAAAGGCTCTTAATAAATGAAAATTCTTCATCTGTATTCTCTTCGTTATCCCCTTGTCTTCCATCGTTTATGTTAATATACATATATATTCCCATAAACATTAATAAAATCAATCCGTCAGCACGGCTGAGCATCATTTGTCCGCTGTTTAAAACATTGTCTAAACAAAGAATAATTAAAACTGCTGTTATTAAAAGATGAAAAGGATAATCTCTGGTAACTGCAATTTTTTGAATGGGTAAGGGTTTTATTGCACCGCAAAGTCCGGCAACAACCAAAAGATTAAAAATATTTGACCCAACAACATTGGAAAGAGAAATGGCGTTATTTCCTGCAACCGCCGCCGATATACTAACAGCAGCTTCAGGAGCGCTTGTGCCAAAAGCAACAATAGTCATACCGATAACAAGCGTGGGGATATGGAATTTTTTTGCAAAACCAACTGCGCCGCCAACCAGCCAGTCAGCTCCTTTTAAAAGAGCACAAAAACCCACAACAAGTAAAATTAAATCCAATAAAAGTTTCATTTTTGTTCCATCCTTTTCATTATTGTATGTAAAATTCACAGATTAAAATATTGTAACATAACGGAAGAGTTTTTGCAAGCGGTAAAAGTTTTTATAATCAAACATTTTATAATAAAAACACAAACACAATATCTTGTGTTTGTAACATAAATTTAACACAATATCTATTGACATATTTGTAAAAGGGGTGTATACTATCATCAGTTCATTAAATTACAAAGAAGGAGGAATAAATATGACAGTAAATGTTATCGGCGGTTCAATGGAACCAAAAGAGATTTCTTATTATGCACATCATATTCGGGAAAACAACCCCGGTATGGATATTAATTCATTGAAATTAACTATTTGTGAGGATGGGTATGTTGATGCGGAATATAATCTTTCCCCAATTCCTTTTGAGAGAATACGCAGAATAACAGGATATCTTGTTGGAACGGTGGATAGATTTAATAATGCTAAGCGTGCTGAAGAAAGAGACAGAGTTAAGCATATGAGCTGTTGCAACTAAATAAATAAAAGAGCTGCCTTTTTGGCAGCTCTTTGCTATTTGTTTTTAGGATTAACTATATCTCTCCAGCCGAGATCGCCTCGTTCAATACCCATTATCAAAACCTCTGCTGTAGCAACATTTGTTGCAAGAGGAATATTATGAACGTCGCACAATCTAAATAAAGCAGAAACATCCGGTTCGTGAGGCTGAGCAGTTAAAGGGTCACGGAAAAACAATACAGCATCAATTTCGTTATACGCAATACGAGCACCAATCTGTTGATCGCCGCCTTCAGGACCCGACAAAAACCGACTTATCTCTAAGCCTGTTGCTTCAGCAACCAAGCTTCCGGTTGTACCTGTTGCACACAAACTATGTTGTTTCAGTATTCCGCTGTAAGCGATACAGAAATCAACCATAAGTTCCTTCTTTTTATCATGCGCAATTAATGCTATATTCATTTTTTCTATTCTCCTTTCCAACTATCACCACAGAATTTCTAAGCAAGTTCAAGTATGTAGATTCTGTTTTTTGTAAATTTACCATAATAATCCGTTAAAAAAGGATTTGCAATCAAGAAATTATCCTATTGACCGCATTACACTCCTATCATACCACAGAAAAGATAAAAAGTCAAAGAAAATATGAAAAAAGTTAAAAATTTTTTATTTTATACAACTTTTTATGTTATTTTTTACATATATTCACGAAAATACCCCCTCTTGTAAACAATGAGTTATGGCTGTATGTGAATGCTGAAAAGTCCTTTGCTATTTGTGTGCCTTAACCATTTTGTAAATGTAATCGCTGCAAACAATATAAAGTATAATTAATAATAATTCCATATTAAACATCCTTTCCTAAAGTGTTTCATTTGTTTTATAATTTAATTATACTCATATGTATGTCCCAAAAAACGGACTTTGGAATTTAAAGTTTATATAGAGTGTACAATAAAAAGGACTATGAATGGAAAAATTACTTGATTTTTTGATAGATATTTATTATAATAAGTAAAAAAATAAAAGCAGGAGAAAAATATGAAATCGCCTAATCAGAAACTTAAGTTGTTATATCTTACAAAAATTTTAATGGAGAAAACAGATGAAGAACATCCAATTACCCTTTCTGAAATAATCGAAGAACTATCAAGATATGGAGTTTCGGCTGAAAGAAAAAGTATTTATGATGATTTGGAGTGTTTAAGGGTATTTGGAATAGATATCTGCACAAAAAAAACACGAACCACCGGGTATTTTATAGGTAGCCGTGATTTTGAACTGCCGGAGCTTAAATTGTTAGTAGACAGCGTTCAATCTTCTAAGTTTATAACCCACAAAAAGAGTTTGGAACTGATATCAAAGATAGAACGCCTGACAAGCAGGGAAAACGCAAAGCTTCTTCACCGTCAGGTTTTCGTAACAAACAGGGTAAAAACATTGAATGAACAAATATATTATAATGTTGATAAAATCCATGATGCCATCGCCGCCAATAAACAGATAACATTTAAATATTTTGATATAGATGTTAACAAGAGTAAGGCGTACAGAAGAAACGGAGAAATATATACCGAATCTCCCATATCTCTCACATGGGATGATGAAAATTATTATCTTATTACCTATAAAACAAAATATGATAACTATGTCCATTATCGTGTTGATAAAATGGAGGGGATAGAAATTAGCGAAACAGACCGGGTTTTTTCTTCCAAGCCCTTTGATTTATCTGCATATGCAAAAAAGATGTTTGGTATGTTTGGCGGTGAAGAAACGGATGTGTCAATCAGGTTTGATAATGACCTTGTAGGTGTAATTTATGACCGCTTTGGAATGGATATTCCTATAATCAAGATTGATGAGAAACACTTCGAGTGTTCGGTAAGAGTAGCGGTCAGTCCTCATTTTCTGTCATGGATTATCAGCTTTGGAGGCAAGGCAAGAATTTTATCACCCCAAAGTGTTATTGATGAATTATATGCACTGGTAAAAAATGTGAAGAATAATTATGAAGAATGATACTTTTCTTTTTTAAGATATTGCAAAGGTGTAGTGCCTTTAAGCTTTTTAAATACCTTTATAAAATAGTTCACGTCATTAAACCCGCATTTTAATGCCACATCAAGAATGCTGTCATTGGAAATACATAATATTTCACAAGCAGATTCTATCCTGTAAAAATTCAGATATTCCATAGGTGATTTATGTGTCATTTCCTTGAAGAATTTGCAAAAATAATTAGAATTCATATGTACGCAATCTGCCATATCTTTTAGAGTTATCTTCTCGGTATAATGAAGAGCAATGTAATTGAGTACACGCTTTATCTCTTTTGATTTTTTGCTGTGGGAAAAGCTTCTGTCAGGTGTTACAGAATAAAGATCCTTGCGTATTACCTGCCCTAAAAATTGATAAAGAGCACCCTCTGTAATTAACCTTCCGCCCTCATCCCGTTTGCGTAACCCATCGTAAAATGAATTAAAGATTTCTTTCAATTCGTCATCAGCTTTTGAAAAATACGGTTGTATAAATTTTTGTTGAGTTAAAATAGGCTCAAGAACCGTCTTTGCAGAAGGCTGATTTTTTATGTAATAATCCATATCAAAAACAATACATTCATAGTGGCAGCGGTGAGGAATACCACTGTGTAAAAATCCGCTGCTTATAAATACAATGTCACCTGTTTTAAGGTGAAATTCAGTCTGATTTATCATCAGATTAAGCTCGCCTCTGACAATCCTGATAAGCTCACATTCATCATGCCAATGGGGCTGCATCATATACCTTGGATGGGACGGAGAAACGTAATATAGAGCAAAAGGAAAATCCTTGCTCCCGTGAGTCAGTTTCTCTTTATATTCTAAATACTGCAATAAGAACCCCTCCTTGAAAAAAGTGAATATTTTACTATTTTTTATTATAATAGCATTAGAATTAGGAAAAGTCAATTGGTATAATTTAATTATGGAATAATATTTGACTATAAGGAGGAAAATGAAATGGCAAAAAACAGATACATTGGCGATTATCCTGTTATCGGTATTCGTCCTGCAATCGACGGCAGACGCGGAGCATTAAAGGTGCGTGAATCATTGGAAGACCAAACAATGAATATGGCAAAATCTGCGGCAAAGTTATTGGAAGAAAATATAAAATACAGTAATGGTGAGCCGGTAAAGGTAATTATCGCAGACACCACAATAGGTCGTGTTGCAGAGGCTGCTGCCTGTGAAGAAAAATTCAAAAAGGCAGGCGTGGATATTACTCTTACAGTAACGCCTTGCTGGTGCTATGGTGCAGAAACAATGGATATGAACCCCAATACAATAAAAGGTGTGTGGGGTTTTAACGGAACAGAAAGACCGGGTGCAGTTTATCTTGCTTCTGTTCTTGCAACCCATGCCCAAAAAGGCTTGCCGGCATTTGGTATCTACGGACATGATGTGCAGAATGCAGATGATACATCTATTCCTGAAGATGTTAAGGAAAAGCTTTTAAGATTTGCCCGTTCAGCGGTTGCTGTTGCAACAATGAGAGGTAAGTCATATTTGCAGATTGGTTCGATCTGTATGGGAATAGGCGGTTCAATTATTGACCCTGATTTTATTGAAGATTATCTTGGAATGAGAGTAGAGTCTGTTGATGAGGTAGAAATCATCAGACGAAGGACAGAAGGTATCTATGACGAGGCAGAATATCAAAAGGCTTTGGCATGGACAAAAGAAAACTGTAAAATAGGTTTTGACAAGAACCCTGAAGAATTGAGAAAATCCCCCGAGCAAAAGGAGAAAGATTGGGAATTTGTTGTTAAAATGATGTGCATTATTAAGGACTTAATGAATGGCAATCCAAATCTCCCCGAGGGAAGAGAAGAAGAAATGGTAGGTCATAATGCCATAGCGGCAGGATTTCAGGGACAACGCCAGTGGACAGATTTCTATCCTAACTGTGATTTCCCCGAGGCAATGCTCAATACTTCATTTGATTGGAATGGTGCAAGAGAACCATATATTCTGGCAACCGAGAATGATGTTTTAAATGGTATAAGTATGCTGTTTATGAAATTGTTGACCAATAGAGCGCAGATTTTTGCTGATGTAAGAACATATTGGAGCCCTGATGCAGTTAAGATGGCGACAGGCTATGAATTGGAAGGTGTTGCAAAAAAATCAGGCGGATTTATCCATCTTATTAATTCGGGAGCGGCTTGTCTTGATGCAAACGGTATGGCAAAGGACGAAAACGGCGAAGGAGTTATGAAACCCTGGTATGAGGTTACAGAGGAAGACCAAAAGGCAATCCTTGATGCCTCAACATGGAATTACGCAGACTTGGGTTATTTCCGTGGCGGCGGTTATTCTTCCCGTTTCCTTACAGAAGCAGAGATGCCTGTAACTATGATAAGACTTAATCTTGTTAAGGGTGTGGGCCCTGTTATGCAGATAGCAGAGGGATGGACAGTTAAACTTCCTTCTGAGGTTTCGGATAAACTCTGGAAGAGAACAGATTATACATGGCCCTGTACTTGGTTTGCACCAAGAACAACAGGAGAGGGCGCATTTAAAACAGCCTATGATGTAATGAACAATTGGGGTGCAAATCATGGTGCAATCAGCTACGGACATATCGGTGCAGATATGATAACCCTATGTTCAATGCTTCGTATCCCTGTTTGTATGCATAATGTTCCGGAAGAAAAGATTTTCCGCCCTGCAGCTTGGAATGCATTTGGTATGGATAAGGAAGGTCAGGACTATCGTGCTTGTGCGGCATACGGACCATTGTTTAAGAAAATAAGATAATATGAAAGGAGCGGAAATCCGCTCCTTTTTGTATACAAATTAAAGGTTATTGTGAATAATAACTTCCGTCAATGCTTTAGCCATAGAAGCAAAGCCAAAATCTGTCGGATGACAATTATCTACAGTTCCCGAATCTTTGCAAAGTTCGGTCAGAGCTTCTCCGTCGATAAAATATACATTCTTATCTCCGGATAAAACTGCATTACGATAAGTTGTTTCGATTATGTTCCGTCTTATCTTTTCCCCATCGGTTAAAAAGTGTTTGGGACGTGACATCATTATCACGGGTAAAAGTGGATTTTTTTCTCGTATTGCCTTAAACATTTTTTCGTGTGTTTTTTCAAGATGCTCAACAGACGGAGCGTTATGGTCATAATCATAAACAAAAATCGACATATCCAAATTTTTAATATATTCAATAATTTCATCTTCTGCTTTTGCATTTCCTGAAAAGCCGAGATTTATGTAGTCATAATCTAAAGCTCTCGAAACAATCGCCTGATAACTCATACCCGGTCTTGATGCACATCCACCCTGTGTTATTGATGAGCCGTAATATACCATCGGTTTAGCATTTTTATATGCTTTAGCCTCTGATATATGAGCGCTATCCTGCAAACCGATAAACAATTCGTTAATATTGGAATACAGTGGAAAATTAATTGTAATTTCCCGTAGCTCTTTTTTCTCAAGCTCAAAAATGCTTTCATATCCATCTTCAATATCAAGTGGCGGAACAAATGTTTTTGCATAATAATTATCAATATACAAGTCAAAGCCCACAGAACCAGTCAGTGTGAAATGAGGCATTTTCCCTAATCCATCCATTTTAGCATAAATGGCTATGTAGGGGCTGTCTGTAACAAACCTGACTCTGCCGCCTGCGGTGTTTGAATGAAGAGCATATACCCCTTCACTTACACTTTTGGCAACATCTTCAGGCATACGCCTGAACTTTCCGTTTTCTCTGAAAACGCCATAAACCTTAAAGGGTGCCGCATCAATTTTGTAGAACTTAATGTCCTCTTTATCTATTTTGGTTTCAATAGCAAAATTACTATCTATTTTTGAAATATCCGACATATTATTTTATCTCCTTTTTATCTTTTCAGCATGTGTCAAGTCGGGAGAAAACTGAATTTTCTCGCATCCGATAGTATATGTAAATATTCAAAATCGGCAAACTGTTTTATTAAATTTAAAAACTATTTTTCATCTTCCGCTATACCCTCAATCAAATCAACTACCACCTGATTAAGTTCTGCTGCATTTTTTGATGTGATTACCGGCTTACCTGTATCTTCTTCAATTTCTTTTCGCGCATTACCGGCATACTTTCCGCCTCTTTTTGCAATTTCGCGATTTTCTTCAAAAGTTTGAGGATTATGTGCTTTTGATAATTCTGTAGTTGTTGCTTCTGTAAGCATATTTAATACCAATTCGAGTGTGCTCATATTGTCGCGCAAATTTTCCTTGGTCAGACCTTTGAGGTTTTTATATTTCCTGGTTGTCATTCCTGACCGCGCTTTTGTGATTTCATCTGTTAGAATAGCATACTCTACACCTTTTTGAACACCTCTTGCATCCCATTCGTCCGTTAATTCTTTTCTTACCTGAATAGCCTGTAATCTTTGGTTTATCCACTCTCGTGTATAACCTTTTTTGAGATATGTTTCCAGTGTTCTTTCTATTGTAAGTTCAGGATCAATGGTTTCTTCAATTCTTTCTCTGCCAACTTGTGCCAGCCATAACTTAAATGGCTCTGCTTTGGGCGATGGTATAGACTGAATAATTCGCAAAAGTTGTTCTGTGTCAGCAACATCGGTTAAACGCATTTTACCATCAGTAGCTTTCATTTTCAACTGGTGACAATTTGTCACCGTTTCATTTCCTTCTTCTTTTAATCTTTGTTTTAGCTTGTTCCAATATTTTCTGCCATCCACACTATCAGTAAGAACGGACACAACATCAACAACAGAAAAATACCATTCTTCTGTTTCTTCATTTCATACAGTTCTTATTATCTTATCTTCAAATATTTGTATTTTATCATCCATAGGTATAACCTCTTTTTCTACTGAATTTTCTCGCATTCGATAGTATATGCAAATATTCAATATTGGAAAATTATTACTTTAAATTTTATAGACTTGACATAAGTATAATATAATTAATCTCTTTATTACTTAACTTTACTTTTTATAAAGCTAATAAGTGTAATAACAATCAGCAAAAATACCCAACTAACTGTTAAGAACAAGGCAACAAAGGAAAAAATTATCGTCCACAAATTCCCTACTGCCATGTATGGAACATATGATGTAAAATACCATTTATCAACTTTAAATTCTACAACATTTTCATTATATGCAGGAATAGGCTCACAACAATCAGGAACTCCTTTTGTAACTCCAACAGGAGTCCCTTCTACTATATATGTATATTTTTCAGCTAAACCTCCGCAAGAAAATTCTGCCGAGTCCATGTGTTTTCTCGGCTCATCACTTTGTCCTGTAAATACAACCTCATCAACACCAATATTAGGATATTGTTCAATATAGTTTGAAGTAATTTCTTCTCCTCCGTCTATGACTTTTCCAACAATACTACCACAGCCAAATATTTCATATTGAAACAAAATCCTATTTTCCGAAACAGACTTGTCAAAGGTTATTCTGCCAGCCGGTCTAAACAGTATAATTAAAGAAACTATGAATATCGTTACCGGAATAATCCATATTAATTTTTTTTCATATTCTCTACTCCTTTTGCAAAATTCGACAAAGTTCGTGTCAAGTTAGGCGAACAGTGAATAATAGGACCTACTATTTTCTGTTCTTGTTTTTCTGAACGAAATCCATTAAAACCCGCAAGAATGTTAGATTTTCCTGCCCGATATGTAAATATTTATTATCGGCAAACTAATGTTTAAAATTTATAGACTTGACACGAACAAAAGCACAATAGAAATTTACTCTTGTGTCCTATCATTTTAATTAATCCAATAATGTTTTAATATCAAATTTGTATTTTTGCTCTATAATCTTACTAACCTTTTCCTGTTTTTACTTTGATAAACCATTATATGTATTTTTGAAATCCGAAATTTCATTTTTAAGATTATCATTACACATTTCTATTTGAAAAGCTACATTTGCCTTATCACTAAATGTATCAAAATCATTCGTTTTTAATTCTTTCTCTAAATCGGCAATTCTATCTCTATATTCCAAAATGTTTTCTATATTATAATCGTACCATTCCTTATCTTCGTAATATACACCCATAGATTCTAATTGTTTAGTTGCCTTCCGTTCTTTATAGCCGATAGCATAATCATACACCCCTACAAAAACTGCAACGACAAGAATACCTACTAACAAAATCATGAGCAGTTTTTTGAAATCATTTTTACTACTATTTCCATTTTGATTGTGGAACATATTATCTAAATTATCCCCACCATTTTTGCAGAATTTTGCATCGTTCTCATTTTCGGTCTTACATAAATTGCATATTCTCATACACATTCCTCCAAAACTTTTTTCTATTAAATCTACTTACACGGATGATTAAGGCAAAAGTTTTTCAAATATTTCTTCCCTATGATACCGTAAATATTTTTTATTCTCATCCGTAAGCAATATAATCATATTTTCATTTATATCAAAAGCCATTCTGTCGTTTTTTGACAAAGCATCGGATATAATGATTTTTCCGTCATCATTAAAAGTTATCCAACCTTGATCGAATAAAGCGTCATGATTAGGACACATCAAAAATCCATTATTCTTATCTACTTTCTCTTGAGCGTTACATACACTCCATGGTTTTATATGACTTGCTATTAATAATTTTGGATTAGATACATTACACAAGCAACAGGTTTTATAGTGTTGCAACAATTTCTTCCTAAAAATACCTTGATTAACACGCACTTTTATAATTGCTTCTTTTGATTTGCCACAAAGGTTTTCGTTTTCTAATTCTTGAACTATTTGGTTAACGCCTGTTTGTTCATCTTGTTGCCTAAGAAAATTTCCATCAATTCTTCTGCCTTTTCTGTATAACCAATCACAAAAACTTACAAAATCTAAATAACTCCAATCAGATAAAACGGAAATGTCATCTTTCCACTGTATAAGCAAGTTATTATAATATATCCGTTCCTTACCATCGTCATAAGATAAATTAAGTGCTTCACAATACCGATGTAATAAACTTTCGCGATATACAGGCAAAACTTTCTCCGGACAATAGATAATTAGAAGTATATATTTAAAGTCAGCATGTAATGTACAAGACTTAATATCAGGATAATTATTTTTATCTAACGCTTCCAGCAAATTTATTATTTGATTTTTTATATACTGAAATATTTCTTCACTACTTATAACCCTTTTATCAAACATCTTGGAAACTGTTAATTGCGTTCCATTCTTAATAGCAATACCAAATATATTTTCCCAACCTTTAGTATCCAAATTTTCCTTGAAAAAAGTTTTTAATATCGTTTTGATTCCTCTGCAAAAAGATTCAATATTATTTTTAGATGAAATAACATAGTCATTCATTTCCATTGAAACTATAGAATTTTTAGGAAACTTTACAACAAATTCATTTCTCAATGTTAGAAACGTATTTTCTCGTATTTGAGTACTCTGTAAGTTCTCTTTCTTAAATTCTTCAAGCAAGTCAAAGAAAATTTTTTCTTGATATGTCACTACATATTTCACCTCACTAAACATAATTTAAAACTTTTTCAATAAATTTCGACATAATTCGACTTTTGTCAAGACAGGAACAAAAAACAGAATTAAACATTTGCAGGAAAGACTGTTTTGTCTGTCCCCAGGTGATTATCTTCGCTTATGCTCACACATTTCCATTTGCCGTTATACTCAAGAACCGTAACCGATCCATTTGAAACCCATGGCACATCCTTCATATAGCTTATATCCCCGTATTGAATTATGGTCTGCATTGCACGGATTGGTGTTGCGTGAGTTGCAACACCAATTGTCTCGCCATAGTTTTCTTTTGCAATGGCAGTTAATGATGCCATAACCCTTTCACTAAGTTCTTTTATGGATTCACCATCACTGCAACACGCATTTCCAATATCGTTAAGCCACACGCCGTATTCATCAGAATAATTTTTCTCCAAATCATCAAATGACATCTTCTGCCATTTTCCTGCATATATCTCCCTGATACCCTGATCTGTTATTATGCCTGTATTAATTAATTTTGAAATGGGTAACGCCGTTTGATAAGCACGCTTTAAATCGCTTGCATATATTTTAGTGGGGGAATATTTCTCAACAATATATTTAGCTGTTTTTTCTGCCTGTTCAATTCCTTTTGGCATAAGCGGAGCATCATACTGACCCGCAAAAAAACCCTTGTTATTAGCTTCGCTTTCTCCATGTCTTATTAAAAGTAATTTTGTCATATTCTATTTTTCCGCCTCATTTCCGTTTTTACCCTATGATGGGGACAAAAAATAATTTGTACATATTTCCGTGATGATCAGTGTGATAACAAACATCATCTTCAAAATCAATTATCTCAGGATCGTCATTCATTAATTTCATTCTCGATAAAATCATTATATCACACAAATAAAAAAAATCAATGTTTTATAACAAAATATAACCTACAAAAGAGGGCTACTAAACACCTCAAAAGTCATTTTCTTGTTATAAGCATTATAGAAGACTTCTTTAAAAACAATGAAGAATGATTATTTTTTGCAAATGCAATTTATAATCATTCTTTTTTTGTGATGTGCAAGGTTGATAATCTTTTGTCAAATTTTTTGTAAGTTTTATCTTCAATTAATTTTAAAAAAGTGTTGTAATTTATCTTAAACCGTGCTAAAATATCTTTATATGCCTTTGGGATTTATGTTGGCATATAAACTGATTTAGTAAAACTAATGATTCAGGAGATATATATTATGTTAAAGAAAACATGGCTGATTAAAGAGTTTGATAAAAAGCGGGTTGTTGAGATTTCAAAGCAATATCATATTTCACCGCTAACGGCTATTATTCTCTATAATCGGGGCATCCATGAAGATGCTGCAATTACCGCTTTTCTTTCAAGGGATTTAGGTGTTATGCATGACCCATTTCTTTTGAAAGATATGGAAAAAGCAACAGAGAGAATTTGCAGAGCCCGTGACAATGGTGAGAAAATAACCATATACGGGGATTACGATGTAGACGGAATTACATCAATTGCTATTCTTTATAAGCATTTGCGTGAAATGGGAATTGATGTTGATTACTATGTACCGGACCGTATGCAGGAGGGTTACGGAGTTAACAAAGATGCTCTTGATAAAATCCGTGCTAACGGAAGCTCTCTTATTATTACAGTTGATACAGGTATCACTGCAGTTGATGAAAGTGAATACGCAAAAGAGATAGGTCTTGACGTTATAGTAACCGACCATCACGAATGTAAAGAACAAATTCCTGATGTGTATGCGGCAATAGACCCAAAGAGGAAGGATTGTTCTTATCCCTTTAAAAGTCTTGCGGGCGTAGGTGTTGTGTTTAAGTTAATTCAGGCTCTGGATGAGAAAAAATCTCTTCCCGACCTTATGGAAAAATATGCTGATCTTATGTGCCTTGGAACGGTTGCGGATATTTCGCCATTAGTTGACGAAAACCGTGTTATTGTAACTGAGGGACTTAAACGCTTTAAAACAACCAAGAATATTGGTCTTAAAGCATTGATTGATGTTTCGACTAACGGAAAGGCAATCACCACATCCACTATTGGCTATACCATTGCACCAAGAATTAATGCCAGCGGAAGACTTGGTTGTGCGTCAAGAAGTGTTGAGCTGTTCCTTACCGATGATTTGAAGAAAGCTCAATCTCTTGCGGAATCTCTCTGTGAAGAAAATACACTTCGTCAGCAAACAGAACAGAAAATGTTCCGTGAGGCAATGGAATATATAGAGGCTCATCCTGAAATAAAGGATGATAAGGTTATAGTTATTCCCCATGATAATTGGCATCACGGAATTGTTGGAATAGTTTCATCAAAAATAACAGAGAAATTTTATAAGCCGTCAATCCTTTTTGCAATTGATGGTGATGAAGCTAAAGGCTCAGGCAGAAGTGTAAACGGCTTTAATCTTTTTGGTGCCTTGGAGGATTGTTCTGATATCCTTGAAAAGTTTGGCGGTCATGAGCTTGCAGCAGGTCTTACCATAAAGGCCGAGAATATCGAGGCTTTCCGCCAGAAGATTAACGAATGTTCAAAGGACCGTTTCACCGAACAGGTAATGACACCGACCATACATCTTGATGCAGCAATTAAGGTTCCTTATATTACTATTGATACCGTAAATGATATTAACAGACTCCAACCCTTTGGAGTTGATAATCCTACACCATCCTTTGCAGTAAGAAATATCAAGATACATAAGATAAGTGTTATGAGTGAGGGCAAACATCTTCGTATGACGCTTCTCAAAGATGGCAAATATCTTGATTCTGTAGGCTTTGGAATGGGAGAATATTACAATCATTTAGAGGAAGGCGATTTTATTGATGTTGCCTTTGCACTTGACATCAATGATTATAAGGGATTTCAAAATGTTCAGCTGATTTTGAAAGATATAAAAAAATCAGACGAGGAGACTACCTCCGTTTAATTAGTAGTTTTAAAACGTTGGCTTGTCCCTTAAGCCAACGTTTTCTGTCTATAATATGAAAGGAGTAAAGGCAATGATTGAGCTTAATACTTTAATTGATAAAATACGAACTTACCATAAAAGCGGCAGTCTTGATGCGGTGGGAAAGGCATATAATTATGCTATTGCCAAGCATGAAGGACAGGTTAGAAAATCCGGCGAGCCATATGTAACCCATCCTATAAATGTTGCCTTTATTCTTGCAGAGTTAGAGCTTGACCCCCAATCAATTGTGGCAGCACTTCTTCATGATGTTGTAGAGGATACAGAAACCTCTCGTGAAGATTTAGTTGCAGAATTTGGCGAAACAGTAACTATGCTGGTTGACGGGGTCACAAAGCTTAACAAAATTCCTTATACAACAAAGGAAGAACAACAGGTTGAAAACCTAAGAAAAATGTTTTTTGCGATGGCAAATGACGTCAGGGTAATTGTAATTAAACTGGCGGACAGGCTTCATAATATGCGTACTCTTAAGTTTCAGCCTGAACATAAACAGCGTGAAATTGCAAGAGAAACATTAGAAGTGTATGCCCCCCTTGCTCACAGACTTGGTATGTCCAAGATAAAATGGGAATTGGAGGACTTAGCTCTTAGATTTATTGACCCAATCGGCTATTATGAAATTGTTGACAAAATTGCTCAAAAGCGTGAAGAACGAGAGGATTATATAAAAGATATTATAGAGCTTTTGCAAAATAAACTGCAGTTGCTTAATATAAATTCTCATGTAGAGGGAAGAGCAAAGCACTTCTACAGCATATACAGAAAGATGTTTATGCAGAATAAATCTCTTGATGAATTATACGATTTATTTGCAGTTCGTGTTATTGTTGATTCTGTTGCAGATTGTTATTCTGTTCTGGGAATGGTTCATGAGCTTTTTAAGCCTATTCCCGGAAGATTTAAGGACTATATTGCAATGCCTAAGCCTAATATGTATCAATCCCTTCATTCAACGATGATTGGTCCTAACGGCACACCTTTTGAAATTCAAATCAGAACATGGGAAATGCACCATACTGCCGAAAACGGAATTGCTGCTCACTGGAAATATAAAGAGGGCAAAAGCGGTAACAGCGATATGGATAGTAAGCTTGAATGGATAAAACAGCTTCTTGAAATTCAAAAGGATATGACAAATGCCGAAGACTTTATGCAAACCTTAAAGATTGATATGTTCAGTGACGAGGTATTTGTTTTTACACCAAAAGGCGATGTAATCAGCCTTCCTGTCGGTGCAACGCCCATTGATTTTGCGTATGCAATTCACTCGGCTGTAGGTAATAAAATGACGGGTGCAAAGGTAAATGGGAAGATTGCTACCATTGACTATGCCTTGAAAAATGGGGATATTGTTGATATAATCACATCCGGCGGTGGCCACGGCCCCAATCTTGATTGGATAAAGATTTGTAAAACATCTCAGGCAAGGAATAAAATTAATCAATGGTTTAAGAAGATTAATCGTGAAGAAAACCTTGTTAAAGGAAAAGAAATACTGGAAAAAAATCTTAAACAACATTCAATTCCTCTTAGATTTCTTGAAGATAAGGATTTTATCCAAAGCTTGCTCCGCAAATATGGATTTAATAATATGGATGATATGCTTGCGGCAATTGGTTTTGGCAGCACAAATGCCTCAAGATTTATAACACGCCTTAATACTGAATGTAAAAAGCGTCTTTTGGAAGAGGAACAATTAACACCTGCTGAGGTTATCCCATTGGTTGTTAAGACCACGTCCAAGCCAAATAAAAGCGGTGTTATTGTTGAAGGAATTGACAACTGCCTTACGAGATTTTCTCATTGTTGTAATCCCGTACCGGGGGACAAGATTGTTGGATATGTTACCAGAGGAAGAGGTGTAGCTATCCACCGGGCAGATTGTATTAATATGATTCAGGTGCAGGCAAATACAGATGAATTTAACAGATTCATTCCTGTTCATTGGGCAGAGGATACAAGCTCAACATTCCAATCAATGCTCTATGTTACAGCTACGGATCGTTCAAATTTGTTGCTTGATATAATGTCAACTATTTCCGAGCTTAAAACTCAATTAACTAATGTTAATGCACGAACAGGCAAAAATAATCTGGCGATTATTGAGCTAACCTTGGAAATAAGCGATACAGAGCAATTGGAGATTGCTATAAAGAAACTTAAAAATATCGACAGTGTTTTATCGGTTGTCAGACGCAGACAATAATTTTAACAGATACGGAGTTTAAATATGAAAGTACACACATTGGTTTTAGGTGCATTGCAAACAAATTGCTATATATTGGCTGATGAAGAAACAAAAGATGCAATTGTTATTGATGCTCCTGACAGCGCAGAAGAAATCATTAATTTTTTAAATAGTCATAACTATAACCTAAAAGAAATTGTTTTGACCCACGGTCACTTTGACCATATTCTCGCATTAGAAAAGCTTAAAAGTTTAACAAATGCCCCTGTTTCAATACATCAAAACGGGGAAGTCTTTCTTAAGGATGTGATATACAATCTTTGCCACTATGTTGGAATAGATTGGTCGCCTGTTAGCCCTGATAGATTGTTAAATGAAGGCGATAAAGTAGTTGTTGGTAATGCAGAACTTACGGTTATTCATACTCCGGGACATACTTCGGATTGTATCTGCCTTTATGGAGGAGGAGTTCTTATAAGCGGTGATACCCTCTTTATGCAAAGCGTTGGAAGAGTTGACCATCCAACAGGTTCTCTTGAAGAAGAGGTAAATTCCATTAAAACAAAGCTTATGATGTTGCCCGATGAAACTCCTGTTTATCCGGGTCATGGCCCTGCAACAACTATTGGAAAAGAACGAAAGGAAAACCCTTATATTTTATGATTAATAGTGAAAGCCCATGGGGAATTCTTAACGGAATTCGTCCGGCAAAGATTGCAACAAAACTTTTAAAAGACGGAAAAACGTCAGAAGAAGTAATAAAATATTTTATGGAGGAATGTGGAACTTCACGGGATAAGGCTACCCTTACATTGCAGACAGCTCTCTGTGAAATGCCTATCCGTGATTCTATATATCCTGATGGAGTGAGTATATATATCGGAATTCCGTTCTGTCCTTCAAGATGTTTATACTGTTCATTTGTAACCTGTGGAACAACTCAGGCTGCAAAACTCATTCCCGAATATTTGGAGTGCCTTGAAAAGGAAATCATATATGTAGGAGATTTGGTGCGTCATAATAAAAATCGAGTTGAAACTGTATATATAGGCGGAGGCACGCCTACAACTCTTGAACATACACAGTTAGACAGGCTTCTCAAACAAATATATGAAAATTTTGATATGACACATTGTAAAGAGTTTACAGTTGAGGCGGGCAGACCTGATACAGTAACAGAAGCAAAACTTAAAGTGTTAAAGAAACATAAGGTTGACAGAATAAGTATCAATCCTCAAACTATGAATTTGCAAACCTTGCACTTGATTGGAAGAGCACATACCCCCGACCAAATCAGGGAGGCAATGCACCTTTCAAGAGAATGTGGTTTCGATAATATAAATATGGATGTTATAGCCGGACTTCCGGGAGAAACACCTGATATGTTTCGTTATACACTGGAAGAAGTGGAAAAGCTTTCGCCGGAAAATACAACTGTACATACAATGAGTATTAAACGTTCGTCAAGACTCCACGAGTATATTCACGAATATCAGCTTGCAAAGCCTGAAGAGGTTGAAGAAATGGTTGATTATGCCCGTGATTTTATGAGCAGAAATCAAAAGCATCCATATTACCTCTATCGCCAAAAAAATCAATTAGGAAACCTTGAGAATGTGGGTTATTCTAAAATAGGCTTTGATAACCTCTATAATATTTATATAATGGAAGAGATACAGACGATTATTTCTTTGGGGTGCGGCGGTGTTACCAAAACTGTGGATCCAATAACCGACAGGATAGAAAGAATATTTAATGTAAAAGAACCACAGGACTATATTGCAAGGATAGACGAAATGCTGGAAAGAAAGAAAATATTATATAAATAAGGAGCGGAAAACCGCTCCTTGTTTGTTATTCAGTTATCTCTGATGTACAGAACTTACAACGGCTTGCCTTAACATCAATTTCGCTAAGACAATAAGGGCAAACCTTTGTTGTAGGTTCTTGGATTTCTTCTTCTTTCTTTTTGCCTATGGCAGTAACCTTATTGATTAACTTTATCATCAGGAAGATAATAAATGCCATAATGAGAAAGTCGATAATTGTTGTGATGAATGCACCATATTTTAATTGAACGTCACCAATTTGAAGAATTTTATTTTCAAAATTAATTCCGCCAAATAATCCTAATAAAGGCGAAATAATATCTGCAACTAAAGATGAAACAATCTTTTGAAAAGCTCCGCCTATAATAACGCCGACTGCTAAATCCATAACGTTGCCACGCATTGCAAATTCCTTAAATTCGGACCAAAATTTCTTTTGTTTTTCTGTGTTCATAGAAATTCTCCTTTTTACTTATAGCTTTGTACTTATTATACAATTTATGACAAAAAAAGTCAAGGAGTCTGCGGTAATACCGCAAACTCCATATAACTACTTTAATTCTTAAAATATTATTTTACAATCCATTGAGGTAATCCGGTCTGGATTGCATGCATCATTTTTTTCTTAAAAAATTTATCATCTTTTGATTTAGAAATAATAAATTCTTTCATATCCTGACGTTTGGATTTTCCGTCATTGGGACATTTGTTATGAACAATCGGCAGTTCATAACGACGTGCATAGCCCTTAATATCTCCTTCGGCAACATAAATCATCGGTCTGATAACATAAACGTCTGTTCTTGAAAGATATGTAACAGGTGAAAAACAGTTAAGGCGTCCCTCGTAAAAAAGGGAGAGGAAAAAGGTTTCAAGAACATCTTCGTTATGATGCCCTAAAGCTACCTTGTTGCATCCAAGTTCAACTGCTAAATCGTTAACTCCGCCTCGACGCATTTTGGCGCAAAGGGAACAAGGATTTTTTTCCTGACGCACATCAAATATAACCTCTGCAATATCTGTTTTCTTTAAAACATATTCAACACCAAGTTGGTCACAAAGATTTTTAACACCGCTAAAGTCCATACCCTCAAAGCCCATATCCAAAGAAATAGCTATCAGTTCAAACTTCTTTGAGTAGAACTTTTGGAGATTTGCCAAAGCACATAAAAGGGTAAGGCTATCCTTACCGCCGGAAACACCAACGGCAATTCTGTCACCCTCGTTTATCATATTATAATCATCAACTGCCCGTCTGACACGGCTTAAAATCTTTTTCATATCAGCGTCTGTCTACCTCTTTTATTTCACCGTCACCGTAAATATGTACAGTAATAATAGGTGCGTTTTCATCTGTTCCATCCTGGAATGTAAGCTCGTAATATTTTCTACCGTCTTCATCATATTTGGCAGGAAGGTCACCGCCTATATCTCCTTGCAAGGAATATTCACGCTGAACAAACTCAATAGCTTTTTCAGAGGTGAAATCCTTTTCGTTATCCTGAGACGAAGCATTTTCAATTTTTTGAGAAATTGTATCTTTCATACTTTCGGCTTTTGTGCGTTGGCTGTCAGACATTTCGGAAAAATCAAGACCTGAAAGATATTCTTGAGCATCAGTATAGTTTTCTTTATCTATGTATTCCTGAACCTGTTGCAAATCAAGATCAATTTGTTCGTGTCGTGAAAATTCTTCCTTAGTCATTGAGGCAGATGTATCGTCTTCTTCTTTTTTGGGTTTTTCTGTGGGTTCGTCTTCGTGTTTTGCGTCAGGATTATAGCTGTATACCTTTCTGCGCAGAGAATCAATGTCTTCAGCAATATCATAGTATTCGTAGTTTTCGGGAATACTTTCAAGAAAAGCTTTCGCAGCCTCAATATCACCAATAGCAAAGGCTTCATCAGCATTAAGGTAGCCCGAAACAATGTCTGCAGCCTTTTTTGCCTGGTCATCTCCTTGCTCAGCAGCTATAAGAAAGCTTTCTAAAGCTGCTTTATATTGCCCGTTTTCAACCTGCGCATAGCCCTTTGAAAAATAATCAATATCATCCTTGCCGCAACTGCAAAGAAAACTAAAAGAGAGCATCGAAATTAAAATGGTAAATATTATTTTATGTGTCATAGTATTTCCTCTTATTTAGATGAGATGATTGCTATAAGCAATCATCTCATACTATTATTCTTCTATTTCTTCAGCGGTTTCCTCTTCTTCTTTGTCCTTTGCAACAGAAGCACCGGAAACAATTTCAACACCTTCAGCAAGACGCATCAAGCGAACACCCTTGGTTACACGTCCATATGTGCTGATGTCTTCCGAATCCATACGGATTACAATACCTTCTGAGGTAATGAGAATAACATCATCATCAGGAGTAACAATATCCATTCCGGAAACCTTTCCTGTGGCATCGCTGATTTTATAGGTTGAAGTACCTTTTCCGCCCCTTGCCTGACACTTGTATTCAGAAAGCTCGGTCTTTTTGCCGTAGCCCTTTTCACTTATAACCAAAATCTTACCATTTTCGTTATAGATACTCATACCTACAACAAAGTCGCCATTTTCAAGAAGAATACCACGAACACCCCTTGAAACACGTCCCATTTCACGAACATCTTTTTCGTTAAAGCGAATGAGTTTTCCGCCATTGGTAGCAATAAAGATATCGTTTGTTCCGTCGGTAAGTTTAACTCGGATAAGTTCATCGTCTTCGTCAAGTTTAATTGCACGTTTTCCGCCCTTTGGAGCGTTTTTGTATTCCATAAGGTCGGTCTTTTTAATAACACCGCCCTTGGTACACATTGTAAGATATTTGCCTTCTTCATATTCACGAAGTGCAATAACAGCAGAAATTTTTTCTCCTGCCTCCAAAGCAAGGAGATTAACAACAGGGGTTCCCTTTGCAGTTCTTCCTGCCTCAGGAATTTCGTATGCCTTTATGCGATACATCTTTCCGGTGTTAGTAAAGAACATAATATGGTCGTGAGTTGATGCCACAAACATATTAGAGATAAAATCCTCTTCCTTGGTCTGCATACCAATGATACCTTTTCCGCCACGCTTCTGGCTCTTATAAGTATCAACAGCAAGACGTTTAACATAACCCTGATGAGTAAGAGTGATTACGTTATCCTCTTCTTCAATAAGGTCTTCAATGTCAATATCATCAACTGCAGGCTCAATTGAAGTTCTTCTTGGGTCGCCAAACTTGTCCTTTATCTGTGTGATTTCATCTTTAAGAATGTCAAGAACCATCTGTTCATTTGAAAGAACCTCGGTCAAGTG
This sequence comes from Ructibacterium sp., assembly GCA_045603605.1. Taxonomy (GTDB): domain Bacteria; phylum Bacillota; class Clostridia; order Monoglobales; family Monoglobaceae; genus Ructibacterium. Next base: position 24,361 of record JAZUMJ010000015.1, on the reverse strand, counting down.
TGCAATTAATGCCTTTACGTCCTCGTATTCCTTTTCGATTTTTTCTCTTTCCATTCCGGCAAGACGTCCAAGACGCATATCAACAATAGCCTGTGCCTGAACATCAGTAAACCCAAAACGTTCAATAAGTCTTTCTTTAGGGTCATTGTAACTGCTTCTTATAATATTGATAACTTCATCAATATTGTCAAGTGCAATGGTTAATCCCTCTAAAATGTGAGCTCTTGCCTCAGCCTTTTTCTTGTCAAACTGAGTTCTGCGAACAATAACATCCTTTTGGAAGTCAACATAGTTTACCAAAACCTCTTTGAGATTTAAAACTCTTGGGTCAGTCTGGTTAACAAGAGCCAGCATAATTACGCTAAAGCTGTCCTCAAGCTGAGTATATTTATAAAGCTGATTTAAAATAATAGTTGCGTTTGCATCACGTTTAAGCTCAATAACAATACGCATACCATCACGGTCAGACTCGTCACGGAGGTCGGAAATACCCTCAACACGTTTATCGTGAACAAGCTCTGCAATCTTTTCAATAAGTCGGGCCTTGTTAACGCCGTATGGAATTTCGGTTATGATAATTCTTTGACGATTTTCTTTCCAATCTTCAATTTCTGCCTTAGACCGAACACGGATTTTACCTCTGCCTGTATGATATGCAGCACGAATACCGCTCATACCCATAATCTGTGCTCCTGTTGGGAAGTCGGGGCCGGGAATGTATTGGATAAGCTCGTCAATTGTTATTTCGGGATTATCAATCAAAGCAACAATACCATCAATAACCTCACCAAGGTTATGTGGAGGAATATTTGTTGCCATACCAACAGCAATACCGTTTGAACCATTTACCAAAAGATGCGGAAAACGTGAAGGAAGAACAATAGGTTCCTTTCGGCTTTCATCAAAGTTTGGCATAAAGTCTACGGTTTCTTTTTCAATATCTGTAAGCATATGCATTGAAAGTTTTGACATTCTTGCCTCAGTATAACGATAAGCAGCTGCACCGTCACCGTCAATTGAACCAAAGTTACCATGTCCGTCAACAGTGGGATAACGGAAGGAGAAGTCCTGTGCCATACGAACCATTGCGTCGTAAACTGATGCATCACCGTGAGGATGATATCTACCAAGCACGTTACCTACGGTGGTAGCACATTTTCTGTATGCCTTGTCAGGGGTAATTCCATCTTCATACATTGCATAAAGAATACGTCTGTGAACAGGCTTTAGGCCGTCACGAACATCAGGCAATGCACGTCCCACAATAACTGACATTGCATAGTCTATGTAGGAAGTTTTCATCTCGTTGTTAATCTCAACGGGAATAACCTTCAGCTTTGAAGTATCAAATAATTCAGCCATTTGTTTATCTCCTATCTCAAATTTTATCTATTTTCAAAAAGGTTTACCTTTAATACTTCGACGCAAATTTAAAATTTCATTTTTTTATTTAGAAATTTTTGATATTTTTTATTTTAGCCATCCTTTTTTCTTTTTTTTAAATTATACATATTGACAAATCCAATAAAATGATGCATAATTACATTAACGGTAATGTAAAATTAATTGGAGGTTGTCATATGAGTAAAATTTTATTAGATTATATTGTTTCAAAGAAGCATCATCAATTTAGAAAAGAGCATCCTGAAATTGCAGGAATTGCAGAAGAATATAGAAAACTGGGGCTTTCTCCAAAGGAAAGAATGACAAGACGTTTTGAGCTTTTAGCAGGACTTGAAGAACCGGTTCTTCTTCCTGATGAGAAAATTTGTTTTATGAAAACAGTTACACAAATCCCCGATTGTTTCACACAGGATGAGTGGGCAGAAATAAGAGAAAAGCATTTTATCCACGAAAGCGGATATATGTCAAATTTGTCGCCGGATTACGAGGGTACAATAAAGCAAGGGCTATTGAAGAAGAAAGAAGATGCAGACGAATACGGAAAGCGTATCATAGATGCAATTATAAATCTTTCCGACAGGTATGCAAAAAAAGCGGAAGAAGAAGGAAAGAGAGAGCTTGCCGAGGTATTAAAAAGGGTTCCTCGTTATGGAGCAACATCTTTTTATGAAGCGTTACAGTTTTTTAGAATAATCCATTATTCTCTCTGGCTTGAAGGGGACTATCATAATACGGTTGGACGTTTTGATAAGTTTGCATATCCCTACCTTAAAGCAGATATGGATAAGGGTCTATACACAGAAGAAACCGCCCTTGAACTCCTTGAGGATTTCTTTATTTCCTTTAATAAGGACAGTGACCTTTACTTTGGTGTTCAACAGGGGGATAACGGACAGAGTATGATGCTTGGCGGTGTTGATAAAGACGGAAATGAGGTATTCAATCTTTTATCAAAGCTTTGCCTTAAAGCAAGCAAAAATCTTCTGTTGATTGACCCGAAGATTAACCTTAGAGTAAATAAGAATACACCTATTGAGGTTTATGAACTTGGCAGTGAACTTACAAAAGCAGGGTTGGGATTTCCCCAATATTCAAATGATGATATTGTTATTGATGGTCTTTTAAAACTTGGTTACAGTTTGGAGGATGCAAGGGATTATACAGTGGCTGCCTGCTGGGAGTTTATTATACCAAAGGTTGGAGCGGATATCGCAAATATCGGAGCACTTTCATATGCAAAGGTAATTGATACCTGTTTACACAGAGATTTGTTGAGCTGCGACACATTTGAAGATTTTATGGTTGCTGTGGAAAATGAAATTCAGGCAGAGTGTGACCGCATGTGTGCAGGAAGAGATAATCTTTGGTTTGTTCCGTCGCCTTTTATGAATACTTTAATTGAAGGCGGTATATACGAGGGAGCAAAATATAACAATTTTGGATTTCACGGAGCGGGTATTGCAACTGCGGCAGATTCCCTTGCGGTTATCGAAAAATATGTTTATGGGGGAGAAATTTCAAAGGAAATCCTTATTGAAGCAGTTGACAGTAACTTTGAAAAGCATAGTGAGATATTGCCGATTTTACGTTATGAAGCCCCAAAGATGGGTAACAATGACGATGCTGCTGACAGTAAGGCAGTTGCGTTAATGGCGGCATTTGTAAAAGGATTAAAAGGCAAAAAGAACTGTCGTGGCGGAATTTATCGTGCAGGAACAGGTTCTGCAATGTATTACCTTTGGTATGCAGATGAAATTGGTGCTTCTCCTGACGGCAGACGAAAAGGTGAGCCTTTGGGAACAAACTATTCTGCAAGTTTGTTTGCTAAAATTAACGGGCCATTGTCTGTAATTAAATCATTTACAAAACCAAACCTTTCCGATGCAATCAACGGCGGACCGCTTACCTTGGAATTTGCCGCATCTATGTTCCAAGGTGAAGAGAGTATTAAAAAGGTTGCCGCATTGGTTAAAGCTTTTATAGATATGGGCGGACACCAAATGCAGCTTAATGCGGTTAATACCGAATTGATGAAGGATGCCCAAATGAATCCTGAAAACCACAGACAGCTTGTAGTAAGAATTTGGGGTTGGAGTGCGTATTTTGTTGAACTTGATAAGGAGTATCAGGATCACGTTATGCGTCGGCAACAATATACAGTATAGGTGATAAAAAAATGAAAGGGACTATTTTTGATATAAAAGAGTTTTCGATTCACGATGGTCCGGGCGGAAGAGTGACGGTCTTTTTAAAAGGCTGTCCTCTTCGCTGTATTTGGTGTCATAACCCGGAGGGGCTTTCGCCAAAGCCACAGTTAATGTATAAAAAGAATCTTTGTACTCATTGCGGAAGTTGCAAAATATCTTGCAATCATTCCGTGTGCAGTGATTTTGAGAAGTGTGTTTATTCTTGTCCCAATGGTTGTTTAAGCGTTGCGGGTAAAACAATTGAAAGTAAGGAACTTGCAGAGAAAATAAAAGGCTATAAAGATTTTTTTGAGATTACAGAAGGAGGTGTTACCTTTTCAGGGGGCGAGCCTTTGATGCAAGGAGAATTTCTTTTAGATGTTTTAAAGGAGCTTGATGGTATTCATACAGCAATACAGACAAGCGGTTTTGCTGATTATAAGTTATATAAAAAGATAATAGACCGAGTTGATTACGTTATGCAGGATATAAAAATTGCAGATAGTGATTTGCATAAAAAGTATACTGGAGTTGATAACGCTGTCATTTTAAAAAATATTGAATATCTAAAAAACAGCGGTAAGGAATTTGTATTTAGAATTCCTCTTATACCTGATATTACAGATACAGAAGAAAATCTTGTAAGAATATCTCAAATCACAGAAAATCATCCGGTTGAGCTTTTAAAATATAACACTATGGCAGGAGCGAAATATGAGATGCTGAATATGAAGTATTCTTTAAAGTCCCAACCAAATGAGGAAATAGATTATACAAAATATTTCAAAAATGCAAAAATGAGATAGGCGTTAATTATAATAGTCATAACTGTATTTAGATGGTGAAACCCCAACATTTTTTTTAAACTCAACGGAAAAATGTTTATAGTCATTATAACCGCATAGGTCGCAAACCTGCTCAAGAGAATAATAACCTGTAATTATCAATGATGATGCATATTTTATTCTGCGGTTAATAATGTATTGCTTAGGTGAAATATCAAAAACTTGTTTGAAAAGCTTTCTAAAATATGTATCACTGATATACGATTTTTCCGCAGCGGTTTTAAGAGAAAAATCCTTCTTAAAACAGTTTTCCTCTATATATCTAATTGAAGCATCTATCTTTGTATGATGTTCATAAGCCTTTTTGTTATCACAGCAAAGCTGGTGAAAAATTTGATTTAGTATAGATGCAGCCTTATGCTTATAGGCTGTGTCTTTTTTATTCCAGCATTCCAAAATTTCTTCAAAAAGCAGGTTGTATTTTTGGTAATCGGCGGGAGAAAAAAGCTCTATTTCTTTTGAGTGATAATTAAACGTCTTAAAATGTATAACTATCAGTTTGTCTTTGTTTGTAATTCTTGTATAATCAACATCCGAAGGGAAGAAACCAATGGAATTATTACCAAATTTTAATTGTTTTCCTTTGTATTCTATTATGGTATCAGCTTCAATCCTGAAAGACAGTGCGTCAAAATTTCTTTTAAAATTATATTTTTTGGCGTAGTCCTGTTCAAAAGATAACACATCTAAAATTTGAAAGACTATAGATTCTTGCTCGAAAATCACGAATTACACCCCCCATATTACCTGAAATTATATCAAATCTGTTTCGAAAAATCAACCTTTTTGTTCGGATTAATGGTTTAGTATTTATAAATAGTATGGGATAATAAAGAAAATGGTTTTACTAAAGTTCCCAACAACCCGGTGGGATAAGAAATGTTTAAAGGACAAGGAGTGGAGTTAATATGAAATTTAAAGAATTGGAAAAAGCTTGCTTAGGTGAATTTGAGGCCAATAGTTATTTGTTTAAAACTACAGTAAAGGATAATATAGAGAAAAACCGTAAAGGAAGAAAGAATATCACCATAAAAGACAAAAACGGAGAGCCGATATCAGGGGCAAGGGTTAAGGTTAAATTAGTAAATCACGAATTCAAACATGGTGCACATCTGTTTATGTTAGACCAGTTTGAATCGCAGGAGGAAAATTTGCAATACCGTGAACTTTTCTCTGAATACTTTAATCTTGGTACAATTCCATTTTATTGGGCAGAGCTTGAACCCCGGGAAGGAAAGCCCAGATATAATGCAGATAGCGAAAATATTTATCGCCGTCCAAGTCCGGACTTGTGTCTTAACTATTGCAGAGAAAAGGGAATAGATGCAAAAATTCATTGTCTTTTTTATGATAAGTTTATTCCTGAGTGGCTTCCTAAGGCTGATGCTGAAAAAATGAAAGTCCTTTACGAAAAGAGATATAAGGAAATTGCAGAAAGATACGGCAATGGTGTTATGTATGAAATAGAGGTGTTAAATGAACTTATAGAAACACCTTATTGGACAACCAACAGCGTTCTTAGTGATACAGAAGATGCTCTTGAATGGTCATTTAATTTAGCGAAAAAGTATTTTCCAAACGATGTTCTTGTAATAAATGACGGAAACTTTGTTCCCGAGATTGGCAAGCATACATACAGACATCCGTACTACCTATTAATAGACGGAGCAATTGCAAAAGGGGTACGAATTGATAAAATAGGAATACAAAACCATATTTATATCCATACAGGAGAACTGCATAAGATGAATGATGTTGCTCCTTACTATGACCCGAAAGCTATTTTAAAGGGTCTTGAAGTTATGTCTGAATTTAAAAAGCCTTTGGAGATAACCGAAATTTCAATTCCTACTCTTGGTGAGGGAATAGAAGCCGAAAATCTGCAAGCAGAGGTTTTGAAATACTTATATACATTGTGGTTTTCTTCAAAGAATATGGAATCAGCTGTATACTGGAATTCGGTTGAGAATACCGCCTACAGTGCTCCCGGAGCAGATGAAAATAAGCTGTGTGCAGGATTATTCCATAGAAACCTCACTCCAAAAAAATCAGCTGAAATGTTTAAATATCTTTTTAATAAAGAATGGCATACAGAGGAAGAGCTTGTTAGTGATGAAAACGGGCAGATAAGTTTTGTAGGCTTTCACGGTGATTACCAAGTAAGTATACCATCTCATAATACATCCGATTTAAGAACTCGATTGTATAAAAAATCTCAAAACAGTGAGATTGTTATAGGTTAATCATGTTAAAGAGGTTGTAGGCGGCGCAGGCAAAACCCAAGTTGAGAATTTTATTATGTAGGAAATTACAAGAAAGTGCAAATTAATTTTTATTATTGACAAAATTACTGTTTGTGCATATAATATACATATACCCCTATGGGTATAATAAAGTAAAGAAGGGTGCACAAAATGAAAGCAGAAAAGAATATATTAATTGCCTTTATTTTAAATTTTTTATTTGCCGTTTTTGAATTTGTTGGGGGAAGTATTACAGGAAGTGTGGCTATTATTTCGGATGCATTGCATGATTTGGGAGATGCCGCAAGTATAGGAATATCTTACTTGCTTGAAAAAAAGAGCAGAAAACAGGCTGATGAAAAATATACATACGGATATGTAAGATATTCGATTATAGGAAGCGTTATAACCACATTAATTCTTCTTTTGGGTTCAGTTGTGATTATATATAAGGCGTGCATAAGGATTATAAATCCTATAGAAATTAACTATGACGGAATGATTATATTTGCAATAGTGGGAGTAGTAGTTAATTTTACTGCGGCATTTTTTACAAGAGAAGGAAACTCATTAAACCAAAAAGCGGTAAACCTTCATATGCTGGAGGACGTAATGGGATGGATGGTTGTTCTTATAGGTGCTGTGATAATGAGATTTACTGATTTGATAATAATTGACCCGATTATGTCGATTGCTGTTTCAATATTTATATTTGTAAATGCAGTGGGGAATTTAAAAGAAAGCTTAGAGCTTTTTCTTGAAAAAACACCTCACGGGATAAATATAAGAGATATAAAAGAAACTATATCCAGGATAGATGGGGTTATAAAGGTTCACCATATTCATATTTGGAGTATGGACGGACAGCATAACTATGGAACAATGCATATTGTGACAGATGCAAATTTTCGGGAAGTTAAAGGTAAGGTAAGAGAAAAATTAAAACAAGAGGGAATAGGGCATGTTACCCTTGAAATGGAAAGCGAAGAGGAATACTTACAAGAATAAAAGAAAAAAATCCGCAAGATTTAAAACCTTGCGGATTTGTTAATTTTTAAATATTTCTTAGAGTTCTGCGAAATATTTGATTGTTCTAACCATCTGGCTTGTGTAGCTGTTCTCGTTATCATACCAAGAAACAACCTGAACCTCATAAAGGTCATCAGCAATCTTTGCAACCATTGTCTGAGTTGCATCGAAAAGTGAACCATAACGGATACCAACGATATCAGAAGAAACGATCTGGTCTTCGTTGTAACCAAATGACTCAGAAGCAGCAGCCTTCATAGCAGCATTGATGCCATCAACTGTAACATCATTGCCCTTAACAACTGCTGTAAGGATTGTTGTTGAACCTGTTGGAACAGGAACACGCTGAGCAGCACCGATGAGCTTGCCGTTAAGTTCAGGAATAACCAAACCGATTGCTTTTGCAGCACCTGTTGAGTTAGGAACGATGTTCACAGCACCAGCTCTTGCACGGCGAAGGTCACCCTTTCTGTGAGGACCGTCAAGAATCATCTGGTCACCAGTGTAAGCGTGGATTGTTGCCATAATACCGCTCTGGATAGGAGCGTAATCGTTCAATGCTTTAGCCATAGGAGCCAAGCAGTTTGTTGTACAAGAGGCTGCAGAAATGATTGTGTCTTCCTTTGTCAATGTGTTTTCATTTACGCTGAAAACGATAGTCTTAAGGTCGTTGCCTGCAGGAGCAGAGATAACAACCTTCTTAGCACCGGCGTCGATGTGAGCCTGTGATTTCTCTTTTGAGCAGTAGAAACCAGTACACTCCAATACAACGTCAACGCCAATCTTACCCCAAGGAAGGTCAGCAGCCTTAGGCTCGCTGTAAATAATAATTTCCTTGCCGTCAACAATAATAGAATTATCTGTTGCTTCTACAGTGTGACCATCATATCTACCCTGAGATGAGTCATACTTAAGAAGGTGAGCCAGCATCTTAGGATCTGTAAGATCGTTGATTGCAACAACCTCATAACCCTCTGCGCCGAACATCTGTCTGAAAGCCAAACGGCCAATACGGCCAAAACCGTTAATCGCTACTTTTACTGCCATAGTAAAGTACCTCCTAAAAATGTATAATTTTAATTTTTTTCTTAGTAATGTGATTATTCACTTTATATATTTTAACTCATAAGTAAAAAATATACAAGTGTTTTTTGCGAATTTGTTAAAAATTTAACTTCCTGCTGTAATTAGAGCTTATTTATCATTAAGTTTTTGTAAAAAACTACGAGTCCTCTCGTTCTTTGGATTGTCAATAACCTCTTCGGGACTTCCTTCTTCAACAACAACTCCGTCTGCCATAAAGATAACCTTATCGCTTACGTTTGAGGCAAAGTCAATTTCGTGGGTTATTATAACCATTGTGACGTGCTCTGATGCAAGCTTGCGAATAACCTTAAGAATTTCGCCTGTCAATTCAGGGTCAAGAGCAGAAGTTGGTTCATCAAAGAATAAAACTCTGGGTTTTTGTGCAAGAGCACGAGCAATAGAAACCCTTTGTTTTTGACCGCCCGACAATTCACAGGGATAATTATAAAGCTTATCCGAAAGACCAACACGATTTAATAAGTCCTTGGCAGTTTCCTCAATCTCTGCGAAAATCTCTGTCTTATTCTCCTTAAAATCAGGTCTTTCCTTTGCTAAAAGTTTGGGAGCAAGCATAACATTGTCTATAACATTATACTGGGGAAACAGATTGAAATCCTGAAAAACCAGTCCGAAATTCAACTGTAAATCCCGAATTTCCTTTGCCTTAAGCTTTTTGTCATTGTTTCCGTCATAGATTACTTTTTCGTCAAGGTATATCTTGCCGCTGTCTGCCCATTCCAGGAAATTTATGCAACGGAGCAGAGTTGTTTTACCGCTGCCTGATGCACCGATAATAGAAATTACTTCCCCTTCTTCCATAGAGAAGTTAACTCCCTTTAAAACCTCAACCTTACCGAAGTTTTTAGTTAAATTATCAATTTTAAGTATACTCATAACTTACCCCTTGTAATAATCCAGCTTTTTCTCTATGTATCCAAACAGCAGGGTTAAAATGCCGTTAAAGGCAAGGAAGAAGAGTGCTGTTGAGAAAAGCGGACCGATTAGACCTTTTTTTGTAAAACGCTCAGCGCACATTATAATTTCGGGGACACTGATTACCCTTGCAAGAGAGGTGTCTTTAACAAGAGTTATAACCTCGTTGCTGATAGGGGCAACAATCCGTTTGATAACCTGAAACAAAACAACCTTAAAGAAAGCTTGAGTTTTGGTCATTCCCAAAACCTGACAGGCTTCATATTGTCCTTTTGGAATTGATTCAATTCCGCCACGGAATATTTCCGAGAAGTAGGCAGCATAGTTAATTACAAATGCAATCATAACAGCGGTCATTCTTGAATTAACAGGTATATCAAATAAAATACCCGGTGCATACATCACCACGAACAGCTGGAGCATCAGGGGCGTACCCCTGATAATCCAAACAAAGGTTTTTGTAATCCATTTTATTGGTCTGAACTTTGTCATTGAGCCAAAAGAAATTATTAAACCCAAGGGCAAAGCCATTAAAAGTGTCATTATAAATATAAAACAGTTTGTATAGAAGCCATCAAATAATGATGCAACTATACTTTCCAAAGAACTTGACATTTAGTTTTACCAGCCTTTAAATTTTATTTAACGAGAAGGAGTTCATCCAACTTATATTTCTTTGCGATTGTTTCCAGTGTTCCGTCTGCTGCAAGCTCAGCAATAACTTCGTTAACCTTTTCAGTAACGTCACTGCCTTTTCTGAAAGCAATACCATATTCTTCAGCAGCAAAGTCCTCAGCCTTAACAACAACCAAATCATCATAGTCAGTTCCTTCACCGATAGAACCGATTGATGTTACATAGTCAACAATAGCAATATCTGCTGTACCTGACTTAACTTCCATCAAAGCTTTTGCCATTGAATCAACACCTGTGAATTCTGCGTTTGCAAAGAATTCATTCTCTGTTGCAAGTTCTTCACCTGCTGAACCAAGTTCTGCAACAACCTTTGCAGATGCAACGTCAGTTGCATAACCTTCAGCCTTGTCTGCTTTAGCAACCATAACCTGTTTGTTGCCAAGGTAAGGAACAGAAATGCTCATATTTGCTTTTCTGTCATCAGTAATTGTCATACCGTTCCAGATACAGTCAATATTCTTTGAACTAAGTTCTGTTTCTTTTGCATCCCAGTTGATTTCGATGAAATCAGGTTCAACACCTAACTTTTCGCAAACTGCTTTACCAAACTCAACTTCAAAACCTGTAAGTTCGTTGTTGTCATCGTAGTAGTCCATAGGTGCAAAAAGTGTCATACCGATTGTAAGAGTGCCCTTGTCTGTGATGTACTGAAGGTCGCTCTCTGTTGCAATATCATTTTCAGCAACATCTGCACTTCCGCAGGCAACTAATGACAATGCCAATACAACTGTTAACATTAATAATAAAAACTTTTTCATAACTTTTTCCTCCACTTTTGTGAATTATATTAAATTAATTTTTTTCGTAGGTTTATTGTAATGCTTATCTTAGGTGCCAGATTTCACGATTGTAATCCTCAATAGTTCTGTCACTTGAGAAAAATCCTGCATTTGCAGTATTCAAAACAGCACTTCTAAACCAAGCGTCTTTATTACGGAATTTATCCATAACTTTCTGACAAGCCTGCAAATATGAATCAAAATCTGCAAGAAGAAGATAGTTGTCTGCAAAACCGTTGCCCATAACCAAAGAATGATATAGATCGTAGAAGATATTCTCCTGATTAAAGGTTCCGTCAATCAAGGTATCAACAACACGTTTTGCAACAGGATTAGTGGCATATATCTCAGTGCTTGGTGATTTTCCGTGAGCATAAATATTCAAAACCTCCTGAGAAGAAAGACCAAAGATGAAGATGTTATCATCTCCAACCTGTTCGCGGATTTCCACATTTGCACCATCCATAGTTCCCAAGGTAAGAGCGCCGTTTAACATAAGCTTCATATTACCTGTACCTGAGGCTTCTTTTGATGCAGTAGAAATCTGTTCGCTGACGTCAGCTGCCGCAACAATCTTTTCTGCAATTGAAACGCTGTAATTTTCAATGAATACAACCTTTAATATCTTGTTAACTCTTGGGTCATTGTTTATCTTTGCGGCAATATCATTTATAAACTTAATGATAAGCTTTGCCATATGATAACCGGGAGCTGCCTTTGCCGCAAAAATATAAGTTGTGGGCAGAGTATCAGCCTCATTAGGATTATCAATAAGCTGTTGATAGCGATAGATAATCTGGAAAGCCTTTAAAAGCTGACGTTTATATTCGTGCAGACGCTTTATCTGTACATCAAACAATGAATTGGGGTCAACCTCAATTCCGTTGTGAACTTTAATGTATTCAGCAAGCTTTTTCTTGTTCTCTAATTTAATCTCAGCAAATTTCTCGCAGAACTTAGCATCATCAGCAAAAGGCGCAAGATTTGCAAGTTGTTTATAATCCTTAATCCAACCGTCGCCTATGGAGTCTGTTATAAGAGCGGCAAGCTGTGGATTTGCTTTATAAAGCCATCTTCTAAAGGTAACACCATTTGTCATATTCTTAAACTTATATGGATATATGCTGAAATAATCCTTAAAGGTTTCCTGTTTAAGAATTTCTGTGTGAAGTGCAGCAACACCGTTTACGCTGTGACAGGCTGTAAGACAGAGGTTTGCCATACTAACCTGACCATGGGCAATAACTGCCATATATTCGATTTTGCCGTGGTCGCCGGGGAAACGCTCCCAAAGAGCTTCTCTTTGACGGCGGTCAATCTCACGGATAATCATTGCAAGTCTTGGAAGTAAAGTTTCAACCATCTCAAAAGGCCATTTTTCAAGAGCCTCACAAAGGATGGTGTGGTTGGTATATGCAAAGGTCTTGCCGATGATATCCCAAGCTTCATCCCAACCCATACCTTCGTCATCCATCAAAATTCTCATCATTTCAGGAATAGCAATGGTGGGGTGAGTATCATTAATATGAATTTGAACATATTCAGGGATTTGTGCAACAGATAAACCTTTTTGTTTATGCTTGCTCAAAATCCATTGTATTGTAGCAGAAACAAAGAAATACTGCTGTTTAAGTCTGAGAAGTTTTCCTTCGTAGTGGTTGTCTTCCGGATAAAGTATCTTTGAAATAACCTCAGCCAAATCTCTGTTTTCGTTCGCCTTAATGTAATCACCACGGTTGAACTCGCTCATATCAATAACCTCAGGTGACTGTGCCTGCCATAATCTGAGAGTGTTTACAGTTTCACAATCAAAACCGGTAATCGGCATATCGTGTGGCTCTGCTATAACAGTGTTATAATCATAGTGACGGAATTTTAATTGTCCGTTTTCCATATATTCTTCAATTTTACCATTGAAGTGAACTTCTTTTATATCTTCAGGTCTGGCAATATCCCAAACGTTTCCGCTCTGGAGCCATGGATCAGGCATTTCTATCTGATATCCGTCAACAATTTTCTGACGGAAAAGACCATATTCGTAACGAATACCGCAACCGTATGCAGGAAGTTCAAGGTTTGTTAATGAATCAAGGAAACAAGCAGCAAGTCTTCCCAAACCGCCGTTACCAAGACCGGCATCTGTTTCGTATTCCTCAACATCTTCAAGGGAAGCACCCATTTCTGCCAAAACTTCACGATAAAGGTTGGTTTCGGTGATGTTCATCAAATTGTTGCCCATTGCACGACCCATCAAAAATTCAAAAGAAAGATAATAAAGCTCTTTTTGAGGTTTTTTATCGGTTTTTTCTTTATAAGAAACCCATTTCTCCATTATCTCATCACGGATTGTCATTGAAACAGCAGAATAAATTTCCCTCTGTGATGCTGCCTCAACGGTTTTACCGAAATATCTCTTTAGCTTTCCTGTAATTTCGTCTTTAATAAATTCTTTTCTCTTGTTATATTCGATTAATGCGTTATTCTTTTTAGCCAATTTATATCCTCCTAAAAAATAAGTATACTAACTTGAAAATAAAATACTATTCTATTTTACCACAGATTATACTATTTAGCAAATATTTTTTTACGGCAAAATCAACAAATAAAAAGTTTTCTTCAATAAATACTGTATAAAATACTCAAAAAGAATTAAATTGCAATGTTGCTTTTGGGAAATAGCTGTGATATAATTGACCATATATTTGTATGCGGAGGTGCGAAATGAATATTTCAGTTTTAGATATTGCAACATTAGGTGATGATTTGAATTTTGATAAAATTCATAAGCTTGGGGATATCACCTTTTATGACCTTACAAGACAGGATGATGTCATAGAAAGAATTAAGGATGCTGAGGTTTTAATACTGAACAAGGTTAAGTTAAACAAAGAAAATCTGCCTTATGCAAAAAAGCTGAAATTAATTTGCATCACGGCAACGGGTTATGATAATGTGGATATTGACTACTGTCGAGAACACTCAATTGCAGTTTGTAACGTAGCAGGATATTCAACGGACAGTGTTGTCCAATTAACGGTTGCAATGGCGTTTTCTCTTGCTACACATTTAAATGTCTATGATAACTATGTAAAATCAGGAAAATATACAGAAAGTAATATATTTAACTGTGTAAAACCTGTGTTTCGTGAAATTTCAGGGCTTACCTGGGGCGTTGTGGGTCTTGGAAGTATAGGCTCAAAAGTAGCAAGAATTGCACAAACAATGGGCTGTAATGTTCTGGCTTATAAGAGAACCCCTGTTGAAGAGTTTGAATGTGTCGATATTGATGCCCTGTGTGAGAAAAGCGATATTATATCGGTTCACACCCCATTAAATAAAGAAACCTATCATTTGATTAATGAGGAAAGACTTTCAAAGATGAAAGAAACAGCAATCCTTATTAATATGGCAAGAGGCAATGTGGTGGATGAACAGGCTGTGGCAAAGGCTGTGATGGATAACAAAATCGGCGGATTGGGAATAGATGTTTATTCAACAGAGCCTATGCAGAAGGATAGTCCATATCAGGAAATTCTAAACAGAGATAATGTTATTTTCACTCCGCATATGGCGTGGGGAGCAATTGATGCAAGGCAAAGATGCGTGGACGAAATAGCAAGGAATATAGAAAGCTTTACCGAGGGCGGCAGCCGCTCAAGAATAGTATAAAAGAGGAAAAAGAAATGAATGTGTATGATTTTGATAAAACAATATATGATGGCGACAGCACCGCGGATTTTATTTTATGGTGCTGCAGGAGAAAACCAAGCCTTTCGTTGAAATTCCTTCCCGGAGCGGCAGCTTTTGGCGGACATCTGTTGGGACAGTGCAGTAAAACGTATTATAAAGAAAAGCTTTACAGATTTTTAAGTGCTGTTCCTGAAATTGATAAATGGGTGGAAGAATTTTGGGATGAACATCAAAATAATATTAAGGATTGGTATTTGGTTCAGCAGAGGGAAGATGATGTTATTATTTCCGCATCCCCTGAATTTCTGTTAAAACCAATCTGTATAAGATTAGGAATATCAAATCTTATGGCGTCTGTTGTTGATAAAAGAACAGGAATGTATCTTGGTATAAACTGTCACGGAGAAGAAAAAGTAAGAAGATTTTATAAAAAGTTTAATCAGGAAATAGATGAATTTTATTCGGACTCCTTTTCGGACGCCCCTCTTGCAAATATCGCAAAAAAGGCATACTTGGTTGATGGGGATATATTAATTCCTTGGGATTAAATATAAAGTTTAAGTGGAATTAAACCTGGCACAGGATGTGGAAGAAGTTTGTCTATCATTCGTAGGGCGTGACGACTCGGCACGCCGTGGATAAAAACATATTGGAGTTTTCATTTTACAACTCCAGTTCCCCTAAATTTATAACTTTAATATGCTTTTTTCTTTTGGCGTATTCTGCTGTTTTAACAGCACCGCCGAAGGTGTAGTTAATATAACAAATCAAAAAATTTGAATTATCCGCCATATACTGATTTGCCTTTAATATTCTAAATCTACGAGGAGTTGTTTCTGGAATGTCTGCAAGAAAGATGGAATCGTATCTCCCATTATAGCGAACTTTATTTGTAATTATTTCTTGGGTTAAGTACGGAATAACAAGCTCAAGCTTTATGTGAGGATAAAGCTCTTTAAGTTCCCTGATTACAGAAGCGGAGGAAAGGTCAAAATCCCCTCTGTTACCAACCCAAAATTCGGTTACATTTTCTTTTTCAATTAATTCTGTTGCAACCTCTCTAAGTCTTTTCATAACAGATTCTTTTTCAGAGATTCTGCTATGTCCTGCAAAACAACACCTTTTTGCTTTCAAAATAACCACTCCTTGTTTGTATTTACATATATATAATATGCATTTTAGCATAAAATAGATGGAAATGCAACCGTAAGGTGTGTATTTACAACTTTTTAGTTTGGCGACATATATTACTTTGTAAAATACAATAATGTTTACGAGGTGATATTAGTGAATGGTAAATATTTTGATATATGGTTAGGCATTGGATTAAATATTCTTCATTACAGAAAAGAACGGGGAATGACTCAAATGCAGTTGGCAGAAAAAAGTAATATTAGCAGAAATTTTATGCAAAGAATAGAAACAGCCGTTTCGTCTTGTTCTGTAGAAACATTGATTGATATCGCAGATGCATTGGATGTGCCGTTACAGAAATTATTTGAATTTAAAGATTAAAACAAAAAGGCGAAGTTTTCCTTGTGAAAACCTCGCCTTAATTTTTTAAATTTATTATCTGTTAAGAATAAGCTTTGTTAATTCAACAGGCTCAACAATCTTGCCGTCTTTGTATACACGCATATTACCTGAAGCAATCTCGTCAATAAGAATAACTTCATTGTTGTTGTAACCAAATTCAAATTTGATATCCCACAAATCAAGACCGATTGACTTTAAGTCATTAGCAACAACCTTTGTAATTTTGAGAGTCTGTTCTTTCATACTCTCAAACATTTCAGGAGACATAACTCCCAAAGCTGCAAGACCCTCGCCTGTTACCAAAGGATCGCCCTTTTCGTCATTTTTAAAAGTACATTCAACATATCCGCCTTCTAAAACGGTGCCGTCTTCTATATATTCGCCATATCTGCGGATAAAGCTTCCTGTCGCAACAAGGCGGCAGATAACCTCAAGACCATGACCGAAAACTGTTGCAGGGAGAACTTCCATTGTAGCCTCTTCAACATCAGCTGAAACATAATGAGTTTTAATTCCTGCTTCTTTAAGCAAATCAAAATAGTGTATAGATGTACGGAGATTTTCTCTTCCAATACCCTCTATTGTAAGACCAACGCTGTTTTCACCCGGGTCAAACACACCGTCTTTACCTGTACAGTCATCCTTGAACTTTAACAATACATTGCCGTTTTCCAAGCTGTAAACGTCTTTGGTTTTGCCTTCATAAATTTTTTTCATTAATTACGACCTCTTTTCCCAAAAGATATATGGCTATTCAAAATAACCTCACTATTTATTATAGTATAGCACAAATAAAAACTCATTTCAATATTTTTAAACCTTAAACTTTCCGTCAAAAATAACAAAATTTAAAAACAGAAAAAACTGATGATGTACGATGTTGTTTAAAACAAAGAGTTCTAAACCTTAAAGAAAAGCAGAGATTGTATTTTATATTTCAGGTATTTCGGTCATTCTAAGGTTTGTGCAACCGTAAGGGATAAATTCGATTTTTTCTATATCTCCAACGGGAGTTAGAGAAAGTGGATGCCTGTCGCAGTGACCGTTGTTAAAATCCCAAGGAATTTCCACCATCTCGGCAGTAATTGATATAGGCGGTGTTTCGGGGTTAAAGGGAGAAGTAAAGTCCTTTTCCTCAACGGTAAAGCTTTTGCTTGCCAGAGCATAATTCCATTTTGATTGGGGATAGAGATAATAGTCGCAGTAAGGAAATTTTCTCTCAACCCCATTGCTTGTATATTCCACCATTTCCCATTTTGCCTGAACGGGAATAGAATAAAACAGCGGTCCTCTGCGAATACATACCATATTCTCAGGTCTGTTCACCACCTGAGTTTCAAATTCAAATTCCACATTTATGCAGTCGGAAGTCCCCCATACTTTTGTAATTTCTGCAAACTTGCCTGTAGATACATCTTTGCCGTCAATATTTGCTGATTTAACAAATTCAGGTATTCTCACAGCTAATGTAAATTCGACAGGCGCATCTGTTTTAATAATATATTTAAGATTGTTTCTGAATGGGTATTCTGTTATAAGTTCACATTCAACTTTAACGCCGTTTATTTTTGTTTTAACTGAAGATGGAGAAAGAACACAGGAAGCAATACCCTTATCATTCTTCATAAAAGTGCTCAAAGCCAGCTTTGGAAAGCCTTGTCCAAAGTTTGCAGTGCAACAACCAAAATTAGGTTCCAATCCAAATATATGAGCATCTTTGTTAGTTGTTCTGAATGGTTGTTTTGCCATAGGGAAGCAAGCAACCTGATTTACCATCTGGTTATATTGGTGAGTCCACATATCGGGGCTTATTGATGCAGGAAGAGAGTTGTATGCCAACTGTTCAAGGCGGTCAAGCCATTTTATATTTCCTGTTATGGCAAATAAATATTCATATGAATACATAAGCTCCACAATGCTGCAAAGCTCCGCTCCCTGAACAGGTGAATTTCCGGAAATATTTTCATCACCGCTAAAATGTCCGATTGCCATACCGTGATTTTTATCAAGGTAATCAAGAGCAGTATTAACAAATTCTTCGGGGTCAATATCATCAAATAATGACCAAAGAGCATCTGATTTAAGCATCATTGCTATATTTACAATGTGAGAATAGTATTCCCAAACATCAGTACAGCTGTCAAGGAGATTTGTGCTGAACAAAGAACGCCAGTTAAATCCTTGAACCTTGAGCTTTTTAGCAAGGGTCAAAAGCCATTCTTCACCTGTTTTCTCATATACCCAGTAAATAGCGATAAGCCCCTCGAACCAACGAGCTGCACCCCAATTCCTTAATGTATAAAGATTTAGATGTGAGTTGAATTGTTTAAGGCAGTTACTTACAACATCAATAATTCGTTCATCCCCTGAACAATCACCATATAAGCAAAGAACCTTGGCTATAAGGAGTACTGCCCAAGTGTCATAATTTGCTCTGTCCTCATCACTGCAGGGGCAAATCCAACCATCCTCTCTTTGAAATGAAATTATGGCATCTATGTATTTTTTGCATCGGGAAATTAAATCTTCATCTTCAAGAAGATATGCAAGAGGGATAAATCCGTCAAGCCAGTAAGGTACCCTTTCCCATCCTTCGCATTTGCCTCCAATCCATGCACTGTCACGAATGTCAGGCCACACCTTGTCAAGATTTCCGTTTAAGCCTTCAGCCTGAATTTTAAGCTGAGTTTTTAACCAGCCTTGGGGTTTTAATTCGTTTGAACTAAAGAAGTTATATTGTAATTTTTTGCACATTTTTATCACTCTCCGTAATTGACTTTGATGTAAGTTTATGATATTATTGGAAAAAAGTCAATTTCATATATATTAATATATATTGCAAAAATCGACTATATGGGGGGGGATAAAAATGAAGGAGCTTTTTTTGTCGGCGTCAAACCTTCAAGCCTTTGATTCATGTTCAATGCGTCAGTTTGAGGAAAATGAATGTCATATTACAAGATGTTTTGCATATAGTGTTTTAATTTTAATGTTTTCAGGGAAACTGAGATTTACCGAAGACGGAAAAGATATTGAACTTGAGGCTAATGAATACTATATCCAAAGACAGGGTTTGTTTCAGGAGGGAAAAGTTCCCAGTGATGCACCCGGATATTTTTATATTCATTTTGATGGTAATTTCACAGAAGACCCTAAGGGCATACCAATCAGGGGACATTTTTCACCAAATGAGGTTTTACCTTATATTAAAAAGCTTGAAGGCATGGTTGCTCAACAAGAGAATACTTTTGCACTGAATGGGATTTTTTATAATATTTTAGGTTGCCTTAACCCTTTGTCGGGAATAAGAAGCAATACTGCCAAGGATATTGCGGAATTTATATCTGCTCATTATACCGAACATGATTTTTCTATTGACCGTATTATTTCTGAATTCTCATATAATAAGGACTATATTATAAGACTTTTTAAAAGATATTTTTTAACAACTCCCCATAAGTATATAACCAAGATGAGGATTGAATATGGAGCACAAATGCTTATATCCGCCTCGAAATCTGTAGCGGAGATAGCATATGATTGTGGTTATGATGACTATTCGGTTTTTTATAAAAACTTTATAAAAGAAAAAGGCGTTTCACCCACAGAGTGGATAAACCGCCATATAAAGTTCTAGAACCTGGCAGCCCAGGCAACCGCCGTTTGAACCCATTTTGAAATCTCTCTGTCCAGATTCTTTTCATTGCCTGAAGCAGTGATTTCGTTTGCCAAAGCCATACCATGGTCGCCTTTTGGGAAGATATGCATTTCAAACTCCAAACCAAACTCTGCAAATTTATCTGCCATACATAAAGAGTTTTTTATATTAACAACATTTGGGTCAAGCCTGATTTTTTCGTATAACATAATAAAATCTCCTTTAAATCAGTATCATTTTAGCACGTTTTAGCACAATTATAAAGTTTTGTAAATAATAATATTGCAATAAAATTAACCTTGTGCTATAATGTGACCTATGACGAAAGGGGTGTTTTTTTATGAAAAAGATATTATTCCAAGGTGATTCAATAACAGATGCAGCACGTTCAAGGGAGGACGAAGCTCATATGGGCATAGGATATCCTCGTTTAGTCAGTGCCGAACTTGGGTTGGATAACCCCGGGGAATATGAATTTATAAACAGAGGTATCAGCGGTAACAGAATTGTTGATGTTTACGCAAGAATTAAATCTGACATAATTAATTTAGATCCTGATGTAATGAGTATTTTAATAGGTATAAATGATGTATGGCATGAGGTAGGACATAAAAACGGTGTAAGTGCAGAGAAATTTTTTAAGATTTACTCTATGTTAATAGAGGAAATAAAAGAAGCTTTGCCTGAAATCAAAATTATGATTTTAGAACCATTTGTTTTAAAAGGCTCTGCCACCGAAGAAGAATGGGAATACTTTAAAATCGAAACCCTGAAAAGAGGAGAGATGGCAAAGAAGATTGCAGAGAAGTATAATCTTAAATATATTCCTCTCCAAGATAAATTTAATGAAGCCGAAAAGCTTGCACCTGCTGAATATTGGTTAGCAGACGGAGTTCATCCTACATATTCAGGCCATGAGTTAATAAAAAGAGAGTGGATTAAAGCATATAAAGAGCTTTAATATGGTCAAAAACGGACAATAGAAAAGAGAAAAGGCTGTAGTCAACCCGATTTTAAAAATCGTTTTGCTACAGCCCTTTATTATTTAACTAATTCAGCAATGTCTTTTTTAACAAGTTCAGAAAGCTTTTCTGCGTCTTCCTTGGTTTCGCCTTTAAGCAAGCAATACAGCTTTATTTTTGGTTCTGTTCCGGAAGGACGGATAATAAAGTTGTTGTCGTCCTCAAGCTCTAAATATATAACGTTTGATTTCGGAAGAAGAATTTCTTCTGTCTTTCCGCTTTCAAGCTCAGTGCGAACAGAAGTTTGATAATCTCTGATTGCAAGACCCTTCTTGCCGGCAACGGTTGTCGGCGGGTTTTTGCGAACATCTTCCATTATATTCTTAATCTTTTCTAAGCCCTCAATACCTTCCATTGTAACAGATTCAACCTGTTCCTTGTAATATCCGTATTTTTGGTAAATCTTATCCATCTGTTCAAAAACAGAACTTCCCTTTTCCTGGTAATAAAGAGCCATCTCGGCAATCAGCATTGTTGCCACAACCGCATCCTTATCACGAGCATAAGTTCCCTTAAGATAACCATAGCTTTCTTCAAAGCCAAAGAGATATGTTCCTTTTCCTGTTTCTTCGGATTCTTTTATTTTTTCGCCAATGAACTTAAATCCTGTGAGAACCTCTTTCATCTCAACTCCATAGCTTTCGCACATCGCCTTGATTATGTTTGTTGTAACAATGGTCTTTACAACATAACCGTCATTAGGAAGGTTACCCTTTTCTTTCATACTGTCTAAAATATATTCAGTAAGAAGTGCTCCAACCTGATTTCCCGTAAAGGTAACATATTCACCTGCTTCGTTCTTTACCAAAATACCAACTCTGTCGGCATCAGGGTCAGTTCCGACAATTAAATCCGCTCCGCATTTCTTTGCATATTCAATTGCAATTGTAAAACCCTCTTTGTTTTCCGGGTTAGGCGATTCAACTGTGGGGAAATCTCCGTCAGGCAATTCCTGTTCCTTAACAACCACAACATTATTAAAGCCTATTCTTTTTAAAATCTTGCGTACAGGCTTGTTTCCTGAACCATGAAATGGCGTATAGACAAAACTGAGTGTGTTACCCTTTTCCTTTGTCAGTTCAGGGTTTATGCTTTGCTCCTGAACACGGTCAAGATAAGCTTCTTCAACAGCATCTCCCATAAGTTCAATCATGCCCTCTTTAACTGCGGTGTCAAAGTCGCATCTTTTCACGTCAGTAAACATATTAGTCTTGTCGATCTCTTCAAGTACGATTGACGCAAGCTCAGGATTTAACTGTGCTCCGTCTGCACCATATACCTTATATCCATTATACTTAGCAGGGTTATGACTTGCCGTTACAGCAATTCCTGCTGTTGCATTTTTATATCTTACCGCAAAAGAAAGTTCAGGAACCGGCTTTAATTCTTCAAAAAGATAAGCTTTAATTCCGTTTGCCGCAAGAATAACTGCCGCTTCTTTGGCGAATACATCTGATTTATGACGGCTGTCATAAGCGATTGCTACGCTTAGCTTTGCACCATCAGGGTTTGTCTTTATAAGCTGATTTGCAAGTCCTTGAGTAGCCTGTCCTACAACATAAGTATTCATTCTGTTAGGCCCTGCTCCGATAACACCTCTTAAACCTGCTGTACCAAATTCCAGAGTTCTGTAAAATCTGTCCTTGATTTCGCCATCATTCCCTGAAATTCCTTTAAGCTCTTCAACTGTTGCTGTATCTGCATTGTCCAGCCATAATTGATATTCTTCCATATAACCCATCTATATCTCCTCCTTTTGTATTATTATACTATGAAATCTTGATAAATACAACCCCAACCTTAAATTTTTCTGTAAACAGTTGATTTTATTATTTTTTTTTGGTATTATATGTCTATCTTTAAAGAATATCGAAAGGAATGATTACATATGGACTTTACCCCGCTTAAGGAATATCTGGATTACTTAACAACCGAAGTTGGTATTCCCGGAGCCGATTTGATGGTTTATAAAAATCACGAACCGATTTTCAGGTATTTTACCGGTTTCAGTGACAAAGAAAACCAAAAGCCTATGAATGGTGATGAACTTTATTTTATTTTTTCAATGACAAAAATGCTGACCTGTACAGGTATGCTCCAGTTATTGGAAAAAGGAAAATATCTTATAAATGACCCCCTTTCTAAATACCTCCCCGAATTTGGAAAGATGCGTGTTACAAGAACACAGCTTGATACAGCGAAGGCTGCTGAAATTGCAAGCGGTAAAAGTGCAGGAGAACAGATTGATAATTCTGTTGACGGATACGCTCAAAGACCTATCCTTATACGGGATTTATTTACTATGTGTGCAGGACTTGATTATGACTTGCAGGCAAAGGGTATAAAAAAATCTCTTGCCGAAGGCAAAACAAGTACAAGAGAATTGGTTAAAGCTATTTCTGAAACTGTTCTTGGCTTTGAACCGGGCACTCGTTACCGTTATAGCCTTTGCCATGACGTTTTAGGTGGATTGATAGAGGTTCTTTCTGGACAGACCTTTGGTGAATATATGAAAGAAAATATCTTCGACCCAATCGGAATGAAGAATACATTTTTCGGTAAATCCAAAGACCCGGAAAAGCTGGCAAAAATGGCGGCTCTTTATCGGTTTGATGAAAATGGTGTTGCTCAAAAAGAGCCACTTGAATGTGCTTATATCCTTAGCGAGGAATATGAAAGTGGCGGAGCAGGGCTTACATCCTGTACAGAAGATTATGCACTGTTTTTAGATGCTCTTGCCAACGGCGGTGTTGCTAAAAACGGAAACCGTATTTTATCACCGTCATCAATTAAGCTTATGGGAACAAACCACTTAGAGGGTGTTCCGCAAGAAGATTTTTATATGATGAGAAAGGGCTATGGTTACGGATTGGGTGTTCGTGTCCACACCCTTCCCCAAAACAGTGGCTCACTCAGCCCTGTTGGCGAATTTGGCTGGGACGGAGCGGCAGCAGCGTTTTCTATGGTAGACCCTGTTAATAATATATCTTTAACATATTTCCAGCATGTTCTTGGCTCCGATTTCAGGATGCACAGTGAAATGCGAAATATTTTGTACGGTTGTCTTAAGGATTAAAAGAATGTAGGGCGTGACGACTCTGGCACGCTGTATAATAAGGAGACCAACTATGATTTGTCAATAGAAAAATGAAAACTTTTTAATAAAATTTATATAGCTAAAAAAGTGTATAGCAAACAAAGCATTGTTAAAAATGCTTTTGAAAATTGAATATAGGTAAGGTAAGACTTAGGCT
>JAZUMJ010000014.1:0-52776 GCA_045603605.1 Ructibacterium sp. | reverse complement strand
TGCCATATCTTATTACGTCAGGTTCTGCTCGTTCCCAGCGGATAGATGAAACAATCTCTTCTGCTGTCTTAGTAGTTGCAGGTATTAGTGCTTCATATAACTTTCTTGTAGGTGAATAGAAAAACTCATAAGCCACTCCGTTAACATCAAGCCAAGGAGACCAGTTTTTCCACTTATTTCCTGATGCATCAGCAAATCTTAAACAAAAGCGATTAAAACCTTTTATCCTATTGGATATATCGGAAGATATTATCGCATATTTTGTGTTTGCCGCTGTACACACAAAGCCCGTACCTGTCCAATTTCCTGTTCCAATTGCAGTTCCGTCAGGAGATGTTGCGGTAAGCTCAGGGGGTGTGTTTAATTGTGACAGCGTATCAATTTTAAAAACAGCATAAGTGTCATCAGTTTCGCCATCAAAACCAATAAGCCAAATTGTTTGACCTTTGCACTTGTCAGGCACATCGTCCCCAATATATAACGTTAAAGTTCCTCCGTCATCGTTAGTTATATTTTGGTTCATAGCAACATTGGTATCAGCATCATAGGCAGTTCTAACTTTTGTTGCATTTCCAATCATCAACAATTTTGTAGCATTATTTGGAATTACTTCGTCGGCTTTAACTGTGGCAATTATACCGTCTTGTTCTAAAATATCGTGAATTTCATTAACTTTTTCCTGAACCTGAGCTTGCAAAGCATATTTTTCTGCCTCAACACCGCCTAATTTTTCCGCATCATCAACAACACCTGAATTATTCGTATCATAAACAGATTTAAGCATATCTGCCATCTCCGATGCCTTAGCTAAATCGTCAATATACTTCTTTGTGGCAGGATGATAGTCATTGGTTGGAATATATTCTTCCGTATTATCCTTGGTAAGAGTATTTTTATGTAATTCTTCTAATTGCTTTTGTAAATTGTTATCGCCGTTTTTCCTTGCATTAATTTCCTCTTCAAGATTGCTCATTATTGAATTATCGCTTTTAATTCTCTCTTTTTCCTCAGCAGAAATTTTTTGTTGCAAATCCTCCTGCACTTCAACTCTGTCATTATGTTCCGTGTCCAGTTTTTTAGATAATTCCGCCTGAATATTTTCCGTATTCTTTTTTAAAGCGTCAATATTTTGTTTTATTAACGGTATATCCTGCTTAGGGTCATTCTTTGATAAATTTCCAATCATATTCCTTTCTCCCTTTAATACATACTTACGCTGAAAATCAGCAACGCTGACGTACCACCGTTGTTAATAATCTTTAGACAGTTGGTAGTCTTATTAATTTCATCACCTTCAAAAATTTTCAGCCAAACCCTGTCCTCCGTCCACATCTTTCTTGAAGCAAGAGTTCCATAGAGTTCAACATCATCACTGTCGCACTGCCAACCAATATCATTGATACCCCTTTGATTATTGTTAGGTTTCGGCAGTTCAAGGATAACAGTTT
The DNA here is from genome assembly GCA_045603605.1 of Ructibacterium sp. Lineage (GTDB taxonomy): Bacteria > Bacillota > Clostridia > Monoglobales > Monoglobaceae > Ructibacterium. The sequence continues at coordinate 51,328 of JAZUMJ010000014.1, read as the reverse complement.
CATTAGGCTCAACGTCTCCCTGCCAACCGTAAACAAAACTTCTGTCCATCTTAAAACATCTTTCTTTTCTGTATTTTCCCATAATTCTCCTCCTAATCATAAAGCCCCGCTCTGTCATTCATAACCAATATACGCAATAAATCATCCGTAAGATTTAATCCCTTATCCGTTCCCTTTAAAATTCCCTTATTAACCAGCTTCTGAATAGTAGGTCTTGCCCATTCAGGCATATTACTGTCAATGTAGTTATAAATCATTGGATTTGCCAATTCTCCAACCTCAATCGCCAGTTTTTTTACAGTTTCCAACAATTCAGTATAATCTTTTTTTAGTTCTTCATATTGGTTCATTGTTAATTCCTCCTCAATAATTGAATAATCAGGTCTGATAAATTTTGTTCCGGGCAAAGCCGAGTTATAATAACCTTTTTGGAAAACACCTCCGCCATTTGCAACAATACCGTTACCTCCTGACGTGTTCCCCTCTATGGTTTGAAAATAATCACCGTTTACGGCTGTAACTATCCCTGTATGCACAAATGTGCCCTTACGGTAAAAAAGAACAATATCACCCCTTTTGGGATTTGAATAACGGGTTTTTAGATTTGCAAGAGTAGGACAGTACACAAAAGGATAATGTCCCAAAAGCTTTTTTGTCATATCTTTTCCAAATGCTTCATCCATACACCAGGTTACAAATGCGGCGCACCAGGGCTGGCATTGATAAGAAGGCTTTACATCCTCCCAATACTTTGTGTAGTTTTTTCCACCCGCATTTGCAGTCTTTTCGTGTAAAAGATAATTACTCTTTTTTTCCAGATAACCAAGTTCGTTAGTTGCAACAGAAATCAATCTGTCAATTGCATTCATATAATCATCTCCTTTTATTAAACACCAAAGGCAGGCTGTCTGTTACTTATGTATACCTTAAAATTTTCAAGATGAATATTATAATCGTTAATCCACTTTGCGGCCTGCAAATCCTCATTAACCAATTTATACGCCTCGCCTCTGAGCCTCGACTTAACCATATCCAAAAATCCGTAAGGCACCCTGACAGTATCCGCTGATATTTCTCCGTTTTCATCAACTTTCTTTAACTCAGGTCTTTCAAAATAAATTAGTGTTATGCAGTTAGGTTCAAATTCAGTGTTATACCTGATAACGTTTCCGTCAATGTACCAGGTATCAGGAAAAATAACCCCGCTGTTTACCGTTGATTGTATCAACTGCCGCTTATCCGCATAAACCTGATATACATCATCAGGCAAAGGAACTGCCTGTCCTTTGTCAACCTCAATCTCTTCAAGCTTTAACTCACCTACAGGCGAGAAAAACTCAGCCCTTCTCTGTTGCCTTATGATTTCACTGTATAAAAGATACTCCAACTCGTTAAGCCATAATACCCAGGTCGCCTTTGGTATAGGCAAAGCAATATCAGCTTCGCTTTCAATCTCTGAAATAAGCTCTGCCGCCATTTTTCCGCTATTAAACATATTTTTTACCCTCCCTCTATATAACTCTTCTTGCAGTAAGATAATCGCCCCTGTCGCTTAATTTGCTTATCTTCACCACATCTCCCGTCTTAGGAGCCTGAATGTACTGCCCTCCGCCAATATACATTCCAACGTGATGAGGGTTGTCCTTTGTTCCAAAGAAAATCAAATCTCCTGCCTGTAAATCACTTTTATTCACAGCCTTGCCTTCATTTATCTGATCATAAGTGGTACGGCTGATATTGATACCGTTCATAGCACAAACGTATTGCATCAATCCACTGCAATCAAAACCGCTTGGGGATGTTCCGCCCCAAACATAAGGTGTTCCCAAAAACTTTTTGGCAGCACTTACAAGTGAATTTCCTTTAGTGCTTTGTGAACTTGAAGAACTATTACTGCCCGAACCGCCATAACGCTTTTGAAACGCCTTACTCCTGTACTGTCTGCCGGAAACAGAACTTTCCAAGCCCTTTGAAGAGGTTTCTTTTGCCGTTGTTGTTCCTGACAGTCCCGCATTTGAAAGAGTAACACAAAACTTTTCCATAATATCACTTACGGAATTTACCCATCCGCTGTTTATTGAACCGTTATCGAAATATGCATATCCCTTTCCTGCCGGATTATTTCCTGAGCCTGCCATCCATATGCTCTTGGCACCGTATCCGTTATAATAATCCTTCATAAATTCGGTTGCATAGGTTGTTGTACCGCCTGACACAGCACCATATTTGTGAGCGTTTCCTTCAGGATTAATATTGGTTGCGCCGTATCCCCACAAATTCCCTGTATTTTTAGCTATTTGTGATGTACCGTAACCACTCTCCAAAGCACCTATACCTAAGATAGCCAAAGCACTCATACCTGTCTTATCCTGAGCCTGTTTAATTCCCTCTGCATCAGAGGCTGATATAACCGAACTGTTTCCAAAATGAGTTTGTATGATTTTTGCAATCTGTGCCGTAGATAATCTTGGCAGTTCAGAAGCAATATCCATCTTAGCAAGCTGATTGGAAGATAGCCCTGTTACACTTCCTCCTGTTTCGTATATCGTTTCCTCTGTTTCTGCACTTTCGCTTTCTTTCAAACTCTCAGAATTTACGGACATATCTTTAGTTTTTTCAGCTGCAGTCATCCCTGTTGCAGCCGTAATCCAATCTTTTGTCAATGCAGATGTACTCTCACTGTCAAGCATCTTCTGCCAGGGCATATTTGCATTAACTAAGGTTCCGTCACTTTTAAGAAATGGGTTGTAAGTAAAACTTCCAAGCTTTTTTGCCAACCTCTCCTGCGCCGCCTTTTTGTTTCTCTCTATTTTCTTGTTTTCTCCCTGCTGTTCCTTAGTATAGTAACCGGTAGGGACGGATACTATCCTTCCGTTCGCATAGTCGCTGATTTCCTGTGTCTTCACTGTGTAGTCGTCTGTAAGATTTTCCCCTGATGATAAACTGTCATTGTTATAAGACTGCTGAACTGTTCTGCTCTTATCTGACACCTCTGCCACATCTTCCTCATCCTGCTTTCCAAATATCGAATTTAAGTATGCCACGTCGCATCTCGCCTCCTGTTCTCGGATTGTCTAACCGCCAATCCTTCGCATTGGTCGGCGGCTGCTCCTTCTTCCCACAAAGGACACGCCTTTGCGAGAGCCCTATGCTCGTTATCACTCGCATCCTTCATCTCGCCTCCCAACGTAGTAATTAGTAAATAGTTGCTTAGCAATTAGAGCCTCTCCCTTTGGGAGAGGTGTCAACCGTAGGTTGACGGAGAGGGTTCCATCCCCTTCCCCACATTCACAGAAAAAAAAGCCCGTCCCTTTGGGACGAGCCTTGCACATTATAATTATATTCTTTTTCCACTGCCAAAAACAAGCAACATTTGCAAATGATTTTAATAATAGCTTTTTCTTTTGCTTTGACGGATAACCCTGTCCCGATACCTTTCAAGAGAAGTTTTCTCACTTTTTGGCTTTTTAGACGGATAAACATATTCAAGAACAAAATACCTTAAGGCATCAGGAAGATGAGTTATTTCGTGAGGCTCCGTCATACAATCTGTAGGTTTTTTAGGATTTCTTTGCAATGCAGGCAAGTGTTCTATTAACCTTTCGCAGTTAGAAAAAATACTAACTTTACTGTATTTCTGTCCCTCTCCAACTTCCTTTACATCCAATAATTCTTTAACAGCAAGCCATCCTGCCTCTCTGTCATTACTCCCCTTTATTAGATCTAGACCACTTTCACGGAAAAGGTCAGCCTTTGTCTTTGCAGATTCCTGAGATCTTCCCCAAAGATCAGTGGGGGCAACTGTATACTGAATCACTTCGTTTTCATCAGTAAGATTAAGAATATCTTCTGCCGCATCAGAAATTTTCTTATCAGGCTTGGCATATTCCCTGTAAATAATATAGTTTCCGCTTTCATCAATTGCAACCCAAACACAGGCAGCACAGTCTAAACCATAGTCAATCCCTCTGTATTTTTTCCAGTAATCAGGAATAGCAAAAGGCTCAACAACGTGAACTCCTCTGTTAAATTCGTCAAAATAACGTCCTGCAAGCATATCCCAGTTACCATCACGCCATGCTGCCCTTATATCATCAGGCAGGTTATTTAGCATACGAACATATTCAGGATCACTTTCAAGCAAGGGCTTGTTGTCAAAAACTGTTGCTGCAATAAATTCGTAGTCCTCTGGTCTTTCATCTCTTTCATACTTTTTAGAAATGAACAGCCTCTTAACCCATTCGTGTCCTACACCACCGGGGTTACAGGTTAGATATATCCGCTTTGGAAAATTATTAACGCCTCTAACGCAGGCAGTCAGGTCACTGAACATCTTATATGTAAACTGAGTAGCTTCGTCTATAAATATAACATCATATTGCTGCCCCTGATATTGAAGAGTGTCATTCTCGTTTGCACAATATCCAAGCTTTAGCGTTGACCCGTTTGGAAACTCAAAAGCCTTTCTCACTTCTATGTATTTTGCATAACCGCTAAGTTGCTTTCTTAAACTGTTTATATGGTTTTCCTGAAGTTCAGGATATGTACGTCTTAAAAGAAGCATCTTTATTCCCTGATAGTTTACCCCCATCATAATTGCTTTTTTCTGAACAGCCCATGACTTCCCTCCGCCTCTGGCACCGCCGTAAGCCACAAATCTTTTTCGTGATTTAAAAAATTGTATTTGTTTTTCGCTTGCAGTGGATATATCTACCATTAAAGCAAGATTACCCTGCATATTCATCAAATCCTTCCGGAAGTTTAATCTCTATAGACCGATTTTCCGTTGCATCTCCCTGAGCCAAAGCCCGTTTGTCATATAGCGTTCCAATAGCAGTTGTCAGCTGATTTAAAGGTATTTCTGCCTCTTCGTTCTCAAGCAAATTTCTGATTCTCTCCAATGCCAAATTAATTAACTCAGTGGTTGCTTCACTAAATTCCTTCTTTTTTAAGCCGCAAAGTTCCGCAAACTCAGGTTTATCCTTGTTCTCAATAACAATCTTCCTCACAGAACTCTCGCTAATATTTAAATCTCTCGCAGTCTGAGCAAAATTATTATTGATTGCCCATGCTGCCATAATTTTATATACCGTTTCCGGCGATGTTTTTTTTCCTCTCATATTTTTCCACCCATTTCCTGTAATCGTCTTTCTACAGCACTTAAAGCTCTGCTGTGCAAATCTCCGCTAACCCCATATCGTGAACGGTTCATATCCTCCGCAATTTTCTCCCAAGTCTTTCCTCCCACATACCTTGCTAAAAGTAAAGCCTGTAATTCTCCGTTATTAACAAGAGAAATAACATTAAGTATTTCTTTTTTAGCTTCTAACAAAGCAGTAGCCTGTTCATCAATCATCTCAACATACTCATCATATCTCAGCATATGTTTTTGTCTGTGAGAAGTTTGAATTCTAACTCCCCGCTCAGCATCACCGCCGCTTGAGGCAGTACGCACTCCGTAAGACAGTTCTCTTATTTTCTCTTTTTCCTCTAGCAAAATTTTCAACCTAAGCTCTGCCTCACGTCCCCGATTTAGCCATTCCTTTGTGTTCATCCGCATTCACACCTTCTTTACAATTATACATTTCCACATATCACTACTATTTATAATTTCTTAAGCCTTTTAATTACATTGGAAATAAGAATATCAAGAGCATTTCTCTCTTTATCATCTATATTGTCATCCTGCAACAATTCTTTCCTTAATCGCTCCGCAATCAGCTCATAATCCTCTGCTTTAATATATTTTTCAAAGCATATTTTGCCGTTTTCAATACTTATCTCAAGCGGATCACCTTCTGTAATCTGTAATCTGTCACGCATCTCTTTGGGGATAACAACCCTTCCTAAATCATCAATCCTTCGTACAATACCCGTTTTCATATTTAAATCCTCCCGACCTTTCTTTGTAACCGTCTTTGAGTTGGTTGACAGTTGGTTACACTTTTAATTTTCTCTCAATTCCTTGCTACACAAGGCTTTGCTTGATTTAAAATTATTAATTGTCAACCAACTGTAACCAATTTTTCTAAAATATATTTACAAAAATAAAAACATTTTTAATTTTCTCAAAAATAAGTTTATATAAAATCTTAGTTACATTTTATATAGTAATATTATACAAATTATACATTTTTATAAGGTTTATTAGTATTAATATAGTGTAACTAACTATGTAACTATCTTGTAACCATCTGTAACCATCTTTTTGTTTGTGCAAAATCACTAATCGTCAAACGGAGTCTTTTCTTTAGTAGGAATAAATCCATTTACACAATTTTTTCTTTTCCACCCTTTTTGAACTCCAAAATTTTGAAATCTTTTATCTTTATTCATTCTCTCCCACTCACCTGTTGCCTGCAAAATCAAGGCTATCTCATTGCTGTCCTTCTTGGTAGGCTTGGTTACGGGATTATTTAATGCACATTGCCAAAGCTCAAGAATACAAACCTCAGTCTTGTTCTCAAGATACTGCATTATTAAGCCCTCACGCCAGTCATCCTCAACGGCACTCTGTTGCTTTTCTCTTATCTGCTCACTTAAAGCACGGTCCGCATAAGGCTTCATCTCGCCCTTGTCAAACTTCGCCTTTGCCTCTGCCCAACACTGTAAAATATCCGCTCTGATTTCAGCTTCACTCTCAAATAAGTCATAACCTGATTGGTTTACGGTTATTGGATAAAATCGTCTGTTTCCTGTCTTATCTGTCAAAAACTGTGCCTTGTTGGTTGTTCCGATGAATACGCACTGCCGTTTATGGTCTGTCACTCGCTTGTCAAAAGGTCTGCGGTAACGGTCATTTTGTCTTGTAATGTAACTCTTGACCGCCTCCTGTTCCTTGGTCTTGGTGAGTGCAAGAAGCTCCGCAATCTCACAAATCCACGCACCTTCCAAGGCTTCCATTCCCTTTTGCCCCTCAATCTCGGTTACCTCGGTAAAAAAATCATCTTGCAAGGCAAGCCATCTTACAAAGGTACTCTTACCCTCGCCCTGCTTTGTTCCTATAAGTATCACAACATCATCAAACTTGCATCCGGGATTATATAAACGATTAATTCCACCCGAAAAAATAAGCCTTGAAACCTCACGAGTATAAGCCGTGTCCTCACATTTTAACCACTTAATAAGAAGGGTTGGTATCCTCTCAACTCCGTCCCACTTCACAGCATCAATAATCTGCTTTATAGGATGATATTCACGTTCACGGAATATAAGCCTCAATGCATCATCAAGCTTTGGTATACTGTATAATTCATATTTTTCCTCAATATATTGCCTTGCCTGACTGTCATCTGCATCCACCCATCTTCTTAGTCCGTTGTCCGTATAAACCTCAGGGGCATATGTAAGCTGATTAAAACATAATCCGTCAAATATAGGGTCATTTCGCAGCACATTCAGATAATTCTGTATGGTATTGAGAGGCTTTTGTTCCTTTCCCCTTTGAAGAGGAACTTCATTTTCATTATACTTTTTTTGAGATGCCAGTTCCCTTTCCGTCTTGTCCATAGTCTTAAAGATATTGGAAACAGGAGTTTTTATTCTTAATTCAGTTGCCCTCGATAAAACAACAGCTTTAACCCTCTCTTTCTCTATATCATCATTGCTGTCATATATGCTGTATAGAAAATCCTCATTCAAGAGCATTGCCGGCGTAAAGGTCATTATTTCATTATCTGAATATTGCATTTTCTTTCCTCTCTTCTGTAAATCATAAATACATATCAATCAAATACTCTGCATAGCCAATCTTCCTTACCGCCTCCGCATACAGCGGATGAAATTCATCTTCGGGAGATTTTGGAGCATATTTGGTTCGGTTTCTGTCAAGTCTTGCGTATTCATCAAGCAGTCTGTTTTTAAGTTCGTCCCATTCAATTTTTGCACGTTCTTCGTCCTCTCGTTTTTTCTTTCTTTCAGCGCCACGTCTGAGCAATTCCCTCCGCTGTCTTAATGACATATTTCCTTCAATAGGCAGACCAAGCTTGAAGTCCTCATTTATCTTTGCTGTCGCAGTTTTGTAATCCGTCTTGAAATAATTCATTACAAATGTAATGACATTTCCCTTAGCACCGCATACCCAACAATGATAAACAACCCCGTCATAACAAAAATTGTTATCCTTACCGTTGTGAAAGGGACAGCTTGTTCGGTTATGCCGTCCCTCTCCGTGATAAAGTCTGATAACATCAGACATTTTCACACGTTCCATAATCTCATCCGAAAAGTTGAATTTCATATTACACACCTGCTGAATGTTCTAAATAATTCTTAAACCAATAATAGCAAATTCCGTATATTAACTCTCCTGATTCCTTTGCCTTACAAAATATAATTGATATATTGTACCTCACCTGCCAGGACAGTAATGTTGCAATTAACGACTGAGGCTTGAGCTTGCTCCTGTAATCGTGAGATTTGATTTTCTCCCAACTGCAATCTTCAATAAGCAAGAATACCTTTGTTCCGTTTGCCTTTGCCCGGAGAAATTCATTCTCAAACCTCTGTCGCCCCACTGTAAAGTTTCCTGCAATCTCATCAATGCTCGCCTTACGTTCAATTGCAACATTATCCTGAAAGGTCATACCCTCTGCCTCAAAGGAATAATCCCCTACATCAAGTTTTCGTGAGATGTAGGGCAGTTTATTTTTATCAAAATACCCTGTTATGTTACCGTTAACCTGTTCTCTGGTATCACAAATAACATTTACCTTTTTTAATAAATCCTTAACTTCCTTGTCGGTTCTGTATTTCTTCATCTATTCCTCCCAGGGAAGTCCGTCATCGTCAGGAAGCGGTGTAAAATCATTATTAACAGTATTTCTTTCAGGCAATTCCCCCTCGTAAGGCGGAAGCTTTTCGGCCCTTTCCTTGTCAATAAAGTAATTCACCTTCAAATAACCGCTTTCATCTTCCTTAAGCTTGGCAGCACCCACAGCACCTCTCCATCCGAGAAACTCAAAATCTCCCTCTGTAATATCGAAGCTGTCAAAAACCTCGGTCATATTTCGATTGAAATACTCGTTCTTTACAATATAATGTTTGATTTTAAGATCATATCCAAGAGGCGAAATTGTCAGAACAATCATCGGATTGCCTGCTTTTGAAGTTGATTCCTCTGCATTAACAATTGCCACCCGATACTCTCCCGCTTCAACCCTTGGACGTTCCTCTCTTTCATAATCCCAATTTGACATTTTAATCATCCTTTCCTTTTATCAAGGCTATTGCACCCTTGCCGCTGTGTCATCGTCGCAATACACCTTGTTGATTTCTTATTGTAGGGAACGGTTCATAACCGTTCCTTTTGCCGTAGGGGCGGATATCATCCGCCCAATTGAAATTTCCGCAATACTACGGGAGGATACTATCCTCCCCTACTTCTCCAATTCTCTGTATAAATTCTTACCAAATCCCTCTCATCAAGAAACTGCATAAATTCCGCAATCTCCTTTTCAATAGGTTGTGTATTCTCCCTGAGATAGGGTTCTCTGTATACATCTTTCCCATCGGATATAAGGTATGTAAATTTCACAGCTTCCGGGCAAAGGGCAAAATACATAGGATGTTGCGGACTGTCAAGATACTTTCCGTAAGAATATGTCTTGCTGAACTTTATATCAAATATTTCTCCGCATTTAAGCACATCAAATATTCCGTATAATACAAATTGTACTCCGTTTACAGTGACATTGCGTGCCGACTTCACCTGAAAGGCTCCGCCCTTTACAATTTCACCTATGCCCTTTATCCCATTTTCCCATTTATGCCCGTCCTCGGGCAGATTTCCGTTGCAGTATTCCGTCACAAGATTTTCAAACTGAACACCGTCAAGCATTGCCTGAGTTTGCCTGCCTCTTTTTCTGTTAAGAGTATCCAAAAAATCTTCGTAACCGTCTTCCGTCTTGAAAATCCACCCATATGACGAAAGCAGACTTTGCGTTATCAAAAACTTATTTCCGCTCATAAGCCTTAGTTTCCTTATTGTAGGTTATTCCAAGGTCCGACAGTCTTTGAGCAAACTTAGAGCGAAGCTCTTTTTCACTTGTTAGACTATGTGAAATTTTGTTCAGCTTGTCCATTGCCTTTGCCACATCTTCCGGTTCTGATACATCAGCAATAATCTTATTACCTTCCTCAATTGCTTTGTCATAAGCATCCTTCTGAGGTTTAAAGGCATCGCTTTCCGCCTTTTGGTTTGCCTTTACCTTCTCAAAAAGCTGAGTTAAGAAGGTATTTGGTTCGTCCTCTTTAAGTTCGGGAACCTTATGCATACCCTTTATTCCGTAGCTTGCCTTTGCAGAATATTCCTGAGTAGGAGAAAAGCAAAGATATCTTTCGTTATCAATTATCTGCAGATATGCTCCCAAGTCCGCAGGCTGCCATACAACCTCACGAGCTGCACCCTCACACATAAGCTCATAAATCGGATTGCCATCCTTGTCCGCTTTCTTTGAAGTATGGAATATGTAAATTACATTGTGCTTTCGTCTTAACTCTGCCGAAAGTCTTAAAAACTCAGATTTAACAATTCCATATCCCTGTTGAGAAATACCTCCGCCTTTTTTGCAGGCAGATGCATTATTACGCATTGCCCAATCCTTGAGCAGATCAATAAATGCACCTGTTGTGTCAAAGACAAGAGTTTTTTTACCTGAAATCTCAGCTGTTTTTAAATCTGCAAGAAGCTCTTCATATGTATTTACCAAAAGAGCATCACGTCTGTGCTGAGGGCTAACCCTCTTCATTCCGTTATCAACATCTATAACCGCCACATCGGGAGCCGAGCAAGCAAGAGTTGTCTTGCCCACTCCCGGCAATCCGCTGACTATCATAATAATGTTGTCTGTACTAAAATCCATTTGTTCCGGTTTCAAAATCGCCATTATTTTTTCCTCCTGATATTTATATATTTTAAAATGTTTTATTTTTTTTCTAATTCACACAAAAACGCCACATTGCAAGCTAAGTGGTAAAGATGCGGAAGTCCGCTTTCTTCATCTACCCCTGATGGATTATCTATGTATGAGAGCATATGTCGAAACGCCGCATCTCTGTATCTCTCCGGCTCAACTGTTTTCCAGTTATCAGGGTCCTTGTATTTCTTTATGCCAAATTCTCTTACCCTTGCAATATTACGAATTATCTCCACGGGTACAAGGGACAGCCTTGGCTTGCCACAATCTGCCTTTGCGTTGCCTTCATCAATATATATCGCCATCACTCCGCACCGCCTTCCTTTGTTTTCAACCATAATTTATGATTATCAAGTATCTTATCTAAAACATCCTTATTCATAATTTCCTCCTTAAAATCGTTCTTTTATCCTTTGAATTGCGATTTTATTGACTTATTGCTGATATATCAAGGTAAAAATCTGCAAATATAGGAATTGTAGCAACAATCCTGTTATGAGCTTTTTCGTTATATGTAATTACATACTGACTTGACATATCATTGTCCTTAAATAGTTTTGATACTCTGTTTATAAGTTCTTCAAATGTAACGGCATTTTCTACCCACGGCATAGCCATAATATCCATATCGGAAGAAAGACTGCCGTGCAGAGCAACCGCCCATCCACTATCCATAGCACATTGTCTTATATCTTCCCACATACAAGCATAAAAAGCCGTTCTGCCATTACAGGTTACTGCATATCTATTTTTGCTCATATTGACTCCTTAAAATCGTTCTTTTATCCTTTGAATTGCGATTTTATTGTGATTTATGTTTTCTTTCGGCTTCTTCTTTAGTAGAATGACAAAGTAACTTAAATACATCACAACTTAATTTAATGCCGTGACTTTTCCCGTTTTCTGTTTTATAGAAAAGTTCTATCCAAACAGGTGTTGATGTTGTTTGATAGTCTTTATAGATTTCCGTAACTTTAGCGGGACAAACTGCATCTATTTCGGCTATGTAAATGTAAACATCTGCGCCTACTTTACAAGGAGATATAATCATTCTGCCTTGTTCTTCTAAATCTTCGTAATATTTTAGCCTTTCACGAAGTTCAGCAGCTTGTACGGCAAGGCAATATAACAAATTAACCTCACAATCACATTCCAAACAAGCACCTTCCATAATCTCCGTTGATGTATAATTACAACCTTTGTTCGTTGCAAGAGCAGAAACATAATCGCACAAATTCATATCGTCTGTACCATATCGAAGATAAACATTGCCGTCTTTCGCATAAGCTAAATTAAGCATAGTTTCTGTATTAGTTGTAGGGTTATCGTTAACCAGCCTTTTTTCTCTCATACTCTCACTCCTTAAAATCGTTCTCCGTCATTTCTTCTACAAGGTTGTCGATTTTAATTCTTACCGCTTGACTATAAACTCTATCTTCCAACCTCTCCGCAAACTCTTTTATTGCGCCAGCCCTACATTCTCCAATCATAAGTACAAACTCTTTTATCTCCAATTCTTTTAAATGGTTTTCTTTTTCCAACCTCTCAATCTCTGCCTTTTGGCGGTTGATGCATTCAATAGCGTTTTGACAATACAGGTTAATACAATTACATATTTTATCTGCATCATCTTCCGGATTTTCTATTTTAGGGAAATTAAAAACAAGCCACTTCAAAGACTTTATAATCTTGTCATCTGTCATTTTCCCTTCTCCTTTAACGCCTGTTCCGCTTCCTCTTTATCAAAGAATGTATCATCTCCTACACAAGACCATAGCCACAAATCGCAATTTTCTGTGCTACCGTTTTTGCCTGATGTATAAAAACCTTTGGTACAAACATCTACGATAGGCTCCTCTGATATAAACCACTCATCATCAACACCGTCATATAAGACAAAGTAAGCAATATTTCCCACTCTAACAGGCGGTACAATTACGCCGTTTTCAAGAAGATAATTTGCTATGCTTTCCGCATTTATTCCGTCATTTTCTTCATTGCCCAATTTTTTTAACAACTCAATCAATCTTTCACGCTCTGTCATTCTATATCCTCCACATCAAAAACATTCCCTACAATTTCCGCTCCATAATTTTCAATCCAATAATAAATATCATCTCTCAAGCCCTGACTTCTCCGCTTTTTGGTAGTCCTGTCATATCCCTGAAGATAAAAGCCTTCATAACCTCTTCCGCATCTTCCGTATGAAACCACAAATAAATAAGTGCCACATCGTATAATATGATGCTCAAATATCTTGCCATTTGTTGCCTCAAATCCGCTGTATCGGCTTACCGTTCTAGGGATAACCTCTCCATATCCGTATATATGAGGTATAACTCTTTTGCCATCTACTAATTGACAAAGGTCACCTTGAACCCATTGCCCTTTTTTATATGGCATATTCTCATTTTTAAGTTTCCCCTGAAATAATATCTTGTTCATTACGTTCACTCCTTTCTCTAAATCGCAATACATTTTGTAAGTGCCGCCATTGTGCTAAAATCAATTACACAATATTCAGGAAGGTTTACAGCTACCAACGCTTTTGCCATAGGCGGACATACCGAATTACCGCATCTCGCCACTTGTTGGCTCTTTGGATAAGGTTTACCGGTATAATCGTGGTCTATAATATAATCTTCCGGAAATCCTTGCGCCCGGTATAACTCTGCAGGCGTTAGCATTCTAAGTCCAATGTCTGATATAAAGTAATCAATACCGCCTATTGTAAGGATAAGAATTTCGTCCTCTGCAATGTTATAGCCACAATAGGTGTTGAGCATATCCCTTACCTGCGACCAGAATTTTAAATCATTAAAACCATTTACTTTTTCAAGTCTTGTATGGACTGCTCCAAACTCACCTATACTTGTAGTTATTGTTCGTAAAGGATTATTCACATCCTGCCCAATATCCTGCCCTTTAAATTCTGTAATGTGAGCGAGCGTCAAAGCTTCTCTGTCTTTTGAACATATCGTATGTAATGGCGAATTTAACAAAAGTGCATCTTGGGCATTTCCGTACCATTCAGTCAGATGTGCAGCTGCTATCGCATATCTTCCTGAACCATCAACCGTCATTAAAGGTTTTTTAAAACCACTTGCACGAACTTCTTTATCGCTTTGCTCTGCGTGATATTGAATAAGTGTAGGAGATACTAAGCAAGCCTCCGCTTTTGACACAATTGTTGGTACGGGTTTCTCAACCGTTCTTATTCTATCTCCGCCACCTGTTTGACCAATTTGCATTAAATGCGGTGTTATTAACATCTGAGCACCTGTTGAGGTGATAGTATTTATTGGGTCTTGCATATCCGTTCCACTTGCGCCCGAATGATTATGCATATGTAATGGTGTCAAAACAGGCTCACTTATGCCATATCCGTGTTTCGCCGTTACTGTACCCAAGGGATTTTCAATACCCGCCACTCTGTCACTTCCACTATGATTAACCTGAACAATAAAAGGCTTTTGACTTTTAATAACGAACTTATCAATTCCTCTTGCAATACGGCGCATTGTATTATTCTTTAGCGGTCGCATTGCTTTCAGTCCATACTTTTTCTTAATTTGTGCCGAACTTTCAAAAATTGACGGACAAGGCAAACTCCAATCTATAATCTCTGCCGCCGATACCCATGGTTTGCATTTACCTGATTTTACTTCTTCACTATCTCTCGGTGCGTGAGTTTTCTCAGGCCACACGATAGGCTTACCATCACATCTTGCAATAAGAACAAATCTCTTGCGTGTTGTTGGTGCTCCATAATCTGCAGCTATAAGTTCACGATGCTCAATTTTATACCCCAACGCCTCAAGCTGACAGAACCACTTATCAAATGTTTGTCCTGCTTTGCTTTTTATAGGCTTACCCTTTCGCACGGGTCCCCAAGTTTTAAACTCCTCAACATTCTCAAGGATGATAACCCTTGGTCTGACTGTTCCTGCCCACTTCAAAACAATCCAGGCAAGACCTCTTATATTTTTGTCAACTAGTGCCGCACCTTTTGCCTTGCTGAAATGTTTGCAATCTGGTGAAAACCACGCCAACCCCACAGGCCGACCGCAACATATTTCTTCCGGGTTAATATTCCATACATTGTCTTGCAAATGCTCTGTATACGGATGATTTGTTTTATGCATAAGTATGGCTGCGGGGTCGTGATTTATTGCTATGGTGACAGGTCTTCCCATTGCAAGTTCAATTCCAGTTGATGCACCGCCACCTCCGGCAAAGTTGTCGACTATAATTTCATCAAGAAAATTTATCTGTGCATTCATATCTTGCTTCCTCATGCGTCCACGCTCCTTATCCCAAAAAAGTCGTGACAGCATTCCTCACAGCAAAATATCATTCCTGAATCTGTCTTATATGCATCACCGCATATATCACTGTAAACACTTTCACCGCATTCCTCGCAATCACCAAGTAAAACATTTTCTTGCTTTTCGCCGTATAGATATCCGCATCTTTCCATCTGCAATATATCAGGATGGGTGTAATTACTCATTTTTCACCGCTCCTCTCTTACTTCCTGAAATTCCTTTGTTGATAATCAGAGGACTTTTCTTGTCAAACCGAATACCGCTGTTTTCCTGCCTTGCATAATATTCATACTTCCCATTATTAAGGCATCGGTTTAATATATCTGTTACCTGTTCAACAGGTCGGCATATCTCTTTTGCAATCTGTTCTTCATTTATGCCTCGTCTGTGATAAAAACAAATTATATCCTCAGTAAGTGGCGTTTCTTCCAATTTGTCTTTTAATACCATCTGTTTTCCGCCACTTCTCTCTATTGCCATTTCATCTTTTGTCAGCTTCAAGGTATAAGCCTTTGTGGCAATTGCATTTTTACTCCTGCCTAATTCTTTAGCAATAACACTGGTCGGTGTTTTCTCGTAATTATGTATCAAATATTCTACCTCTTCTTCAGACCAAGTATATTGCCCGACTTTCTTCTTCTTTTTCATAGCCTTCGTCCTTTCAACATAATTGACCCTTGACCTTCCGAATGATTTATGCTATAATTAGACAAAGATTTAGTCCAAAAATCTTCCGTCTCGTTTTGTGTTGCCTCACAAACGGGACCTTTTTTATAGCAATCGCATTTCTCGCAAGGATCGAGATTTGCCCCGCAATCAGGGCAGGTTTCGTAATACGGCATTATCTTCACCTCACTTTCCCTGCAACTATCTGAGCCACAACAAATCCTATTGCAATAATAAAACTTGTCCACACAGCCCAAGTCCCAATTAACCCCTGTTCATTTGCCGAAAGTAGCCATACCGCCGTTATCGGCATTAATATAAATAGAATTTTCATCATCTTTACCTCTCCAACATATCATCAGTAAAATCCCAGTTCCAATCAAGTCCTATATCCTCAACCTTCATAGGTCTGAGCTTGTATGCAGTTCCATCTGCATCTTCAACAATAGCCGGCTTTCCGCATAACTTCTTCATTCGTTTTGAAAAGCTTCTTGCAGGTGTTTGAATAAATCCGTTTTCCTCTCCAAACTCTTCAGCCATTGCCTCCCATTCTCTAATCTTAACCATATCGCCTTTCTTAAATTTCATAATAATTCCTCCTTAACTAAATTAAAATTTCTTTCCATGCAATAGGGCTTGGCTATTGTATGGGCTTTGGGCAACATTCAATAGAAATTTTAATTTTATAAATTTATATTTTTAACTTATTTTTCTTGCAAAGACAGCAACCGAAACAAACGCTTGTCCGTCCATATAATTTTCCTTAACATACTTGTATTTTAATCCGGTAAACTCTTGAATATCCTTGTTATTCATCATCATTTTTTTATAGTCGTATTTATTCTTCATAAATTCAAGAATTAATTCCAAATTATCCCTGTACGCTTCTTTTTCTCTTGCCATTTTATTATTCCCCCTTTGTCGCTAATGTTTCAACATCTGTTCCCAATTCCTTCGCTAAAGCCAATGCCAGTGTTAAAGACGGCTGTCTTATCTCCTGTTCAATTGATCCAATCATCTGCTGCGAAGTATAAACACGTTTGGATAACTCTCCTTGAGAAAGTCCTGCTTCCTCCCTAAACTTTTTTAGGTTTTTTCCAAAATTCATCTTTTCATCTCCTTTCAATTTTTTATCTAACTTTCGTTTTAAACAAATCAGACACATCACATTCAAGCACCTTTGCAATCTCCGGCAGTTTGTCCGCCCTCGGCATACAAATTCCTTGCTCCCATTGTCCCACAGCCTGCTGTGTGGCTCCGACCTTTTCAGCAAGTTTTTGTTGCGAAATTCCTGCTTCTTCTCTCAATTCTTTTATTCTGTTCACTAATTAATCACCTCCTTGACTTATCCTTTTTTGTGTAATATAATGAGTTCATATATATACGAAAGGATGTATTTAAAATGACTTTTAAACTACCAAGCAATCGAAAACAAATTAAATTTCTTAAACAACTGCTAAATACTAAAACCACTTATAAAAATGGATTTATTATAGATGATAACTTCAATGCATTGTTCAGCTTTTCGGATCTAGAAATAATACAGATTTTAAATGCACTCGCTCACAAAGGCTTAGTTGAACTGTTTCCTCCAAATAACAAAATACCTTTCACATACATAATCGTAACGCAAAAAGCTTTCGCATATATCCCTGATTTATATGACACTCTTTTTCGCTTTTGGTTGCCAATAATCATATCATCCATTTTATCTGGTGTTGCTATAGCACTTTCAGTAATAACACTATTGCTGCAACTATTAGAATACAGTTTACCGTCAAAATAAGCACCACCAAAAACCTTATAGCTGATTTTGCTATAAAAATATATCTCTTATCTCGCCTGGCACCCCATTCATATATTTCTTCTCTTTTTTCAGGTGGAAATCCATCTTCAAGGAAATATTTTTTTATTTTCTCCACATCTTCTCACCCCACTTTCCCCTTTTTAGTCGATTGTATCTACTCCAACCGGCAACCACATTTTAGGGTTAAAATTCAACATATATTTATACTTGTCAACATCACCTGTAGTAATATCTTCCACCACATAAGTTACATTATCACTAAGCCCGATAAAATGTTTCTTATATTCACCATTTTCATCCTCAACAACAATTTCAAGTTGATTATCCACAGTGTCTGATGTAATAGAAATTTTTCCCGTCATTTGGAATAGCACATCACCCTGAAGGCAGTTAATAACTGTTATTTGACGAATATCATTAAAATTATTCGCTTCCTTTGAGAGGTTATACGAAACCATTGAAGCCTCTGTGCATCCTGCAAGAGATAACATTACCATTGTAATAATTGTTAAAACGCATATAATCTTTTTCATTTAAACTCCCCTCCTTTCTTATCAAACTTTAAACCAAAAGTTGCATTTTTCTCCTTTTAATGCTATAATCTAATTATAGGGAGGTGATTATATATGAATTATGCCGAAAAAAAAGCATTGGAAATTGCCACACAAATTGTTGTTGCAAAAATGCAAAACTCAGGTAACATTGCATGCAAACATACTGGGATAGAAACCGCTGAATTTTTCACAGAAGTATATAATGCTGTTAAAGAAATTATAACTGAGTTTTATAACTGATTAATTCAGTAAGTACGCGAGCAATCTCAGGTATGGATTTAACCTCCTCTGGGGTTGTTCTATTTTTTATTAGATCTTTTAAATGCCCTAAAAGTATATCATAAAGCAAATTAATCTTTTCGTTCATTCTTTCTACCTCCTGTATGTCCCGTTTTTGGGACGATTATTGTAAAAAAATTTCAACCTTTTTTTCATACTCACAAATATCTAAAATTTCACAAAATTTTATAGCATCATCTACTGTAATTTTGGTTGCACCAGTTAGTTTTTTTCTCATTGCCTGTGGCGAAATTCCAAATTGTTTAGCAAGTATACCTTTTTTAATTTTCTTTTCTGCAATACGTCCATTCAGTTTTCCTAAGTTCATATAAATATCACCTCGTTTCATTTTTGGGACAATTTTATCTTAACAAACTTTTTCCATATTGTCAACCCATTTTTGAAACTTTTTTTATTATTTTTAAAAAAAATGTTGCAATTTTGAAACTTAATGTTTATAATATGAACAAGGTGGTGAAAAAATGACAATTAACGAATTAATAAAAAAATCACGAACTGAAAAAAATATTAGCCTTGGAGACCTCTCTAAATTAACCGGAATACCTAAATCCACACTCCAACGATATGAAACAGGTGATACAGCGAAAATTCCAGTTGAAGCAATTTCTTTAATTGAAAAAGCTTTAGTTTTGCCTACTGGTCGTTTGTTAGGTTGGGATACAGAAAAACATATCAATTCTCCCTCTCCCTCCTCCGACGAAGAATATACAGAAATCGAAAAAGATCTTGTAACCAACTATCGCAAATTAGATGATGAGGGAAAAATCAAACTTGACGGATACCTCGAAGATCTTGTAAGGCTCCATAACCTGAATATCCAAAAAATCAATGACAAACATAAAGCCTTAACCTTAGACAATACTAAAATTGAAGAATCAGATATTGAGTTTATAGAAAAATTAGTTGAATTAAAGGAAAAAGAGTGATTTTATGACCGAAACAATTATCCTGCCCGGATATATCTCAAATGATTTAGTAGGATATAGTTCCTTAACTGAAATTGCCAATCGAGTTGTACACTTTAATAATATGGATATTACCATTGATATGTCATACACAACTTGGTTTTCTGCGAATTTATGTTCATTGCTCGGTGCAATTTTGTCTGATTTATCATACAAGAATAACCGCATAACATTTAAACCTTCCGTCAATGATAAAGTACGAAGGATAATTGAAGAAAATGGATTTGGACAACATTATTTCAATATGAATACCCCTTTAAAATCCAGTGCAATTTCTTTTAAAAAATTTAATACTACTGACGTTGAACGCATAAAAATATATATAGAAAACGACTTACTTAATCGTTGGGAGCTTCCTGTGATGTCAGATTTGGCAAAGAAAAACATATTGAAAACCATATTTGAAGTATTTGAAAATGCACGTATGCACAGCGGTAGCTCCACAGTATTCGCATGCGGTCAATGTTATCCATTAAAAGAAAAGGTTGACTTTACAATTGTAGATTTTGGTGTTACAATAAAAGAAAATGTTTTTTCATTTTTAAATTCAAATAAATTGTCATTACCACATACTGCAATAGAATGGGCAATGATGGAGGAAAACACCACAAAAAATGATACCAGTGGCGGATTGGGATTCACCTTACTTCAAGACTTCATTAGACAAAATAACGGAAAACTTCAAATATATTCCGATAATGAATTTTGGGAACTCTCTAATGGCAAAATAAATAAGCAAATTACTGCCCATACTCTCAAAGGAACCCTTGTTAATCTTGAAATAAATATGAATGATACAGAAAGATATGTTATGTCTGATGAAGTGAATTGTCACACATCAATTTTTTAGGAGGAATGTAATATGAAAACTATAGATGTTGCAAAAATTATTGATAAAGACTTAGCCATTATGGATACAGACGGTCAAAAAGTTTTTGATAATATCTCTGAAGCGTTAAAGAATAACGAGATTGTTGTCCTGGACTTTTCAGGCATCAGTTTAATTATATCCGCTTTTATGAATGCAGCAATAGGACAGCTATATCGAGATTACGACAGTAATTTTCTGAATAATAAATTAAAAATAGAGGGACTTTCTCCCGATGATCTTACGCTTTTAAAAAGAGTAAATGAACGTGCAAAAATATTTTATAGTGAAAAGAAGAAAGAAATTATCGAAATCTTAGACAAGGAGTATGAAAATGAGTAGCATTCAGGATATTACATCTCATTCCCCGGAAGAAAACACTGTTTATTTTTTAGATTGTGTTGTTCTTCTGTACCTCTTTCATCCTCAAGGAGATTATAACCGTAATATAACCGCAGAGTATTCCCGACTTTATGGTCAGATCATTAAAAAGAATAAAATTATATATAACCGCACCTTAGTTTCAGAATTAATTAACAGATACTTAAGGCTTGGTTATGATTATTACATAAAAGAACATAATTTACAAACAGATACATATAGTTTTAAATATAATTATAAAGATACATTGGACTATAAAAATAATTTGAATAATATTATATACATAATAAGTGAAAATTTTAAAAATTTTACATATACCGAATCTTCCAATTTGTTTGATATTAATAATCTGCTTAACCAATACACAGAGCCAAAGTATTTTGATTTTAATGATGCAGATTATATTAATTTGGCAAAAGAACATAATGCAATTATTGTAACACATGATAGTGATTTTATGTATATTAAAGAAGATATTCAAATCATAACAGCAAATACACATATGTTTAAGTAAAATTTTATTTTTTTATCAATCCCGGTATAATAAGCATACCGGGATTGATTTTTAATGTTTTAATTATCTTTCAGTTCTTTCTTTATAAAAGGAATTGATAATTATATAATCTTTATAAAACCATACAACAATCCCCTCATTTCTCAATTCCGCCTCAATTAAACGTAATCCCCTTTTTTTGGCATAACTTAATAAAGTCCTGTATATCTCTTCATAGTTTTTCATAATTTTCTTTCCTTTCTATTATAAACTATAAATAATACAGCACGTGCTGTTATAATTTTACACCATTTTCCATTATTTGGCAACAGAATATTTCAGTTGTTTTACATTTTTGTAATTTTTTTACATTTTTCTATTTATTTTTATGCAAATTTCCTAAATTTTCCATTTTTGTATTGACAAAAGATAAAATACAATATAATATCAATATAGTTAATTTTGAAAAAGTTTGTAAAATTTGAAAAAACATATACTTTACGCAGATGACAACGAGGTTGCAAAGGTAGGTGTCCCGATTGAAAAAACGTGCTGATGGCCGTTATATGAAACAAATAACCATTAACGGAAAGGTTAAATCCTTTTATGGGAAAACACAGGCTGAAGTTAATAAAAAGATTATGGATTACCGGGGCGAAGCTCAGAGTGGTCGAAGGTTTTCTGTCGTTGCTGATGAATGGCTAAATGAATATCTAAAAGACATTCCATACACAACTTATAAAAAAAGTGGTCAGGCATCATATAACTACGCTATCAGTCGTTTTGGTGATAAAACCCTTAAAGATATTACCGCTCAGGAAATTTCAGTGTATCTTAAATCTCTTGCTGCAAAAGGATATTCGCAAAAAACTGTTGCAACATATAAAGGTACATTAAACCAAATTTTTACCTATGCACTGATAAACGGAGAAATATTTGTAAATCCTTGTAATAACGTTCCGTTGCCAAAAAATCTGCCAAAAGGGAAACGCAGTATACCTGCAACCGATGTATTAAAAGTTGTTAACGGACTTCATTCAGGATTTGGCTTTTTTGCTTATTTCCTGCTTTATTCAGGATTGAGAAAGAGCGAGGCTCTGGCACTTAACTATGAGGACATAGACAGAGAGAATATGCGGATACGAGTAAATAAAAGAATAGTTTTCGATGGTAATACACCTATTTTACAAATGGGAAATAAAACAGAGAGCGGAACCAGGGATATAATATTGCTTGACAGACTTGCTAAGTATCTGCCTGACAAAAAACACGGTCATATCTTTGCAAATGAAAAAGGCGAATATATGACCCAAAAGCAAGTAAGATATCACTGGAATAAAATGCTCAAAGAAAATAATATTAAGATTACCGCACACCAATTACGTCACGCATATGCAACAATGCTTTTTGAAGCAGGTATTGATGTTAAGGATGCGCAGGAATTAATGGGACATAGTGATATAAACTTGACACGTCAAATCTATACACATATCAGAAGTGAAAGAAAAAATGAAACTGCTGAAAAACTAAATGCATTTAATTTTTAAAAATTATTGCATAAAGTATTGTAAAATTCGATAAAGTTTGATATAATTAATTTTGTAAAAGAGAATACTAAATTTGCGTTGAAAATTGACTTATTTTTAGAATTTTTCAGTAAAATTCCAGTCAATAACCACGAATATATTAATTTTACGTCGGTTAAAACAGGTTCGAATCCTGTCGCCCCGACCAAAATTTTAAATCCGTGTAAATTGGCTGAAATGGCTGATTTACACGGATTTTTCTTTGTTTTAAATAGAAAATTTCTTTTCTAAAATTGATTAAATTTATATGAATTTTTATAAAAATTCCAGTCAAAATCCAGTCAAATAATCAAAAACGGAATATGTTCCGTCGCAGATTTCAAAATTTTCTTTTACATTATTTTACAGAATTGTTACAAAAATGTAACAAAAGGTCAATGTGAAAGGAAGTTTAAAAATTGACAGATGAAAAATCGGTGCTTGCCACCAGGGTGAAGGAATTTAGAAAAGAAAATAATTTATGCCAGTTTGATTTTGCTGAGGACTGCGGATTAAGCAAGGACACTATCAGCTTAATTGAACGGGGAAATGCAAATGTAACCTTAGATACAATTCAGCTATTGGCTTGCAGAATGGGTATAACAGTATCAGAACTATTGCAACAAAGTCCTATTACATATTTTGTAATACCCGGCACAGTATGCATAGAAGATGAAATTGCAAATACATACGGCATAGGTGCGGTAAGACAAGGCGTAATGGTTGGTGAAATAAGAGATATATCAACTGACTTTAACTTTGTAAAAGAATTAAGCCTAAATCTTACCGAGATGAGCGTGTCCATTATCCATTTTGAGGATATAGTTGAGGATAGTTTAGTATAAAATAAAAGCGGGGCACTGCTCCGCTTTAAAAATAAAATTTTAAAAAAATATAGACATTTATAAATAAATGTGATATTATACGAATACCACACTTTTTCAAATGAATAAAAAAACACATATCGGGCATTTTATTATGGTAAAAATGTACCGCTTTGTTTGAGTATGCCTATATGTGTTTATTCATGAAATTGTGTGGTAACAATTGAAGCTGTACATTTTTCAAGTGTGTGAGCTTTGATTGCTTGCACACTTTTTTATTTGGAAAAAATTAAAATAAATTATACAAAAGAAATGAGGAACTAATTATGAAGAAAATCTTATCCGCACTAATTTCCATAATTCTAATTGTAACAACTATAAGCAACTTTGTTTTTGCAAACGAAGGAATACCTGTATACCTCGATGGAACAAGGATAGTTTTTGATGTTCACCCTGTTGTGACAAACGGCAGAACATTGGTGCCTATGCGTGCATTATTTGAAGCTCTTGGTGCAGAAGTAACGTGGCTTGATGATTCTAATACAGCAGTTGGTAAAAAATCAGGAATAACCATTGAAATACAAATTAACAATCCAACAATAAAAATTAATACCATACCACAAGAAATTGATGTTCCTGCACAGCTTATAAATTCTCGTACGATGATACCGCTCCGTGTAGTTTCCGAAACCTTTAACACCGTAGTTGAATATATTGAAAATCCCGAAACAATCTATTTAACAAGCAACAATACACTTGGCACAATATATGATTGGAATGAAAATTATGCATATTATGGAGAAATTGAAAACAACAATGCTAACGGATATGGAACATTAATAAGCAAATCTGATGGAACTATTGGAAATACAGGTATATACAAAGACGGAATATTAATACAGGGTTCCATATACTATTCTGATGGCGGTATATCATCAGGGACATATGTTAATAACCGCTTAAACGGGCAAGGCTACGAATATTATCCTTTAAATGATGGGTATGTACTCATAGAGGGAGAATACACTGACAATCAGCTTAACGGAATTGGCTATGAGTATCATTCAAATGTTGACGGTTCTATTACAACACTTTTTGAAGGAACCTTTCAAAACGGAGTCATTATATCAGGAAAACGAATTGGAAAAACTCAAAACGGAACCTCTACATATGAGGGAACATTTGATGAAAATAAACAGCCCCACGGAGAAGGTGTAAAAGAATTTGTTTTAGATAATGGTGAATGGGTTATTTCAAACGGTATTTTTGAGAACGGAATTTTTACAGAAGGAACTCAAACGTTTCATTCAGGTTTAATATATGAAGGAATATTTGATGAAAACGGAATGTTGGTTTACGGCAAAATGACAGATCCAGATAATACCGTATCCGAAGGAACTTTTGAGAATGGTTATCTTATTGAAGGCACCCATAAATATTCTTCACAATACGGCGAAACCGTGCTTGAAGGTAAATTTAAAAATGATGTTCTAACAGAAGGTAGCAAAAGTTTTTATACAGAAGAAGGTCTATACATATATAGCGGTAAATATAATGCAAACGGTATCTTAATTGATGGAATTATAATATATCCTGACAATTCATTTTATTCAGGAACATTTGATGAAAATGGTACCTGGGATGGCGATGGACACTTTTATTACTCGTATTATAATGTTTCATATTTAGGCAATTTTATAGCAGGAAAAAAACATGGAATTTTTTCTATTATAGATCATGAAAATGGCACACAGCATAATGCGTACTATGAAAATGATAAATTAATAAATAGCGATTACTCATATACACCAACTCCTGCAGCAAATGCAACCTCTTCCTCTAAACAGTGTACATATGCTAACTGTGATAAAAAAGTATATGATGGCAGAAATTACTGTTTATCACATAACTGCCGTGAAAACGGTTGTCTCTTCCCCAGAATAAATTTATACGACGGATACTGTGCTGTACATTCGGGAGAAAATGCAGATACGACTTTAACAAACATCTATGGTCCCACAACATCAAATAATACTCAAAAGGGATATTGTTTATATCCTAACTGCGACAGAAAAGTATACGATAGACGAAATTACTGTAGATCACATAAATGTTTAGATGTTGGATGCTTATTACCAAGAATAAATCTATATATACCATATTGCGAAATACATAATAATTAGTCAAAACGGGCAACCCCATATGGTTGCCCGTTTCTTTATCTCGGTTTTGTATATGTAAGAGCCTTTTCGCTGTCGGATGTTCCTGAAGTTGTAGGGTCAACCAAAACACCTAAAGCGGTAAGTGCCTCAATAATAACGGATATTGTATTTACCAATGCACTTTCTGAAAGTGTCGGCACTACACCAAATAACCCCAAAATTGTATAAACCATTGCGGCAACAGTTGGAACAGCCGTCAGCCAAAATACAGGATTTCTAAGTCTTACACTCCAGTTAATTTTCATAACAATTTCCTCCTTTAAGTAATAACTTCCCAAGTTAATACCTCTTCATAAATTTTATCTATAAATGAATTTCCTTTAAGAGCTTTGTATGCTTTGTAGAGAAAAATAAAATTTTCCAATTCATACTGTCTTATTTTTTCTCCGTCTTTATTGTGATAATATGTACGCAGCATTTCGCTTCGCAAAAGACAACGCATACCATTTATTAAGCATATGATCGTTATCACAACCGGCACAAGTGCCCCAAGTAAAATTCCTATCTCTGTAATAAGCGATACAGTCGGTGTTAAATCCATTTTTAATTCTCCCTTATTCTTCGTTACGGTTCTGTTGTTTCATTAGTACGGTCATCAACTCCGTCACCATCAACATCCACCCAGTCATCCTCCGAATCATATATACCGTCCCCATCTGAATCTTTAAAAGCATCAAGGTCGATATCACCTAAATCTAAATCTACATCTACATCTAAGTCAAAATCGGGTATGCCATCACCGTCTACATCTAAACTTGGGTCAGTAATCACAATATCTTCAATAACAATGTCATCAATAACAATGTCATCATCAACATCTTCCTCCTCAAATTCAACCTTGTTACTGTAAATATAGTAATATCTCATCTCTAAAGCCTTAACCTCGCTTTCATTAACAGCATTTTCCTCAGTAAGATATTTGCTACTTGTAGCCTCACTTGATGTTAAATCAAACCACATTCCGCCAAGCTTAAAGTATATAACATGTCCGCCTTTAACTACGCTGTCAGCTACATTTTTAGATGTTAAATGCTTTGTATCGACCTTGTATACATCACAACCGTAAACAACCGAATTATCTGTTATGGTATCAAAGGTTGCAGAAATTTCAGGGGCAGTAAGCTCCCCCATTAACGGAACACCACAGCCGCCTATTTTAAAGTCAAGCTTCTGTTCACTCCACCGGACATTTAATCTAAATTTAAACAGAAAAGCATTACCCTCTCCAAGCTCAATTTGGTCTATGTACGCAATCTGTTCGCCTGTTAAGGTTGACATCTTTGCACCCTTTTCATATACAAGAAGGGTTGCAAATTTTGTATCGGCATCTATATATCCTGAAATCATTACCTCTCCGCCCTCGGAAACCTCCAAAGATGTAATAATAACATCGGATTCTTCTTCAATTGCACCTACAGCAATAAAGTTAAATACCATTACCGCCGAAATAATAAGCATTAATATCTTCTTCATTATCTATTCCCCCTTGTAAATAAGTCTGTCGCCCTCAAATTTTGCTTTTCCTGCATCTTTTCCTCTGTATTCAAACTCTACCTCAAGGCACTCCTTATCTTTAAATACAAGGGGAATACTTACGGTAGCCTTACCAACCAACGCAGTGTCCACCTCAAGGCCATTACAGTAAAGGGTATAAATATCAGCCTGAATATCATCCGTATTTTCTACAGTGAGAGTTGTAACATATTCGTTTTTTTGTTCTATTGTGTAGGGGATTTCTTTTTCTGCACCGCCCCCTGAATTAAGCGTAACTGCAGCAATGGTTGCAACAGCTAAGCCACCAATTGCTGTGCCGATTTTCTTTTTATTCATTTAAATTTCTCCTTTCAAAATACCGCAACGTATAAAATTATTCTTATATGTCAGTTCAGAGTTGCATCTTAGTATCTCTTCTCCGTCACGGAAAAAGGCAATAATCATTTCACCTTCAACCAATGCCGGAGCCGTAATAAATGTATCATTTATTCCAACATTCTCATCTGTAATATCTTTGCCGTTTATATATACCTTCCAACTGTCCGCTTCAACAGGACAATCCAAATTAACCTTTAAACCGCCTGATACTCCTGCAACATAATTGGTAAGAGCAAAGGTTCCCAATTTATCCGTTGTCAGCAATCCTTTTCCGTCAATCTCAATATCACCCTTACACTTAATACCTCCTGAACATTCAACATTTCCGTCCCAATCTACAGTAAAGGCATTTCTTCTGTTTCCGCCATCTTTACCGTTACCGAGGATAAAAATAAATTTGTTAAGATAATCAATAATATTGAATTTACCATATGTAACCTGATTTTCACCCTCTGCAATGGTTGCATAACCACCGGCTGTAGATTGAGGTCCATTCGCCTTTGTATTAAGGCCACTTGAATCAGATGCATAGCCGTTAGCCTCTGTTCGGCAGTTTCGGGCAAAGGATTCATCCCCTGTGGCTCTGCATCTGTATCCTATAGCAACAGCTCGTTCTGCCGTTGCAACACAGTAGTATAATAAAGCCAATGACTTGTATCCTAAAGCCTCACAGCCAACACCTGCAGATAAACCCCCCACTCCCGATAAACAGTTTGTGCCAATTGCACCGCTGAAAAATTCATCGGGAATTTCAACATCAGTGTCACCGTATACACCACCTGAAACGATAAGAGAATTTATAAATCCGTCAGGTTTAAGTCCATTATCGGATAAATACTTTATTCCATTATTAATCTCATTGGTGAAAAGTATCTTATATCCTTTCCCCTCAGTTAATGTTTCTTCAACACCTGTTACCTTACCCCTGAACTTTTCATAACCTTCCTCTGCAACAATAAAAATATTACAGCTTTGCCCGATTAAGCTTTCATCTCTTTGAGATATGTAAAAGCCGTCACCTTCAAAAAAACTTATTCTGCTGTCAGTTTTGCATACAGCCTTAGAACCATAACCCATCGACAGCCAGTGTAAACAGCTTTTGAAACAATCTATATCAGCCAATGGATTCAGTTTTTTAATTAAAGCCTCTATATCTTTTATATCCCGACTATGTAATAATTCAATTTCGGACATACGATTATTCATCATTTTCAAGGATTCGCTTGCGCCTTTAAATTCCTTAATGGTTTCTCTGCACTCTGTTAATGTATTCTGTAAAACATTGAAATCTTCGTTTGAACTTAAATCCTCATTAGTTACGGCCGCACTTTCAACAATCATAATAAATTTTACAGAACTAACCTGTAGCCCATTATGCAGAATGGACATATCACAAAAAGCCCGACCTGAAACAGCAACAGCTTGACCGATTATAGGGGCTAAAATATATGTTCCTCCGTTATCAGATTGAATTTGACAATCTGCAATAACAGGTGTACCGTCACTCCGTTGTATATTAAAAAGAGCCTTGCATCCATCGGGCAAAATAATTCTGCTTCCTCTGTCAAACACCTGTGCCCTTATAAACCTTGCCGAGTCATATTGTTTGACAAATACAGGTGCAACCTGACTGGGTCGAGATAATTCTAATTTTATATCATAATAAATACTTCCGTTTACCATTTAACTCCCCTCCTACCATCCTGCACGTTTTATCCTGCCGCCTCTTGATTTCTTTTTCCAATAACTAAGATAAGCTTCTTCTGCTTTTCTTAAAAATTCACTTTTATATCCATCTCCCGCTCCGGCAAGAAATAAAATATTATCAACTATGGCAGGCAAATATAATCCGAGAAACGGTAAATACTCATCAAGAGATGTGGCACGCCAAGGCCAGAAATTTTCATCAAAACAATCTTCTTTCTGATTATCAGGAGCACATTCACAAAGGAGCAATGCCGGATTCTTTTCATAATAAAGTGCTTTTAATTCAAGCAAAGTATCATTTAAATAATGAAAGAATTTTCGCTGTTCTAAAGGCATTACCAAATTAACCTTTTCATATATCAATAAAACGTGTATCATCATACTTCTCCTTTAATAAAAAGGGTCACACAATAAATGCAACCCTTTTCGTACAAACTAATCTAATCACAAATTTTAATATAAATTCAATTACGCTTCCTTGTTAGTAACATGGGTAATCTTCAAACAACCGCCCGGATTACTGCAAATAAGGTCACCGTAATTTGTCAAAAGCCCACGGTATACCGACTGATTTTCCATAAGATTAAATACGCCTGCACCATTAAGTTCTGCAAACTTCCAACCGGTTTCCTGAAGATTAAATGAAGTTGTGTCTACGCCCCACATTTCATCGGTTGGAACAAACTGTTCATTAACAATATCAATCTCACGGTTGCCGAATATAAATTTAATAGCCTTAAATCCGCCCTCTATTGTATGAGATACAGCTTCTATTCTTGTATTGTTTCCTCGCAGATAATTTACATATTCATCATACGCTGTATCACCGCAAAGAATCATATCCACATTTCCGTTTTTATCACGCTGTGCGGTACGAAGAGCACTATTAATAAATGTATCGTCAATAGAGCCGTTCGCATCAACTACAGTTGGCTTTAAGAACAAATGTTCAGATTTTTTAAGTCCGTAAAGCAAATCAATGTTATCATCAAAAATTGCACCAAGGCCTGTAATTTCTCTGTTGTATGAATTCTGAACAGTAATAAAATCATTTTCAGCCAGGCTCACACCATCACCGTAAATTTCTACAGCCTTACTTGTTCTGTTTATCGCTTTAATTCTTCTTCCTGCAACTTTTGCAGTTGAACTTCCTTCGGAGTAAATATCAATAATCAAGCCTTCTTTAAGCTTTGACACATCATCTACGATAAACACTGTCCCTGCATCAGTAGTTTGTGCAACCTTTGCCAAGATACCTGTACCATCACCGAATAAAGCTCTTCCCACATTCCATTTTGCCGTTTCGTATGAAGATTTAACTTCATTATCAAGAGCATCAATCATTGCACCCTTACTGCCGGTAAGTTCGATTGCCTTCTGGGATATTGTAAGATTAACATACATATCCTTTGCACGAAGGTTAAATCTTTCAAATTTCTGTGAACCGGCAGCAGGAGTATTTGCCCCTTCTTCTCCGAAGCCAAATCCGCCTGATAAGCCAATAGGAGCCGTTGCCACAATGTGATCGCTTGTCAAAGGTGTTTTCTTTACCTTTGCAACAAATGCTGAAGGGTCAACGCCCAACTGATTTTTCCATACAGGAAGATATGCCTCTTTGACCGTCTCTTCCAACCATTTTAAAGTAGTCTGTTGTTCCATAATAGAATCTCTCCTTTTTTATATGTAAATTTAATTTTTTATCTTTATTTCCACTGCTTCTTTGCCCATTCTCTTGCCTCAGCAAATGTCTTTGGCTTTTCGGGAATATTAAGAGCGGCATTTCCTGCTCCCCCGCCTGCTGAAAGGGGTGGTATTTTAGGCTGATTTTTTACTGCTTTTATGCGTTCTTTTTCTACAAGCCCCTGAAATTCGCTGTCATTTTTATATCTTTCAAGCAATTCTTCAGGGGTCTGTTCTCTTGGTGGATTTTTTATACTTTCAACACCTTTTAGCATTGTATAAGCCATCATAAGCTTGTCAGCCATAGGTGCATCAGATGCCGCAATGATTGGATTATTCTCCATTATCTGTTCAACTAATTCCCTTGAATTTGTTATGCCTGATAATTCAGAATTTGCTGCCACAGCAGATATGGCATCCTCAAAATCCTTTGCTTTCTGTCCCCTTTTTGCCTCTTCAACAAAGGGAGCAATATCTGCCATAATATTTCTGCTGACATACTCTGTCATCTGATTTGCAAATTCACCCATTTTTTCTCTTTGATGTTCTTCGTCATCAAAAGCCAAAGCCGCAAAATCAAGTACAGGTGTCTCATTTTGTGCCGCCTGTTCCATAACAGCCTGAGTATGTTGCTCATTCATTTGCTGTATAGTTGATTGCAACTGTTGATTTTGCTGTTGCACCTGTTGTAGCTGAGCCGAAAGTCTTTGAACCTCAAGTGATGCCTGTTCCGCTGTTTGCACTGCTTGTTCAGTAATACTCACCTGCTGATTTGTCATTAATTGCGGGTTATTCACATCACCTACTCCATTTCCTTCCCCTTGAGGCGAAGACTGAACCGTTTCTACTGTGTCGGATGAAGTGTAATTTTCACTATCCATATCTAATCCTTCTTCAGGCATTTCGTCAATAGCCCCCATATCATTTGAATTTTCCTCATTAATAAATTCATCTTCTTCCAATGCATTCCTTGCAGCATTGCGTGCATCTTCAAATGTTTGCATAATAAAATCTCCTTCCTATCATCATACTAATTCCTGTAAATTTATTGCACTTTTGCACCTATATTCCCTGATGCCATCATATTCTTTATTGCACTTTCTGCCATTTTCTTTTGATGTGCTTTTATATGTTCTTCCATCGCAGAAGCAAACTCAGGCTTTTTCTTTTTCAAAAACTGAAAATCCATTTGCAGAATAAATCTCATATGTTCCTCAATATGAATTTTATGGTCATCAAACTGCCCCATTTCAGGAATTATCCCATCCTCAAAAAACGAATTTTCTCTCTGTGCCGCCTGAAGTTGTAAAAGATTTATATTCATAATCTCTGAGAAATTTGCCACTTTAAAGCTTTCCAACGCTCTGAATTTAGCACGTTCGGGAATACGTCCGTTTTCGTCTGTAAAAAGACCCAACTGGTATGCTTCAATAAACCGTTGCTTTTGTGCATCCTCACTGTATAAAAGTTCGTTTTCAGCCACAAACTCAACGTCATAACTGGTTATATCCTCACCTGTCCAAACCATAACACTTCCAATTCCATTGTTTCCATGGCAAGCCATAACTCTTTTTGTCTTTGCAAATTGTTTATATATTTCAAGCCACAAACTCGCCAAAGCCCTGACAGAATTTCGTATATGGTCACCTGTAAGTGATAAACGTGTATCATCAGTTGCACGAATGGCCTCTAAGGCTACACCCGATGTTATACCGCTTGGAGCCGCTCCGCTTGTAGTAAGCTGTGAAACTCCCGCCACATATTCCATATCACGAACAAGATTATACCGTTCTGTCATTATTTCAGATGGCAAAGTCCCGTTAGGTATGGGTACCGGCGGTTCAGAACCTTTTCTGTAAACAATCATTGCACCGGGAGCCTGACCGTTTTCTTCATATTCATCAATATCAACACTGCCCTCTTCTGTAATATATGACCCGATTGCCACACGCTTAATATATTCGTGAATACGATTAATACATCCGTTATACGCTCTCTGCCTCGGAATTAAATCCTCAATAACACTTTTTCCGAAAAACTGACCTGGTATCTCACGACAAATAACCTGAATTAATGGAATTCTTCCATAAGGAAGATCTCCGTAATATACCAGTTCATCTCCACAGCATATAATCATTCTTCCGTTTACATACCGCCTTGACGGTCTTTCAAGATATGTTATAACCGTCTGGGAATCTTCAACTGTTCTATGCCCGAGAGCCATAACCGAACTTTCTTTGCCAAGTCCGTATCCGCTTGGAATAGGAGTAAGAGCAAAAGTTTTAACCTCTTTCCCCTCTACTTCGATTCCATATAAATCATATATTTCCTCAACACTTTTTACCTGTTCAATTATAATCGAACGCTGTGCTGCAACAGTTTGTTTATATATACTTTCAGGAAATACCTCATAGGGTGTAACCAATCCGTAATCAAGGTCACCTTCCCTTATAACCTCTTTTTTTACAATTGTCTGACCATCTTCTGTGGTTTCACTTTGAATATCATAAAATTCTTCGCCTTTTTGACTGTCCCACCATGATAACCAAAAACAGTTGCCGCAAAGTTCATTCCAGGCAATCATTGTATTTTTCTTTGATTCAAAATCAGAAACCGACTGAATGTGCCGAAGCAAGGAACTTGACACCTCCGCCTTTGCCCAGTCATCATATTCATTGGTTCTGGGTTTGCATTGCATACGATATGTAATCTTTTTAAGATTTGCAATTCTTGTTTCAATTAAGGGAGAAATCTGATTGTAAGCCTCCCTTTCCAGCCAGTCATACACAGGCTGAAGCTGTTTAACGGTTCCAAGATGAGTATTAATATCACAGTATTGATTACCTATAAGAAAATTTGAATTTAAAACCCACTGCTGTTCAAGCCCCGTTCTTTCCGAACGCCGTTTTTCAAGTTGTTCGTTAACAAACTGAATAATATCCTCTTTAAAAAGAATTTCCCCGTCTTTACCTTTGTCAACCGGAATACGTCCCTCATCACCGGTGTCTGAATTTCCGCCGAGCAAACTGCGAAAAGAAGCTGTTATATTGCCAACTCTGGGTGTAAATCTAAAATTCAAAATCAATCACTCCCCTCTCGCCAGTTTTTCATAACTTTTTTATGTGCAGTCTTTCCAAATGCAGACTGAATTTCTCCCGAATTTTGATATTCGGAAAAGCTCCTGCTCATTATTCGGTTATATAAATCTTTTCTTTCGGATTTATGAATAAAATTTTGCATAACCATTCCGATTGCAAGAAGAATAACCGCCGCCTCACTCATTCTTCTTACCTCCCTTGGCTCTCACTTTGACAGTTTTGTCAGCATTAGTTGACCGGGAGATGTCGCTCACAGGGGATGGAGATGGTAAGTCTCTCTCTTTAGGAGAGGTGTCACGGTTCTGCTGTGACAGAGAGGGATTTCCCTCCTTCATCTCAATTGCCTCCACTGCAGCTTTTGCACAATCAGCACAAATGATAACAGAATGACCAAACTCTCTGGATGCAGTTAAAGCATATGTGTTAATATTTCTGCATCCCTGAACCATACATTTTCTTCTTATTTTTCTTACCTTCATATAAAACCATCCTTTCAACATAGTAGGGACTGACGTCCTCGACAGTCCGCAATTTTCCTAATACTAACCTTCCCCTTGTAGGGAACGGTTCATAACCGTTACTATTCCCCGACAATACTATCTATTTAAATCTCCACCTGCTGACATAATCATCTCCATCTGCCGTATCTTAGCATATCCCTCGCCTTCAAAATGGAGTTTAAAACCATAATTTGCCGTTTTGTGAACAAGAATTCTGATTGGCGTCAAGTTGCCTGTCTTGTTCTGTTTTTTGCTGTCAAACACCAAATTTTTATTATTTGCATCAATATTCTCATAATCAAACTCAGCCCCATCATATAAAAGATAAATTTTAATTTTGCTGTCTTGAGGAATATCTGCAACTAATTGTATCTTCTTTATATGCTTTATATCTGCGGTGTTGTTCATATTTATATCTGTCTCAAAACACCATTTGTGGGAATAATCATCCGTATCCATACGGTATATAGTTCCGTTTTTGCAGAGCATAAACATCCCGTTTTTGTTTTTTGAAAACCCAATAACTTCTTCGGATATTTCTTCCTCTGCCCATCTGCCAACCCAGGTATCATAAACAAGCAGTCTTCTGTTTGTATTATCAGTATGATAATACAAATAATATTTCCTTCCGTCAGTGCCAGACACCGCATATTCAAACTCATCAATATTTAACTCATAGCCCAAAATTCTTGGATTTCCGCCGGTATACACCTTAATTCCGTCACGGGAAACAAAGATTAATTGTCCATCAACATCCTGAACAGTCCTCATATCAATGCAACCTTCTGCAAAAACATCCTGAATTCTGAACGGATTTTTTGTATTAGTCAATTCGTGCATAAAATCTTCTTTAAAGCAGATAACGTGATTTTGATATGTGAAAATTCCCGTAAATTTACCGTTTGCCTTGGTGTTTGACTGTGCCGCTGACATCCATGCATGGGCATCGCTGTAACTTTCGGCAGTGTCCAAATCCCAGTTGGTATAATCATTAAAACCGCTTGCATATACCGTGTCATCATCTACGCCGAACAATCTGGACAAGTGTACCGTAACATATTTGAGTTTCGGAAATCCGTAAGGAACGCATCCCACCCAACTTCCCTTGTCTGCAAACACCGTTTCTCCGTCTTCTTTCTCTAAAGATAATTTGCTTCCGCTGCTTTCGCCTTCCCACCTGAAACAGAGATTGTTATAAGTGTTTAACCACCATACCGTTGCAGTTTTGCAGTCCTCTTTATTCTTTTTGCTGACATCTTCCACCGTCGGCATATATGGCGACTCAACATTCCAAAAAGTAACCATATCAGGTATTACATCCATTCCCTCAATTACAAGCTTATAATCATCATCTGCATCATCGGGAAGATAATAATCCATAGACATTCTGTCCGGGAAAAACAATAGCTTGTATATATATTCCCCTTCTTTTGTCTCAGAATTTGTTTGATAAACATTAAACTTAACCACTTGTCTTGGTATAGTTTCATCAAATTCATTTGTTCCGTTCAGTTCACCTGTGTATTTCTTTTTGTCAGCAGTAATATAATCAACCATAATACTGCTGTTATTGTAATAAATTACAATCAAAAAATCTTCAAATCCGTAAATACCAATTGGCTTTTCATATCCCAAAAGATATTCCGTCCTCTTTTCTGAAGGTATGATATAAGGTGTTGCATCAGTGGAGATGTTTTTTTCCATTGTCAAAGCCCCTGTATCTACAGTCTGCCTAAGATTTAACCCCGTCCAGTCAGCTTTAACAAGCTTTGATACTTTACCCGATTCAGGCAAAGGCATCTGCAAAACACTGAATTTATTTTCACTCTTAGCCGCCACGTCATAATACCTCCCAACATTATAGGGAACGGTTCATAACCGTTCCAAAGGCCTCCCTTGCCTAAAGGGAGGGGGACCGTGCCTCGCACGGTGGAGGGATTCATACCGCTCACTGAGAGGGTTATACTCCCTTCCCCACGTTCACAGAACAAAGCGGCTTCGCCGCACGCCTGTGGTGGGCAAGAAGCTCCTTGCGCTTTGTTCTTCCCATGTGCGTTTCCGAATGCAATGAGGAAAATTTCGCACGGGAATTATTCTTTGTTTTTTACTTTATAGAAACGAAGTTTCCTATGAAGTGAAAAAAGCCCGCCCCTTAGGGCGAGCTTCGCACATTATAATTATATTTCAATCAGATAAGCAAAAACAAGCAACTTTTGCAAAAAATTATAGGATTTATGAATTTAAAATTTTCTATTAAACTATTGACAAATAACTACTTTGTAATTATAATATAATTATGGATATAATAAAGTTTGAATGGGATGAAAATAAAAACGAAACAAATAAGAAAAAGCATAAAATATCATTTGAAGAAGCACAAACCGTATTCTATGACGAAGAAGCATTGGTAATTGATGACCCTGAGCATTCGATTGAGGAGGAAAGATTTATAATCTTAGGCTTTAGTAAAAAAGCAAATTTGCTTGTTGTGTGTCATTGTTACCGCGAGGCTGATTCGGTTATACGGATAATTTCTGCAAGAAAAGCAACCAAGTCAGAACGTATACAATACGAGGAATGAGGTGATATTATGAAAGCTGAATATGATTTTTCAACTGCCAAAAAAAATCCTTATGCAAAAAAACTTAAAAAGCAAATAACTATTAACATCGACAGTGATACCATAGACTACTTCAAAAAACAGTCCGATTCTTCCGGAATTCCCTATCAAACACTTATTAATCTGTATTTGTCCGATTGTGTAAATAATCAAAAAAAACTCCATATGACGTGGAACTAATATCCACAAAAAGCGGAGCAGATTTCCCTGCCCCGCTTTTTCCTTACATAGCCTTCTTCTTCACCTTTTCAAGCATCTTTTCTTTTGTTTCTTTTCCGGCTTGCTCATAGCACTTTTTAACCGCATTAACTTTTTCTTCATCAGTCATAGAACTAAACTTTTTCTCCTGATTTTTCAGCACTATTTTGTTATCCAAAAGATTACTTATAAGCTCAAAGCTCCTCTTTCCCCTCATCTTTTTAACTTGGGTGTAATCCTTGGCACTCATATAATAGTAAATCTTATCTTGTTTGTAATACTTCTGCTGAATAACAGGAAGTACGGAGCTTTCGCCTGTTCTTTCGTATAGTTCCCTCAGTTCCTTATCAACCTCAGTATAATTATCCTCTGCATAATATCCCGGAGAAACCGTATTTTCAAAAGCTCTTTCAAGAACATTTCCGTATTTTTCTTCACGGCCCCATTCATCAATGGCAGGTTCAAAAAGATAACTTGCAAAAGGAATTTTACTTGATGCCTGACCGATAAAACGCTGTAATCCTTTTGGAACATCGCTGTTTTTATCAACAAAATAATATTCTCTCTTGTTTTCGTCAATAATTCTGCTTAACTGTCCGCCTATGGTTGGCAACGCCTGTAACATATAGCTTGTAATCATATCAGAACCTATTGCCAAAAGTGCCTCGCTGTCACTGTACTGTGCCGACTCAATTACACCGTTCACACCCGAAAATACAGATAATTCCAATAACGGCTCCGTCACTGTTGATAAAGCGTCAACTATGTCAGCAAATGAAAAATCATCTTTGGTAAGGTCATACAACTTTGCACCAATGAATAACGAAAGATTTGACGGTGTCATCCAGTCAATTGTATATGAAAAAGCATCTTTCACCTTAAATGCATAAGACTGTTCGCCAACCATTTTGTCAAATTCCTTTTCCTTTTGGGGTTTATCTCCTGCACCGATAAGCATACCAAGACTTGCAAGCCATAACCCTAACAGCATAACACCTGTTCCTGTTAATCCCTTTGCAAAATCATCAATCACATCATCCGCCGTAACATTTCCGTCTTTAAGCTTCTTAAACATCTTATATGTTCCTTTTAAGATGCCGATAGGCGAATAATTTATACCCTGCTTTGCAATGTTCATAGGCGTCTTTTTGAAAGGCATAACCCCTTCCAATAAAACACTGGTGGCTCTCACAGCCTTCTTGTCGCTATGCTCCAACTTTCTCTGCAGCTTGTTTAACCCCTCAGCAAGAGCGTTGGCATCACGATATGTTGCCGCCTGTGCTTCTTTTACTGCGTAAGCCCTCAGCGTGGTAAGCGTTTCAGGAGTAACCGACCTTGTATCAATGTTTCTGACTGTAATCAGCCTTGCTAATGCATCTACATAATGCATCTTCAAGAACAACATATCCTCTTTTTCGAGAAAATCGAAATTTTTCAATCTTAACTTTTCAAGCCATTTTGTTTTAAAGATTGTCCTTTTCCCCTCAATATCGCTTGTAACTGCATATTTTGCATTTTCTCCCTGTAAAACCTTCGCCATTGCATCAAAATCTTTTTTTGCAAACTCAACGGCATTTTTGCTTTTACGCATCGACTTCGTGCGTTCAGTATAGCTAACCTTTGCCGTCTTTTCTATAACTGCTCCAACGTAATTTTTTGCTCTCACAGCAGGAATAAATATTGCATTACCTACGATGTTTCTTATATGAGTTCTCGGATTGCCAAGCATAGCAAGATACCGCCAGGAATTCCATTTATCGAGCATTGTTGCAGGTATTTGGTCAGCAATGTTTTGACAAAGATTATCGTAAACAATATTTCTTCTTTCCTCGTCTTTCTCGCTAAGATACTCTTCCATAAGCTTCTCATCAAGCTCTATGTCCTTGTACTTATCCCCAAGCTTATTCCTGAACTCCTCATTCATCTTTTGAATTGATTTCTCAAGATAATAAAGCTGTCCGTCAGGTGTCATAAGCTTTAACATTCTGCAAGCTTGCAGTGTTTGCCCTGCCCGTGTTGCCTCGGAAACAAGTTCTGCCGCAATCTTCATTGCATTGTGAACATCTTTGTTTGTTATACATTGGTTATATAGCTCCATACCTAAGGCAAGCTCGTTTTTGCCAATTTTACCTGTCTCCGATAAAACAGTCCACCTGTTTAATGCTTCCTCAAAACCAAGATACTTTATCTGCTGCTTTGCCCAATTACCTGCTTTTTTGTTGGTTATTACCTCGTGTGTCATAGTTCCGTCAAGAATAGCCTTTTCAAACTCGGAAACACTGTCATCAGGTGTTATTCCTGCTTCAAGCATCGTTCTTGCAAAACGGCTTACATACCTTTTTTCATCAATCTGCTTTGGAACCTCTACGTCACGAACGGGATTTTCACCCTGTTTTATACGCCCGAATTTTTCAGTTGCATCTTTAAAACTCTCAAAGCGTACTTTCTCCTTGGGCTTCAGCCCCTTTTCAGCAAGTGACTTTTTATTCTTGGTCTGTGCAGCCTTTTTCATAGAAGCAATCTTCTTTTCATATCTCTCTCGAAGCTGCTCAATTTCCTTTCTATGTTTTTCTTCAAGTCTTTCAACATCAGCCTTCACCGCTAACGTTAATTTACTTTCACGTCCGAGTTCTTCATCCGAAAAGGCTCTGCTTATTTGACCCTCAACAGCATCGGCAAAAATTTTTCTATCATCTGCTTTAAGTACGTCAATTAACCGTGCTGAACTGTCTGCAGCTCCATTTTTGAAAAAGTCATACATCTCGACAATCCGCTCAAGCTTTGCATCTGTTGCATATATGTTGTCAGGGAATAAATCCGGTCTGCGTTCACTCAACTCCGAGTAAATCACATCAATTCCTACATTTCCGCCTCCGAATAAAGATTTGTATCCCGATGCTCCCATTCTGTCAAGCACAGCCTTATCTTCCGCTGTAAGCTCAACAGAATGTGTCAGGTATGACCTAAGCTCCCTCAAATCTCCTGCATAGTCATAATCATCCGAGATATCATACACTGTGGCTTTTTGTGCAATAAAGGCAGAAATTCTTTTAATATGCCTTGCCTTTTCACTTTCTGTCGAATTAAGAACTCTGTTTGCAAGCACCATCATAGCTGCCTTATTGCCGGTAGACATTGACAGTCCTTTTCCTGTTCCTGTATCAATATTTTCAAGTATTGAAGAGCAAACCTGCCGCACATCTGAAGTTGTGTATACTTTTCCTTCTCTCGCCTCTGCTCTCAGCCTAACCTCTTTAATATCGTCCTTTATCTGCTCAATCGGCTCAGTAAGATAATCTGTACCGCCTTCATTTTCAGAGAAGGAATAACGCATCTTGCTATTCATCAGCTTCGTAATTTCTTTTAATCCTTTTCTTGAAGCCTCTCTAAATCTCTGATTATACTCTCTTTTCCTTGATGCTTTTGAACGAGTTCGAGTAACTTCTCTGCCATTCTCTCCTTGGATTTCTCGTCCAATCTCCTCATTGGCTCTGTAATTTTCACCTGTAATAACGCTGGTACATCCATATCCATAAGAGTTTTCAATAATTCGTGTCGCCATTTCGAACGTGGATTTTCCTTTTTCAACTTCATATATTTGTCTCCTTATATCATCAATTTCTGTTTCGTATTCACTGTTTATGATTATTATTTTTGAAACACGGGGGTTTTCAAAATCCCCGTTGGTATATATAAGTACATTACTTGATTCAATAATAAATTCTCCATCACTTGATTTAGGAAAATATTTACTTTGGACATAAGATATATTATGCAATGAACTTTCCAGTACCACTAAGTTTTCATCATTTAAAACATTATATATCCATTTTTCATAAATTCTCCCTTTTGAAAAAGAATAATCCTCTCCCCCTGCATCAATACTCTCAGTATACTCTGCCGGAGAATAAATGTCAATGCCTGCATCTGCTCCGCTCCAATATTCATTAGCAACATTTTCAAACCTTACTGCATA
Source organism: Ructibacterium sp. (assembly GCA_045603605.1). GTDB lineage: Bacteria > Bacillota > Clostridia > Monoglobales > Monoglobaceae > Ructibacterium. Next base: position 9,788 of record JAZUMJ010000014.1, on the reverse strand, counting down.
ATCATTCATTCCTGCAAGAACATCACAAACAAATTCCTCAAATATTGCCTCAATGTCGCCCTTTGTGCTTGTGCGATAGTTTGCATACAAAACATCGTATATACGCTGTCTTTCTTCCTCTGTAAGTTCTGACTTTATGTATTTCCGTATTTTTTGAATTGCTTCCGTATTATATCCGTGATGAACAAGCTCGTGCTTGTTTATCTGCGTTGGTGAATATCTTGCGTTGTCACACTGAATAAATATCTCATTACCTCTCACAGCCCCTCTGAACGATAAACCTTTTTTAAGGATATGTTTGCCATTACCAACAAAAAAATGGGTTGTAATGCCCTTTTTTGCGTTCTCAGTTGCAATTGCATTCATCTCATCGGTATAATAGTCTTCTTTAACGAACTCACATTGTAGAAAACCCCTGCGTTTTACTTCTGTTCCTCCATTAGCTCTGACATCTTCTGTATGAAACTCTTGGGTGCGTGAATTTCTTTGCCTTCTTCCGCCATCTTCTTCTGAAGCTCTTGGTCTTTCAGAAATGCGTCCACTCTGCTCTCCGGCACTCTCACCAACTCGCCCTTCCACGTTTCCAGATAATAAACTGTTTCTGCTGTTTTCATTTCTATTTACCTCGCTTTCACTATCCAAGGCTCCCTCGGGGAGGGAGCTGTCACCGATAGGTGACTGAGGGAGTTTTGTATCATTTTTTGAATTTTTGCGTACACTACTATTGACAACTTTATCATTTTGTGATATAGTTTGCAAAGAAAGTTGAACGTTATGAGCGAGTTCCTCCTCTTTTGAGGTTGAGAACACTACGCCGTCGTCAACTTTTTTTGTATTTGATAAAGCATACAATATATTTCTACCATCTCTTGCTTTCGCTATATTAAGCGTTGTTTCATAAATCTGACCTTTTTTATCTATCAGATAAGCTATTCTATACTTCCATCCGTTTTCATCAAGCCACTGATGCGAATTATCCTTTGTTTCATCAAACTCTTTTGATGTCTGCAAAAGTTCATCTATATGTACTATTGCTAACGAATTAATATTTCCCTTTGTTCGTGCAAGTTTATCAATAACCTTGTGCGAATTATTGGCATCATCTTTTTTTACTCTCTCGTTAGTCTTAGCAAAGTTTATTGTTTCCGCTGTACCGTCAGAATTAAATATCTCTATACTTTTACCTGCAAGATTATTATACACAAATTCAGCAAGTATTTTGTTCCAGTTTCTTGGCTTTACACCGTCAAATATATCTGTGTCAAGATATACCCCTTTTCCGTAACTTTGCTTGTCCCCGACTATATTTTCAATCGAAAACCTCACATCCTCCCAAGGTAAGTCATTGGAATACGCAATTTCGGGCATAATATTTCTTTGGTAATAACCGGTTATATCTGCCTTTATTTGTTCTTCGGATACACCCTCATCATATATAAGGATTGCTTCTTCAAGGTTATTATTTCCTTTTAGGGTTATAACTCCGCCATCTGCTGCCTCTTTTGCAATTTCATCAATTATGCTGCCTTCAGGAAGCCCCTCAAGCTCATATCCAAAATCGGTTTGTTTTACCCTTTCTGTCTGATCCCCCTGTGTTGTAGGGCGTGGCGACCCCGGCACGCCGTTACCTGCCTTTATTATTTGACTGTCATCAAATACGGCATATGACCAACCATCACCTTCGTTTTCATTCTTGTATGCAAAACCATCGTAACCGAAAGACTGTAAAATCTCTTCAATCTTCCGAAGTTTCAAGAAGTTGATTTCTATAATTGACGCAGAGCCAAATAATAAAGATGAAATTTTTTCTTTTGCAAAATCAGGAATATTATCTCCATTAAGTAGTTTTTCTACTATCTCATTTCCAAACACTTTATTTAATGTTTCTTTGTCAATAAGTTCATTTAACGGAATATGATTTATATTCCCTTCATCATCTGTCAAAGATATGCTTACAAAAATTCCTTCTTCATCTAACTCAGATTCTATATGGTATAATCCCGATGATATTTTAGTTTTAAGGGATTTCTCCGCTTCTCTCGCAATATCGCTGTTTATATAATTTTTATAAGCTTCTTTAAGGGTTGCAATCTCATTTTCTTTTAATTCACTGTTCGCAATTAAATCATTAACATATTCATCAGGGGTTCTTTCTCCAAAAATATCCTCACAGTAAAGCGGATTATGTATAATCAGGTCATATTCTTCAATATTCCCCTCCCATTTTTCTATTCGTGATTTCGCCTGCTCTTCTGTTCCGAAATGAATACCAATATCAACATAGCTCTTTTCAAAATGAATAAATTTATATTTACTTCCGTGGAATACGCCTCTTATTAATCCTTTTTCCGCCTTTTCACTACCATTTTTTCGGCTATTAACCGAATCAATTCTTCTTTTTCTTCTTGCGGTATCCTGCGTTGTATCAACAGATTTTCTTTGATTTCCTCGTCCGATACCCCTTTTTTCCTCAGTGACTTCACCAGAAATTCCTCTGCTATCGTCATATTCTCCAGTAAATCCATTTCCCTTCACTCCTTGTTTATTTTCTACTTCATCAATTATATCACTGCTGTTTTCATTTTTCAACGCTATTTTTTCAGCATTTTCTGTTACACTTTCATCAACCGCAATTTCGGTCTGTAAATATGCTTTTTCATTTTTTATGGCTCTAATCTGTTCACCGTACTGCATAAATTCAGGTGTTGCTTCTATGGTTAATTGTCCCTCTGCATTTTTGGTGTATGAAGCATCGTTGAATGACACATTTTCATTTGTGTATGCAGCAAACTTCAAGGCATCGTCAAAGCTCTCAAAGGCGGCAATATCCATACCCGAAGATAAGAGATTAACACCAAAGTAGCCGTTGTTTTTCTTGTGTATGCCATATTTACCGACAATTCCGCCTTTAAGGTTTTCAGTGTCAGTTCCACCTTGTATTAATGTGTTAAAACTCTCCTCACGATATTGATTGTTTGTGTAGTCAATACTCATCTGATTGAATCGAATTTTGCCGTTCTCATCGCGCTTGAATGCTTCAGGTAAACTAACACCACTGTCTGTTTTCATTATATCACCTTCAGGGTGATTCTTCATGGGTGCTTTTAGATTTTCAACTCTTTCTGCATCTTTAGCTAAAGCCTCTCTTTTACCTTCAATTTGCTCAGTGTCAAGCATACTGTCAGGGAAGTATTTAAGAAAATCACCCTCGGAAGGATTGACAATACCGACTAAATCTGCTATACTGATAGTAGGAGTCGGAGGAGCGGTATTCAGTTGGTTTTGCCCAAGGTTGCCGCTAAGATACCGGCTTTCTTTTTTTGTCAAAACCACGCTTAAATACAATTTATTTATATTTTTCTTAAACTCTTTAACTTCCAATTTTACAGGGTATATGCCTTTTTCATCGCTGAAAGCACTTGCTAAAACATACATCTGCTTTAAGTTAGTATCTTCTCTTCGTGTCCCGGTGTATTTATCCTTGTGAGTTTCAACTCCTACTGCATTTTCAATCACATCAGAGAATACTGAAAGCATTTTTACAAAGTCGCCATACCTCGAATGTTGTTTGTTTATACTCTCTTGAATAGAATCACCTGAATAGCTAAATTCAAGTTCTATATCAGGGTTGAAAAATGGTTCGTTAAGTATGCCGAAATCCCTTGCAATTTTCTTTATTATAGGTCTTGCGTAACTCGGGTATGAATTCTGCAGAGCCTCTAAATCAATATTATCAAGTGTCTTTGTATTCCCAGTATCAACGCTGACAACATCGACACTTTTTTTGTTTAGTAATTCTGCTCTCGCATCATCACTCATATCTAACGTTATTTTTTCACTTTCAGATATTCCCGTTACAAAATCCCCGGCAATACCGCCGCCCACAGAACTAAAATCTCCGTTTAACATCGCTGATAATTGTTCCTGAGCCGATACCGAATTAAAACCAAGCTGTTGTCTGTACCTGATATTTGATTTCAATGCACTTTCAACTGCATTGGAAAAACTTTGGCTCATCTTTAAAAATGATGGGTCATTCTTTAAGTTCTGAGTAAAACCGCTCCCGATACCAAGACTGTGTTCTAAGATTGCCCCTGCAAGATTATCTGTTTTTGCCGCAACCGCCGTATAGCCTGCGCTTCCTGCCTCTTTTAATGCATTTACATAACTTTGAGCCCAGTTCTGAACAACAGACCTGTCAGCAACCCCTGTTTCAGAAGATGACATTTTCTCTGTTGTACCCAAAAATGCAGCCGAAAAAGCAGAGGACGGTTTAACCCCTGCAGCAGATGCAAACTTTCCTGCAATATTTCTGTTTAATACGCTTGGAGTAAGAATGTTTCCATTACTCAATTCGTTGGAATACTCAATATGTCCGTTTCCTTCTTCCCTTCCTGTCTGCCCTACCTGTGTTGTAGGGCGTGACGACCCTGGCACGCCGTTGAGGACTTGTTTGCTTTCGTTATTATTTCCACTTTTATATGCGTTGCTTGTATACGCACTGTTAATTCTTCTGTTTAATTCATTATTAACAGATGTGTTTAGTATATATTCATTTAGTTCTTCCTGCGTCAATTGCTCATAGTTTTTATTAAGTTCATTCTTTGTAATCTCAACAATCTGTCCTGATGAATTTTTTGCAGCATAAAAGCCTTCTTCTGTTTGAATAATGCTGACGTGTTCATCAGCTTTTGTGTTATAGTGGGTAGGACTAAAGCCATCATACGACTGTATAATTTCTTTTGAGTTATTTTGATAATTTTTTTGTATGTCGTTAGCTATACTGTTATACAATTTGCCAATTTGAAAATCGGATATATCTTTATTTGTCGAACGAGCTTCATTTATTTTTTGTGCTGATTTATAAATTTTACTGTTTTTATCATATTCCAAACCTACAGAAACAACAGAATCAACTGCTTTTGCTTTTTTAATGTTGTTCCCTGCTTCATTTGCCTTGCTTACAGAGCCTGTTCCGTGATAAACTCCGCTCATAGCAACACCTGATAAACCACCCACAATACCTGCGGATAATGTTTCATAAATGCAATCCTCTAAGGTTTTAAGCATCGCTTTGTTCTCGGTCATTCCACTTGATATATAATTTTTATATGTCTGTTTAAGCTCGCTGTCATCCTGACCAATCATTAAATCCGCAATATAATTTATTACATTTGAACCCATTTCTTCCGAGCCTTCAGCAACAAAGCTTTTTAAAGCCCCACTAATAATATTTTTAGGAGCTTTAAAAATTGCATCCAAACTGTATTTTTCTGTAATATACTCAGCTAAACCGCTTGCTACCCCTAAAGCTGTCGCTTTTGCATCACTTAATCCCCTTTTTTTGTTTTGACTGATTGCACTGGCTGTTGCGCTTGAAGACATAAGTGCAGAAGTTATTTTTGATGCTGTTTTTGCAATAGCTTTAGCAGATGTTCCAATTACACCTGCTCCTCCTAAAAGTTTTGCCGCACCAAAACCTGTATAAGCACTTAATGCACTATCTCCCATCGACATTAAACCGTTATAAAGTAAAGAACCATAATTTCCGAATTTGCCTTCTGCGCCCCCAAACCACTTAGATGCGTATTTATCTGTTACAGTTTCCCTGATAGTTGATGCAGCCACACTAAGTCCGGTATAATCTGGCAAGCCTTCACGCCCTGTTACCGACTCATAAATACTATCCGCCGTTTCTACTACTCCTGTTATCCCACCAATTAAATTCAATGGATAAGAAGCTATTGATGTCAATATCGGTGCCTTTTCAGCATACTTTTTATTTCTTTTTTCGGTAATTAGATTTTCAAGAGTAACTAAATCTTCCTCTTCTTGCTTGGTTGTAAGTTTTTTTGCACCTATATTGGTTCCAAGAAATCCACCCTCAAATTTAGGATAGAATTGTGATGGTCCGTCAGATAACGGATAGTAGTTAAAATTATGTTCTTCTGCCCATTTTCTGAGGTCATCTTCATCGAACGTATCAGGGTCTATATTATATCTTTCATATACAGGATTATTCTGTTTCTTCGCCTTTTCTCTTGCTCTATCCCTGTAACTTTTATACTTCTCAATTGAAGTCCTCTCTTTTTCATTTCTTGGCTTGTATGTATCAATATCGTCACTTTCTATTGCCTTTTTGCCCCACCAAGTAATGTTCCCCACAGTTTGTCCGTTATCTAACTGAACTTCATATACACGGTTTTCCGGTTTTATATATCCTGCATTTTTCTGTGCAGATTGAATAGCTTTTCTGTTCGTATATTCCGAACCATATGTAAGTTTAATTTTACTCGACATAGTATTTCTCCTAACGTAGTAGGGAACGACCTACGTGTCGTTCCGTTGTAGGGGCGGCTATTATCCGCCCGCAATCCCCTCTAATATAGCCTTTTCCTTATTTATACGGTGCAGAACTTTTGGCATTAATTTGGTCTTGAGAAAGTCCTAATTGCTGCATAAGCGAATATCTTGCATTTTCTGTAAGATTACTTAAATTTGATACCTTAGACACTATCGTATGAACATCTTTATCACTTAAATTACCAAAATGTAAATTTCCGTCAGTTCCAATTTGATATCCGATTCCAAGTTTACCCAATTCCTGCACCACGTCATTAACCATATCCTGAGTTACAACATCTATCTGTCCGTTGCTTCCTTCATTACTTCCACCTGTGTTTTTACTGCTATTTTTAGATGAACTTGATGAACCTGTTTTTAACGACTTAATAAATGCGTCATATGCATTATCTTCAAGTTCCCATTGCCGTTGTTTATTCATATCCTCAACATCCCATTGTCGCTGAAGTTTGGCAAGAGACATATCCTGATCAAATAACTCCTTATTAGTAAGTCTGTCTTGAGAGCCTTGGGTTGTAATAACATCAAGAGCGTTCTGTCTGTTATATCTGTTTGTTCTCATAGCCGCATTTTCCTCAGGTGCAACGCTCATTGTAACAATGCCGTAATCATCATATCCAAGTTCTCCCGTCTTATACTGTCTTGCGTATGTAGCATCTTCCAAAGTTTTTCTTGCATCTGCCTTCTGAGCTTCGGTAGCATTTCCATCACTGAGGATTTCGTTTGCCTTATTTATAATATTTTGAAAATCAATGTTTTCATTTTTCAGGTTACCGTCTGCGTCAAAGAACTGATTATTTTTCTTTTTAAGTGCTTCAGGAATATAACCTGTAATTTCAGATTCATTCAGCAAAGCGGTCTGTTCTCTGTTAAATTCGTTGTTCTTTCTTGTTTCATCATTATCAAACAACTGCTGTGCCTGATTCATTCCAAGCTGAATATTGCTCTGCAATTCAGTCTGTGTATTTGAAATTCTGTCATTTAACAAGCTAAGATTTCCCTGTGCAACGCCAAGTCTTTCAAGCCAGTTGTTTGCAACTGCATTCACACCTGCATTGGTATATGCAAGCTGTTGTCTTGCCGCATTTGCCGCCGCAAAGGAATCAATATTTCCGCCGTTTGATGCAGCAGAACTTGCCGCTTCACTGTTTGCAGCAGTCTGTCCGTTCCAGTTATAATACCCCATCAAGGACTTAGCCCAATCCTGATTCATAAAATCCTCATTAAGTGCGGTATCTGTCAAATCCTTCTGCTGATTATTAAAATCATTATACTGACTTTTTATGAAGTCATTGTTATCGCTCTGTTGGGTCATTACCTCGTCCATCTTTTGGTTATACTTAACCTCATCAGTAACCGAAATTCCCAAATCAGTCATTGCATTGGCAAAAGCTTCATTCAATACATCTGCATCCATATATGAAACACCGTCAATTTCAATCGGTGCACCGATATTTTTTCCGCCGATTGTCACCTGCCCTGTGTCGTTGTCATATTTAATCATTGAGTTAACCTGATTTTTATTAAGTCCGTATGAATTTAAGCCTAATTTTTGAGAATAATCCCTAAGTGCAACCTTTCCGTTCTTTGCACTTTCCGCTGCTGTTGCATAATCGGATTTTTCAAGAGTGTTTGCCTCTTTGTTAAAACCGTTATTTCTCAGCCAGTCATACCAACTGTTTTTTTGGCTGTTGTTTGCAATCTTTTCAGCTTCCTCGGTATTACCTGCCGCAACTGCGTCGTTGTACCATTTCTTTGCATTTATAATATTACTTATGTATTTATTTTTTATTGCTTCTCTGTCTGAATTTGCCATAATAAATCATCTCCCAACATAGTTTTTAGTCCGTAGGGGACGGCGTCCTCGACGTCCCGTTTTGTAGGGAACGGTCCGTGACCGTTCCTCTTTAAAGCCGGTGCTACCGCACCTCATCTTTTTGCTGCAAACGTGCCACCGGCACCTTTGCTTAACGCAAAAACGCTCCAAAAGCCTCCATTGCCTAAAGGGTCACTCCTCTAAGGCACAATTATTCCTTATCATACTCACTCCACTCTATACTTCCGCCATCAGCTGTCATTAGCCATGTTCCATCAGGAATTCCATGGTTATGCTTCAACCCTCCGAGTGTATCACACCTCGAAAAATCACAATCCCCCATAAATATAGGGTCGCGTATAACAAGTCCCGCACCATTAACTGGTGTAATTGCACTTCCAATCACAGGTGAATCGCAAATACCCCACGAACCAATACGTTTTTTACCATACCATATTTCAATACGTGCATTTTCCGCATCTAATACAACACCGTCCCCAAATTTTGTTTTCGCAGTTTCAATGCTGGTTCCCGTAATTGTCCCCTCAGTTATCAAATCTCCGTTAATCTTTACCAATCCCGAAAATTCAAAACCATCTGCCGTCTGAATAAACGCACTGTAAATACTTGTATCATGCATCTCAACCCATTTCTTAGAAATCTCATTGAAATAATAATACTTTTTTTTATCTTCCCAAAAATACAATTTATCTGTATCCGGCGGTGGCTGCAAAGTTGGATCATAATCCCCTTTGTCAGCTTCGCCATACGACATAACCTTTGAAACCTTGGTTTTAATTCCCTCAGCATTTGCCTCAATTAAAGTCTGCTGCTCATCGCCTCTTGCTATTTCCGCCTTCAGCCCCTCGGCAGTAATATCAATCTCAGTTTTCATATCATCTTTTTCTTTTATAAGCTTGTCCTTTTCGGAAAGAAGAGTTATACTGAAATTTTCATTATCAAGATTGTAAAGCAAATCCTCATATCGCCTCTGCATCTGCAAAAAAGCGTCCGATAATTCCTGAACCTCTTTGCGAAGCTCCTGAAAATCCATATCTTCTATTGCTTTTTTTACAGACCTTGCAGGCTTTGTAATCTTAGTTTTCTCAGAACTCATATTTATCCCCTCCTTATGCAAAGTTATCAATGGTGTCAACTGTAAATACAGTAGATGTCTGAATTTTTTTGGAGATTTGTGCTATATCATTATTATTACAACGTCCGTCGCAGTTTAAGTCTGACCTGAGCCAAACTTTAGATATCAAATTAATATCTATACTACTGTCAAATTCAACACTTCCCATAAAGATAAAGAACAAAAATTGGGCATCATAATAGTTATACGCACCTGAACAATCCCTTATGGACATTTCGTCATTTAATATGGGATAATATTCTGTGGTTGAAATTGTTGAACCATCATCTCCTGTAGATGTAGCAACATAACTTCCCATCATTGATGAAAGCTTGCCATATCTTATTACGTCAGGTTCTGCTCGTTCCCAGCGGATAGATGAAACAATCTCTTCTGCTGTCTTAGTAGTTGCAGGTATTAGTGCTTCATATAACTTTCTTGTAGGTGAATAGAAAAACTCATAAGCCACTCCGT
>JAZUMJ010000013.1:0-18326 GCA_045603605.1 Ructibacterium sp. | reverse complement strand
CACTGACCGCAAGAAATACAGGGTGTATTATTAAGGGAAAGATTGAATGCCTGACCGATATTTGTATCTATACCACGGTCGTTAGCACCGATTACGCTAACATATTGCTCTTCGCAAACTGCAACGCAACGGCGGCAAAGCACACATTTATTGTTATCACGAACAAGGTGTGGTGTAGAATTATCAATTTCGTAAACAGGTCTGAAACCTTCAAATGCAGATTCTTCTACGCCGTAATCAAGACAGAGTTTCTGCAATTCGCAGTTTGTGGAACGAACACATGAAAGACACTTCTTTTCGTGGGTTGAAAGAATAAGTTCAAGTGTAGTCTTTCTTGCCTTTTGTATCTTTTCGGTGTTGGTCTTAATCTCCATACCTTCACTTGCAGGATATACACACGAGGTAACAACACGGAAGCCGCGGCCTTCGTTAACCTCTACCACACAGATACGACAAGCGCCGATTTCGTTCTTTTCTTTCATATAGCAAAGGGTGGGGATTTCTATACCTGCTACACGGGCTGCCTCTAAAACTGTGGAGCCCTTGGGTACGCTTATTGCAATACCGTTAATTTTTACATTAATCATATCCATTTTTGTTCGGCTCCTTTCTTATGCCTTGGAAATGGCCTTAAACTTACAATTTCCTATACATACGCCGCACTTAATACATTTTTCAGTATCAATCTCGTAAGAAGGAAGTTTATGGCCGGGTGCAACATAATCAGTCTTATTGATTGCCGAAACAGGACAGTTACGTGCGCAAAGGCCGCAACCGATACACTTTTCAGCATCAATCTTGAAGGTGAGAAGGTCTTTACATACACCTGCAGGACACTTCTTATCAACAACGTGAGCTTCGTATTCCTCACGGAAGAACTTGAGTGTTGCAAGAACAGGGTTAGGTGCTGTTTGACCAAGACCGCAAAGAGAATTTTGCTTTATGTAGTTGCAAAGGTCTTCAAGCTTATCAAGGTCTTCAAGTGTTGCCTTGCCCTGAGTAATCTTATCAAGCATTTCAAGGAGACGTTTTGTTCCAACACGGCAAGGTGTACACTTACCACAGGATTCATCAACTGTAAATTCAAGGAAGAACTTAGCAATATCAACCATACAGTTGTCTTCGTCCATAACGATAAGACCACCTGAACCCATCATTGAGCCGATTGCCATAAGTGAATCATAGTCAATGGGTGTATCAATAAGTTCTGCAGGAATACATCCGCCTGAAGGGCCACCTGTTTGTGCAGCCTTGAATTTCTTACCATTAGGAATACCGCCGCCGATTTCTTCTACAATCTCACGGAGAGTTGTTCCCATAGGAACTTCAACAAGACCTGTGTTATTAATCTTTCCGCCAAGAGCGAACACCTTTGTACCCTTGCTCTTTTCTGTACCGATGCCCTTGAACCAGTCTGCACCTTTAAGGATAATCTGGCAGATATTAGCATAGGTTTCAACATTGTTAAGAAGTGTTGGTTTTGCCCAAAGACCCTTAACAGCAGGAAACGGAGGTCTTGGTCTTGGTTCACCACGCTTACCTTCAATTGAAGTCATAAGAGCAGTTTCCTCACCGCAGACAAATGCACCTGCACCAAGACGAAGTTCAAGATTAAAGTTAAAGCCTGTATCAAAAATATTTTCACCAAGCAAGCCATATTCTTTTGCCTGATTGATAGCAATCTGCAAACGTTCAACTGCAATCGGATATTCAGCACGGATATAAATATAACCCTGATCAGCACCAACTGCATAAGCCGCAATTGCCATAGCCTCTATAATACTATGCGGGTCACCTTCGAGGATACTTCTATCCATAAATGCACCCGGGTCACCCTCGTCAGCATTACATGCAACAAACTTCTTATCGCCCTGAGCCTGTGCAGTAAACTGCCATTTCATACCTGTTGTAAAACCTGCACCGCCACGGCCACGGAGTCCTGATTCTTTAATCAAATCAATAACTTCCTGGGGCTTCATTTCTGTCAAAACCTTTGCCAAAGCTTTATAACCGTCAAATGCTATGTATTCATCAATCTCTTCCGGATTAATAACACCACAGTTACGAAGAGCTATACGCATCTGCTTTTGATAGAACTGAACCTCGTTAAGACCTTTAATCTCGTCTGAACCTTCCTGAATTGTTTCATCGTAAAGCAAGCGCTTAACGATACGACCTTTAAGAAGGTGTTCCTCAACGATTTCCTTTACATCGTCAACTGTAACACGGCTGTAGAAAGCGCCCTCGGGGTACACAATCATAATTGGACCCAATGCACAAAGACCAAAACAACCGGTCTTTACAACCTTAATTTCTTTTTCAAGCCCATTTGCCTTGAGCTGGGCTTCCATCTCTTTTATAATCTGTTCACTGCCTGAGGAAGTACATCCTGTACCGCCGCAGACCAAAACATGACCTCTGGCAAACTCCATGTTATTCTTTCCTTTCTTCAAGCCCAAAAGGGCGTGGATTTTTCAAATGCTTATTCAGCTGCACCAATTGTATATTCTACAACCGGATTTCCGTTAACAATATGCTCATTTATAACGCGAATAGCCTTTTCAGGATTCATCTTTACATATGTTACTTTATCTTTTCCGGGAACGATAACCTCAACGATAGGTTCCAGACGGCACATACCGATACAACCTGTCTGAGTAACCGTTACCTTTCCTAAACCGCGCTTTGCAACTTCTTCCATCATAGCTGTCATAACAGGACGAGCACCTGCCGCAATACCGCAGGTAGCCATACCTACAACTATACGTGTGCTGTCTTCATCTTTTCTCAAAGTAACCTGATCAAGCGTCTTTTTTCTTATAGCTTCCAAATCTGCTAAGCTTTTCATATGATTTTCTCCCTTCGGATTTATTATCAATTTTTGTTATACAAAGCCGCCTCATTTTCTCTTAAAAACTCAGCAAGCCAAAGCATAACATCAGGCACCGAAAACGAAACTCCGTCCAGAACCTTCTTTATCTCTCTTGTATCAAAGTCAAATTCTCTATCATCGACACGGTGATGGTATTTAAAATCAATCTCCTGGTGAGAGGTTATAAGACCCAGTATAGTTTCAGCCATATCCCCAAGGGGCTGTCTGTCTATAGAGCTATAACCAAATTCAGCAGAAATAGTCGTTCCTCTGCCAAGCTGGGATTTTAAATCAATTCCTCCGCCGGTTAATTCTGCTGCCGCCTTTAACATAGGGATTCCAAGTCCAACCTTTCTTGTGGTACGGCTGGTTGTAAACGGGTCAATAACCCTTTTTACTGTTTCCTCTGACATTCCTTTTCCATTATCAATTATAGAAAATTTCAAAATATCCTCTTTGATATCCTCAATCAAATCAAGTTCTATCAAAGTTGCATCTGCGGCAATGGAATTATGTATGATATCAAGAATGTGTAATGAAAGTTCCTTCATAGCCAAAAACTCCGTTTTCCGTTCCCGAATTACTCATACTTTTTGAGTATGTCTTCAATGTCATCAACTGTAAGACGACCATAAACATCTTCGTTGATTGTCAAAACCGGCGCAAGACCGCAGGCACCAATACAACGTGTTGCATCCAGTGAGAATTTGCCATCTGCCGTACATTCGCCAACCTCGATGTTAAGAAGTTCTTTAACCTTTTCAAGGATATCACCGCTACCCTTAACGTAACAAGCGGTACCAAGGCAGACGCCTATTTGATACTTGCCCTTTGGATTCAAAGAGAACTGTGCATAGAAAGTTACGATACCGTAAATTTCAGCCAAAGGAACGTTCAAGCCTTCAGCAATCATCTCCTGGACCTCTATAGGAAGATATCCATAAATACCCTGTGCCTCATGAAGAACAGGAATTACAGCACCTTTTTGGTTCTTGTGTGCATCAATAACCTTTTTCAGTTGTGCTTCCTGTTCCGGCGTTCCCTGAAAGGGATGAGTGTTCTGTTTCATTTGCTTTTACCTCCTGACGTAAATTTAAACTTTTCATTCATATAAAAAATGCTAATTATTTTCTAATGTAACCCTTATATTATAGCACTAAAATCAACAAAAAACTATATATTTTTCTCTTTTTTCATTGTGAGTTCTTCCAAAATTTCTAAAGGAGTTTTAGCCATTATGTCCATAGAATAAATTGGTTCCGAAATATCCCCCAAATAATGTGCATCCGAATTGGTTATAACCTGATAATCTTCATATTGCTTACTCCACAGTTCCCTGTTTTTCGGGGTTATTTCCACAGCCGTAGCATTAAGCTCTGCAGGAATATATCCCAAAGTCGAAACCGTGCTGTAACTATCTCTGTCAATGTGTGCAGGAACTGCTACACCGCCAAGCTCTTTCACGATCCTGAATACAGTCTCAATTCCAAGCTGTGTTGCAGACACCAAAAGCTCTTCTTCCTCGCCTATAACCTCATCTTCTGAATTCATATAAAGCTGTCTGCCAAATATCTCAGGTCTATTTTTTATTCCCGACATATTTTCCCTAACAATATCCCACATTTTTTCAGCTGTATCAGCATCCTGAAAATAACAGACAACGTGAATTTCTTCTGCGGTTTCAACCTCCATTCCCGGAATGACAAGAATTTTCCCGTCCGCAGCCTCCATTACCGCACGGACATTCCCACAGGAATTATGGTCTGTAACAGCAATTACATCCAAGCCCTTTAAGACGGACATATTGACTATATTATTGGGCGTCATATCTTCGTCACCGCAAGGGGACAAAGCAGAGTGGATATGCAGATCATAATATATCTTCATATCCCTAATTCTCCCAAAGCCTTTGCTATTTCATAAGCAGATTTTTGAGAAGAGAGCAAAACCACACCTTCGTTATCAGCCTTTGTTGCCGCATTAGCATCGGGCGTAAGCCCATCAGCCATTATAACACAGGCAGCCTCTGCCAGAGCAGCAACCGCTACAACGTTCATATTGGTCTGTATGGTTATCCAAATATCTTTTTCTCCAATCCCCGTCATAGCAAGACTCATTAAATCTCCGATATAACAGCCTTTTACCTCCCTGTTTACTTCATTTGCTCCGGCTGTAACCTCTAAATCAAGCTTTTCTATCAATTCAGAAACTTTCATTTAAATCACTCTTTCTTTTCAAGTCCTTCAAGTATATCTGCGGGAATTTCTATATTGTTTTCTGACATATGGTTAAGCAAATCCTTGAATTTCTCCCTTGTTACAAAAATACAATCTGTTTCCGAGGCGTATCCTCTTACTATATCCTCTGCCAAAGCTCTGCAGCTCGGTGAACCGCAAGAACCGCAATCAAGTCCGGGTAGTTGTTCACACAGCTCCTCTATATCCATTGCCATCCTCATTGCCTGAGAAAAATCATCACTTAGTTTCATAACCGGTTTATAAACTGGCGCCTTATCCCACATACGTCCATAACTTTCATCAATTTTTCCTTGTTCTTTAGGCATATTTTGGCTCATTCTCTCAATCCTCGCCCTTGCAACAAAGTTATTTTCAGCAGTCAATGGTCCTCCAACACATCCTCCCGGACATGCCAACGCCTCAACATATTCTATATCTGTCAGTTTATCATCCTCTATATCTTCAAGAACCTTTATAACATTATGTATTCCGTCAACCGAGATTCTTCTGCCGGCACCGCTGCCTTCAGCCTCCCCTCCTGTTGTTGCCCATAACGCTCCTAAACTTCCTGTTTTTGAGAGAGGCTTAATCTCATCAATACTGCTTATTCGCTGTGCCAGGCGAAGATATACATCCTTTATTGATATAACTCCGTTTACCTGAGAATGTTTCACCGTTATTCCATCTTTTACAGCCGTGGCTTTTGCCGCACAAGGGCTAATAAAAAATATTCCTATTTTGTCAGGTGAAAGTCCGGTTTTTTCTACAGCCTCATACCGTGCCGCTTCTGCCGATAGTTCCATAGGGGAACGAAGAGGAATTATATGATTTATAAGATTAGGAAATCGAACAGCGATTAGTCTGCTCACAGCCGGGCAAGCAGAAGAAATTGCAGGTTTCATAAGTTCACCGCTTTTTAAAAGTGCTCTTGTTGCAATGCTTATCTCCTGTGCACCTCTTGCTACCTCATAAACATCATCAAATCCAAGCAGCAGTAAGGAAGTCAATATCATATCACAGTCCTCCGCCTTGGAAAACTGACCATAAAAAGCAGGGGCAACAAGCGCAACGGTATATTCATAATCAGACAAAACTTCAAACTTATCCGTTACCGCCTTTTTTGCATGATAAGGACAGACTCTGATACATTCACCACAGTCTATACAACGCTCTTTCAATATTTTAGCCCTGCCGTTCTGGATACGGATTGCCTGAGTTGGACACTGCTTTAAGCAGTTGGTACACCCTTTACAAATTTCCCTATCCAACGTGACAGAATGCCAATATGGTTTCTTTTCCATATTGTCGCCTCCTATGAAATTCTGATAATTAAATCAATAGTTGTTCCTACGCCAATCTCAGTAGTTATATTCATTTCATCAGAATTTTTTTTGATATTCGGAAGCCCCATTCCGGCACCAAATCCAAGTTCTCTGACTTCATTTGATGCAGTGGAATAGCCCTCCTGCATTGCCTTATTTATATCCGGAATACCCGGACCTGTATCAGCAAAAACTATATGTATATCCTCAGGTGTAATCTCAATATCAATGGTTCCGCCATTTGCATGTATAACCATATTAATCTCTGCCTCGTACATAGCAATGGCTACCTTACGGATTGTCTCCGGCGGAATACCAAGCTGTTTCAATTGCTTTTTTACCTTACTGGAAATCTCTCCCGCAAGGGTGAAATCGTTTCCATCAACATTATAATGAAAGTTCATTGAATTACTCACTGAAATCCGCTGCCTTTCCCCCTACCAATCCGTTTGAATACAGTAATCCGCAAGCCGTAAACATAGGCAAATTGGTGCTCATTAATACAATCCCTTTTCTATTGGCAGTTTCAATCATTTCCTCGTTAGGTTCCTTGCCTCGAACAAAAACTATTGCTTCCATATCCATCATCTCAGCAGTTCTGACAACCTGTAAATTCTGAAGCCCTGTCAGCAAAAGTCCTTGTTCCTTCACAAATGCCAAGACATCGCTCATAAGGTCACTTCCGCAAGCCTCTTTAACCTCCATATTGTCTATAAGCTCTGCGCCGGTAAAAACCTTTGCCTCTAAAAGCTCACGCACCATTGATAGTTTCATTAAACTCTCTCCTTGCATTATATTTTAAATATTGCATAATATACTGCAATTTTTATTTCTATAAAGTAAATATATCACAAATAATTATTTTTTGCAAGAGTGAATGTAGTGATTTTTAACAAAAATAAATTTCTCCTATATAGCAAAACGAGGTAAACTTGCACGTTTACCTCGATTGCATCTCATTTCAACTATTTTGCTATCTCATATACATATGTATAACCGGCATTATCTGAATTTGAAGGAGAATAATTTGGCACAAAGTTGGTGCAATATATATTATTATCTGTCACAGAACTTACACTTACGAACTGACCGCTTGGCACTTTCGCAAGCCATCTGTCGCCCCAACCATTTTTGTTACGGACATATAAATCACCGTTTTTTACATAATATGTGAGATTCCCTTTTACATATACATCTTCCAGAAATTCATCACACCATTGACTTACATATAACGTTTTTGTTCCATCTGTACTCGTTGCATAGCAAGGACCCTCATGTCCAATTTTATAATATACATAATCTCCGTCGCAATACCACAAGTCCGCATATTTTTTATCGGAAATTTTTTGCCATGAAAGATTTTCTAAATTAATACTGTAAATTCCTCCATAATATCCATTATAATAATCCATATCCCACTCAGGCGTTGTGTATGCATCATAATATAAAATATTATCCACAATATAAACATTGCTGAAATTTGAGGCGTTGTCAGCAAGAATTGTTATTCCACTTCCGTCCATATTACAGGAATATATACTTGCAGGAACAACAATAGACGCATCCTCTCCTTTTAAATAATATATTTTATCATTATAACAACAAAAACTGTAAATATTACTCCAACTGCCTTCATCCCAAATATTTTCAGGCAAATTAGAAATATCTGTATTCGCACCCTTATACGTTATCCCACCGTTTGTTCCCCAAAATTCTATTGTGTATACTTTATCTCCATAATTATACACATCGGCAAATCTTACAGGCGCCTCATACGCTGCAAATACATTTATTGAAAACAACAAAACAAGTAACATCTCCATCAGCGACCTAATTAATACTTTTTTCATATTCTTCCCACCTCTACTTCAGTTGATGAATTATACCACAAAATGTATACCCTGTCAATCAACATAACATTGTAGGGGTCGATGCCCACATCGACCCGACATCTGTTTAAAGCAAAAAAAAACCGCTGGGATAATTCCCAACGGTTTTTATTTGGCAAAATGTAATTATTTGAGTTCAACCTTTGCGCCAACTTCTTCAAGCTTAGTCTTGATTTCTTCAGCTTCTTCCTTAGCAGCAGCTTCTTTAACTGTCTTAGGAGCGCCGTCAACCATAGCCTTAGCTTCAGCAAGACCCAAACCTGTGATCTCTCTAACAACTTTGATTACCTTAATCTTCTGAGCGCCTGCGTCAGCCAATACTACGTCAAATTCGCTCTTTTCTTCTGCAGCACCGCCAGCAGCACCGCCTGCAGCAGCAACCATAACAGGTGCAGCAGCAGATACGCCAAACTCTTCTTCAAGAGCCTTTACCAAATCATTTACTTCAAGTAATGTAAGTTCTTTAATTTCATCAAGAATCTTTGTTACGTCAGCCATTTTTAAATCCTCCAATTTTTAAATTTTATCTTTCTAAATTTTGTTACCGATAATCGGTTGTTTATAAATACTACTGAACTTATTCAGCAGCAGGAGCTTCCTCAGCGGGAGCTGCAACTTCTTCAGCTGCAGGTGCCTCTTCTGCAGGAGCAGCAGTTTCTTCAACTGCAGGTGCTTCTTCAACAGGAGCAGCCTCTTCAGCAGGTGCTTCCTCAGCGGGAGCAGCCTGACCTGGAACAGCACCTTCATCAACAATAGCCTGCAATGTTCTTGCAAGTTTGCCAATAGGTGACTGCAATGAGCCAAGCATCTTGGAAATGAGAACTTCCTTTGATGGGATTGCAGCATAAACCTTAACCTCATCTAAAGAAATTACCTTGCCATCAACGAAACCACCCTTAATTTCAAGAGCTTCGTTTTCCTTGGCAAATTCAACCAAAACCTTAGCAGGAGCAACAACGTCGTCTGTGCTTGTTGCAACAGCAGTAGGACCGTGAAGTACGGGATCCAACTCTTCAAGACCTGCAGCATTTGCAGCAAAACGAGTAAGGTTATTTTTAAGAACGGTATATTCAACACCGGCTTCTCTCAACTTTACACGAAGAGCAGTATCCTGTTCAACTGTAAGACCTCTGTAGTCTGCCAAAACGCCCGCCTGAGCATTCTGAAATCTTTCTGTAAGCTGTGCAACAATTGCCTTTTTACTTTCTAATACTTTTTGACTCGGCAATGTAAACTTCCTCCTTTCTGCCTTTTGGTTCCGCAGGAGTTATCTCTTGGATAATCTCCGAGCCTATGAAAAAGCCCCTCGCAAACGCAAGGGGACAAAGATACATAGTTATAATCTGTCTCCTCGGCAGGATTTACGGCATCTGCCACCTGCTGTCTGCGGAATATATAATTTATTTTTTTCTTTGTTAAATGGAATTAGTCAACCTTACTTGGGTTAATCTTAATTCCGGGGCCCATTGTTGATGCAAGAGTTACAGATCTTAAATACTGACCCTTTGCAGCAGCAGGCTTAGCCTTAACAACTGCACCCATAAGTGCGTTAAAGTTAGCACTGAGCTTTTCTGCACCAAATGATGCCTTACCGATAGGACAGTGGATAATATTTGTTTTGTCCAAACGATACTCAATCTTACCGGACTTAATCTCCTCGATTGCTTTTGCAACGTCAGGAGTAACTGTGCCGGCTTTTGGGTTAGGCATAAGACCCTTAGGACCCAAAATTCTACCGATACGACCAACAACGCCCATCATATCAGGTGTAGCAACTACAACATCAAAGTCAAACCAGTTCTCGGTCTGAATTTTCTGTGCAAGTTCCTCTGCACCAACATAATCAGCTCCGGCAGCCTTTGCTTCCTCAGCCTTGCCCTCACGAGCAAAAACAAGAACGCGAACAGTTTTACCGGTTCCGTTGGGCAATACAACTGCGCCACGAACCTGCTGGTCAGCGTGACGAGAGTCAACACCCAGCTTAATATGAAGCTCTACGGTTTCGTCAAACTTTGCAGTAGCAGTTTTGCAAACCAAGTCCAAAGCTTCAGCCGGGTCATATAATCTACCCTTTTCAATCAGCTTTACGCTGTCTTGATACTTTTTACCTTTCTTCAATGTTAAATCCTCCTAATGTGGTTTCACAGAACATTTATGTTCCTCCCACTTTTTTCAATAAATACAGCTAAATTACTCTTCAACAGTAATGCCCATAGAACGAGCTGTTCCTGCAATCATAGACATAGCCGCCTCAATAGAGCCTGCATTAAGGTCAGGCATCTTCTGCTCTGCAATTGCCTGCAAATCTGCTTTGCTAAGCTGTGCAACCTTTGTTTTGTTAGGTACTCCGGAACCGCTCTGAATCTTACAAGCCTTCTTGATTAATACAGGAGCCGGCGGAGTCTTTGTAACAAATGTGAAGGATCTGTCCTGATAAACAGTAATTACAACCGGAATTACAAGACCTGCGTCCTTCTGTGTCTTCTCATTAAACTGCTTAGTGAAATCCATAATGTTAACACCGTGCTGACCCAAAGCAGGACCAACAGGGGGTGCAGGAGTTGCCTTACCTGCAGGAATCTGCAATTTAATGTAACCTGTGATTTTCTGTGCCATTTAAATACACCTCCTTGTTTCACAAACGTGGTAATATCGGGACATCCGCCCCATGGCGGTTCTCCCTCCCACAGACCGACGGCTTTGCCGACGGAATATATAAACGGAATCATCCGTGTGGGTAACAATATTAACTTTTAGGCTATACTAAAGCCTCTACCTGATTAAACTCCAATTCTACATCGGTATCTCTTCCAAACATAGAAACCTTTGCACGAATCTTTTTCTTATCCATCTGGATTTCTGTAATAACACCGACAAATCCTTCCAAAGGACCATACTTAACTCTAATGTTATCACCCTCAGCAAAGTCAAGTTCAATAGTCTTATGTTCAAGACCCATACTTTCAACCTCTGCATCTGACAAAGGCACAGGGCTTGAACCGGGGCCGACAAATCCCGTAACACCACGGGTATTTCTTACAACATACCAACTCTCGTCTGTCATAATCATCTTAACCATAACATAACTTGGGTATATCTTTCTCTCGACCACTTTTTTCTGGTTGTCCTTAATTTCAACAACCTCTTCCATAGGAACACGGATTTCCTGAATAATATCATGCATATTCCGGTTCTCTACGGTTTTTAAAATATCAGTCATTACCTTATTCTCATAACCTGAATAAGTATGAGCAACATACCATTTTGCGTTTGCCATAATAAACGGGAGTGAATCCCTTCCCTCCTATTACTATCTGTTTACGAAGAATGACATACCCCATGTAAAGAGCATATCAAGAGCCCAAATAACAAGACCCACAATCAAAACATAAATAATAACAATGAAGGTGTTCTGTCTGACCTTCGCAAATGTAGGCCATACAACCTTTTTCATTTCTGCCTTAACTTCTTTAAAGTAGTTAGCAATTCTTCCGAAAAAGTTTGTCTTTGTCTTTTCCATAATCTACACTCCTTTAAGCCTTACCCACAGGGCAAGTCCTTTACTGCAAATACAGTATCCTATTTGGTTTCCTTATGCAAAGTATGCTTTCTGCAAAATCTGCAATATTTGTTCATTTCCAATCTGTCAGGACAATTCTGCTTGTTCTTGGTAGTGTCATAATTTCTCTGCTTACATTCTGTGCAAGCAAGTGTAATCTTGGTTTGCATTTTTTTCACCTCGTTCATACAATTTCAAAGCCGAAGCTTTTACAACACAAATAAAGCCTCTTTCCAGAGGTACAACATATGATATCACATTCTTTTACTTTTGTCAATCTTTTTTTGAAAAATTTTTAAAATTTTCTGCATAAAATACTTTGTCCACTATATATAGTTTTTAATAGGAAAAACATCCACAAAATGCGGTTTCAACGGAGGTAAATATGAAAAACGGATTACGTTTGGCGCTTGTATATATTGGTTTGGTTATAGGTGCAGGTTTTGCATCGGGACGGGAAATACTTCAATATTTTAACCTGCCCTCTTTAACAGACCAAAGCGGAATTGTTATTGCCACATTTCTGTTTATGGCGGTATGCTATGTTATACTCTATCGTTCCTACACCTTTGGAATAAACAGTTTTAACGATTATCTTAGCTGTATAACCGGAAAATTCTCAAAAATCTTCAGTGTTATAATATACATATACCTTTTCTGCGGTTTTTTTACTATGTTTGCAGGAAGCGGCGCTCTTATCGAACAGAGTTTTATGAAACCGCCGATTTTAGGTATTTTCCTTATGGCATTTATATGCTTTGTTACCCTGTCTTTCAATCTCAAAGGCATTGTTGCTTTAAATATGATACTTGTCCCTTGTATGATTATGGGAATACTATATATTTCTTTTGCCTCTGTATTTCTTGAAATTGAAACCTCTGCTTTTTCCATACAAACAAAAAATATAATACTTTCTTCTATATTATATGTGAGTTATAATACCCTTTCAGCCCCTGCAGTTTTAGTCCCTCTTCAAAAGGGTTTGTCACCAACAGGAATTACTGCCGCATCCGTTTTCGGCGGCTTCGTTTTAGGGATACTGATTATGGTGATATGGTTTGCACAATCATTAAATATGGATATCCTTTTAAACAGCCAAATTCCTATGCTTCATCTGGCAGCAATTTTAGGTAAATCTCAGAAACAGCTGTATTCGATTATATTATTTATGTCTATATGCACCACTGCTGTTTCACAGGGTTTTGGACTGATGGAGTATTTTAATTGCAAAACAACTAAAACCCGTGTAATATTCTCCGCACTTCTCTGTGCTGCAGCTCTGCCCTTTTCCCTAATTAAATTTTCATCACTTGTAGAAAAGCTTTACGGCTTTTTCGGGTTAGTAGGGCTTTTGTGGATGATTTTGATTTTTGTTGATTTCTATAAGAAAGGCTGATGGTAAGTTTCAACCATCAGCCATTTTATTTAGATTGAATACATCTCTTTAAATTTTTCGTAATCTTCTTTGTATGTGCCCGGCATATTTGCGTGAACCTCTTTAAGATAGTCATGACGATTATCGAAGCCGCAATCCTTTTGTGATTGTAAAATCGCAACACCAATATTTGAACAATGGTCAGAAATTCTTTCGGCATTGCTGATAACTTCAAGGAACAGCACACCCGCCTCAACATTACATTCTTTGGCTTTTAGTCTGCGCATATGCTCTTTTTCAAGTTTTTCTTGAAGTGCATCCACAACCTCTTCAAAGGGTTCAATCCTTCTGCTTAGCACAGGGTCACACTTTTCAAAAGCCTCAAAAGCAAGACTTGTAACCCCTTCAACCGCATTGAGCAAAACATCCAATTCACGTTTGCCTTTGTCGGTAAAGGTTATATTTTTATTAACCATATTCTCGACAGCCTGGCGTATATTATCGCAATAATCCCCTATTCTTTCTATGTTTGTAACAAGATGGAAATAGCCTGACACTTTAATGGAATCTTCTTCGCTTAATGTCAATTCCGATACCTTTGTCAAGTAGTCTGCCAGCTTTATTTCATATGTATCCAACAATTCCTCATTTTCCTTGAATCCGTCTGCCAAGGACAAATCACGTTTTTCAAGCATATTTTTACAACTTATAACATTCTCCATCGCAAGAGAACACATATCAACCATAGTTCTCTTTGCATTTGAAACCGCAATTGGCGGAGTTGTAAAAAATCTTTCGTCAAGAAGTGCAAACCTATCGGAAACAGGCTGTGCTTCATCCTTATCAGGGAAGGTCTTGTTAGCAAGCCACACCAAAAAATTAGCTAATGGCAGCAGCATAACCGTGGTTGTTACGTTAAATACTGAATGGAAAATGGAAATCTCTGTTGCACGAATATTACTTTCCCAGAAGGGAATACCGATAAATATCTGCACAGCGTATATAACAACCATAAATATAACCGTTCCTATTAGATTGAAGTATAAATGCATCGCCGCTGTCTTTTTTGCGTTTTTGTTCGCACCAATACTCGAAAGAATTGCCGTTATACAAGTACCTATATTCTGTCCCATAATGATTGGAAATGCCGCATTAAATGCAAGTGACCCCGTAGATGCAATAGCCTGGAGCATACCAACAGATGCCGCGCTGGACTGAATGATTGCCGTAACAACTGCACCTATTAATACGCCCATAAACGGATTTAACTCCGATGCAAATAAATTCTGCAAAGCTGGAACTTCTGCAAAAACAACATCCATAGAATCTGCCATATACTCCATGCCGATAAACAATACGCCAAGACCTATAACAAACTCACCTATTACTGTTTTCTTCTTATCCTTACAGAACAATAGCATAAATGCACCTACAACAAGCGCAATAGGAGCCAGGGTTGTAGGCTTTATCATATCCAAATACCATACTCCGCCCGGAATATCATTAAGACTTAAAATCCAAGCCGTTATGGTTGTTCCGATATTTGCACCCATAATAATCCCAACGGCTTGAGTTAAACTCAAAATTCCCGCATTAACAAAGCCAACAACCATAACTGTGGTTGCAGAACTTGATTGGGTAAGTGCAGCAACAACTGCGCCGAGAATAACAGCCTTCACAAGATTACCAGTGACCTTCTCCATAATCTCCTGCATCTTATGACCGGCAGTTCTTTCAAGTCCGCTGCTCATAACGTGCATACCAAACAAGAACATTCCAAGACCGCCGAACAATTTGATAATCTGTAAAACAACTACGTTCAAAGTTAATTCTCCCTTCGGATAAAAGATATGTATATAAAAAGTTGAAAGGCAACTTTAACCAATTACATTATACACCGATTTATTACAAATTACAAGTACTATTTAACAGAAACATTGTAGAATTATATTACATTTTGAATAAATTTTCAGAAAACTGTTGCAAGTTTTTATCTACTATGTTAAAATTTGTTTGAGTGTAATGGAAGAGTTTGAACCTCTTTAACAGGTCTTATTTTAAGGAAAAAATAAATTATATAAAATTATTTTCACGGAGGTAAAGAAATGGAAAAATTCTTTAAACTCAAAGAACACGGAACAAATGTTAAAACCGAGATTATCGCGGGTATTACCACATTCCTGGCAATGTCTTATATCCTTGCGGTAAACCCAAGCTATTTGGGTAATATCCCCGGTGCAACTCCTGCCGGAATTTTTATGGCAACAGCTATTTCCGCAGCGATTGCAACTCTTTGTATGGCATTTTTTGCAAACTATCCTGTTGCTCTGGCTTCAGGTATGGGTCTTAATGCATTCTTTGCATTCACAGTTTGCGGTGCAATGGGATATTCTTACGAAGTTGCTCTTACTGCAATCTTGATTGAAGGTATTATATTTATGTTACTTTCACTCTTCAAGTTCAGAGAAGCACTTGTTAATAAAATCCCTGCAAACCTTAAATTCGGTATAACTGCAGGCATCGGTTTGTTTATCACAATTATTGCATTGCTTAACGCAAAAATAGTTGTTGCAGACCCTGCTACAACAGTTGCAATGGGCGACCTTTCATCAGCAGGTGTTGTGCTTTCAATCGTTGGTCTTTTGATTATCGGTGTTTTACAGCACTTCAAAGTTCCCGGCGGAATTTTGCTTGGTATTATTATTACTTGGGCTCTTGGCATTGTTGCTGAACTTATAGGTTGGTATCAGGTTGATGTTGACGCAGGTGTATTTTCAGTTATTCCTAACCTTTCAATGGATGCTATAAAAGCAAACTTTGCAGCTCCTGCAATGTTCAAATTTGATTTTGGTTTTATAAAGGACAACCTTGCAGGATTTTTACTGATAGTATTTACATTCCTTTATACTGATATTTTTGATACCGTAGGTACCCTTATCGGTGTTGCTGAAAAAGGCGATTTGCTTGATAAAGACGGTTCTCTTCCAAAAGCATCAGGTGCTCTTATGGCAGACGCTGTAGGTACAGTTGTTGGTGCTTGCCTTGGTACATCAACAGTTACAAGTTATGTTGAATCAAGCGCCGGCGTTGCTGCAGGCGGAAGAACAGGTCTTACTGCTGTTACAACAGCTGTAATGTTTGTTATCGCAATAATCTTTGCACCTATCTTCCTTGCAATCCCCGGATTTGCTACAACCCCTGCTATGCTTTATGTTGGTCTTTTGATGCTTTCATCAATCAAGAAGGTTGATTTTGAAGCAGATGTTGCTGATACAATCGGCGCATTCCTTGCAATCGTTATGATGCCTTTGACATATTCAATTGCAAACGGCATTATGTTCGGTATGATCGCTTGGGTTATCCTCAAAATCGCTACCGGCAAGGCAAAAGATATCAGCGGTGTTATGTGGGTATCAGTTGCATTATTTGCTATCTATATTGCACTTAAGGTTATGGGTCTTGCATAATAATTCTTAAAGGAGTTGACAGTTATGGATTATGAAATTAATATAGCGGGGATTAAACGAAAGCTCCCTCTATGTAAAGTAAACGATGATTTGTATATTGCCGCATTTATTATGTTCGGGGATGTGGAAATAACTAAGCATTCTGCAAAAAAACTTCTTGAGATGGCACCTGAATATGATATTATGATAACTGCGGAATGTAAGGGAATACCCTTGCTATACGAAATGGCAAGACAAGCCGGAGCGGATAATTACATTGTGGCAAGAAAAGGTCCAAAACTTTATATGCAGGATCTTCATACCACCTATGTCAATTCCATAAGCACCTCTGCCCGCCAGACCCTTTGTATCGGAGGGGACGAAAGTAAGGCGATGAAAGGAAAGCGTGTATTGATTGTAGATGATGTAATCAGCACAGGCGAATCTCTTACAGCCCTTGAAACTCTGGTAAACGAGGTTGGCGGAAATATAGTTGGAAGAATGGCAGTGCTTGCCGAAGGCGATGCAATCGGCAGAGAAGATATAAAATATTTGGCACCCCTTCCCGTTTTTAACGCAGACGGAACAATAAAAGAATAGTAAAAAAGAGACCACCGCGAGGTGGTCTTTTTTAGTGCTAATTTATCCTTTTACTTCATCCTCATCGCTTGGTGTGCTGATATAAATTTTCTCCGCATCAATCTGTGCCTGCTTTAATACTTCAATTGCATCAGTAATGGAATTGAACAACAAGGTATATAACTTTTGATAATCGACCATGGTTGTGACCTCCTTTCTATAACATTTTATTCGCACACCTTTTTATGGTATATATGTAAAAATATGTAATATAGTAAGCAATAAAAAAGTGCGTCAGCCAAAGCTGACGCATATGCAACACGCAGCTAAGACTCTGTTTGCGACGCAGAATTTTTTCATATACACACAATAGGACATGAAAATCACAGCTGACGTTATTGCCTAACGTTAGCCTATTTGTGTGTATTTATTTTTCTACGTCGCAAGTTCAGTATAACACACTGATATGTATTTGTCAATACATTTTTACCATTTTATTCCATATATTTACAATGATTGCATAACACAATTATGGCTTTGATTCGGGCGATTCGTGAATCGCCCCTACTGCGTTGCCATAGACAAGGGGACGGTTCTGTTGTGTTGTAGGGGTAAATCGCCTTTTTCGACACAATGATGGGCTGCAAAAAATTTGCAGCCCATCATATAATTTAAAGAATTTTTACAGATACATTTTCAATTCCTGTTTTTTCTATTTCGCAGAACTGAACTTCAGTTTCCTCATTTTGCAGTGTTAAAATTTTCTCGCCGTCTGCATACACCTTAAAACCTTTCACATTATTGCAATTGTGCTTTTTAAAGCATATTACTGTTTTATCATTCTCCACCACAAAATGGAAAATCTCATCAAGGTAAGGCTCTGAAAATGTTTTTTCTGAATATATCTCATTTTCCGGTTTAACAAGCAGAGTTATATAATCGCCTTCATTAATACTCAAACTAAGCTTACTCTCATCTATTACCTCTGCATTTCCTAAAACTTCCTTTTCGTTCATAGAAACATATGCGGCAGACTTTACTGAAAAT
>JAZUMJ010000012.1:0-17305 GCA_045603605.1 Ructibacterium sp. | reverse complement strand
AAATCTGCTCCGACTTCTTCAAAGAAAGGCCTTGCCCCTTCACCTTCAACACCTGTAAGAACAGCACCAAATACAAATCCTGCTGCTTTGGCGCCAAGGTAATCACTAAGTGCATCTCCTATAACAAGACATTCTTTCTGTCTTTCCTTTGGGATTTCTCCTTTTAGTATATCTGTTTCGGAAAACTCATTACCAAATGCTGCCTTTTGAAATATAAACGGATGAGGCTTCGCTAATGTTATACCGCTATTTTGACTTTCCTCCGCCTTCTTCACCTCGTCATAGGTAGCAATCATATCCTTTTCAAAAAGGTCGTATAGCCCCCATTTTTTTAAGGGATATTCAGCTTCTTTTTTGGGTCTGCCCGTACCTATACCAAGCTTATACCCTTTTTCTTTTAAAATTAAAAGGGTTTTCTTTATCTCATTAATAGGAAGGATTGGTTCTTCGGTTTCGGTAAGTCCGCAAACCTCATCATCACCAAACAACCATCTGTCAAAAATATCATTAAGTTCTTGCCAAAGACCATCTGCACCACGCTTAAAAAACCCAACCTCTTTTGGAACAACGGTTGCAACAAGACCTTCAACACCAACATATAGTTCAGGTGGATGTATTTCCATATTTTCAATAAACATACAAACGGACTCAAAATACTGTGAATCAAATGTATCAAGCCGACTTGGGTCAAGGTATCTTGAAATGCAGAATGTAACATACGCCAAATCCCAGTTGGTATTAACACCAAGGCGTTTTACGCCGCGGATTGTTTTTTCGCCGCAGAATATGGTATCATATATCAAATCAACATTCTTTCTGCACCACTCTCTGTCTATATCCTGCTTGCCGTAATATTCATAGCTGTAGAGAAGTTCATATACAGTAAGTGCCGCCGCCTGCCAATACATATACTCCGAGGTAATAACTCCGTCTAAATCAAATATAATTTTATCTGTTTTATTCCGCTGTGATTTCATAAGTCACCTTTCCTGCAACTCCTGATGTCAAGCCTTTTCTACTTTCATCAACAGATAAAGCCTGTCCTAAAGCGATGCCGAATGCACGATAAACTGCTTCCCATATATGATGCCCATTTTCTCCTTTTTCTATATCAATATGCAATGTGCATCTTGCTCCCTGAGCAAATCCATCAAGGAATGTTATAAGCTCTTCAGACGGCATACCTTCAACCATTTCGCAATAGTCAACCTTTGATGTAAAATCAAGTAATGCTCTATCCTCAAATGATATAACTGCCTCAGCTTTTGCTTCATCAATAATCCCCGTACCAAAGCCATATCCGCTTGGGGCATTAAGACGCACAAATTCACCTACTGCTTTACCAAGGGTCATTGATACATCCTCTGTTACAAGATGACAAAGTTCAAATTCATCAAGGCTCATTTCGATATCAATATTAAGGGCTGCTCTCCATGCAATATGTTCAATCATATGATTGAGAAATGGCAATGGTGTGCGTATCTTTTTTCTGTAATCAGGAGCGAGTGCTCCTTTTTCAATAGTAACACAAATTGATGATTCTGTTGTCTTTCTGACAACCTTAATTTTATTGCTCATAATTAAATCACCTTTTATTTTCTTTCTTTAACTGCTAAGCCGTGGGTATCAAATCCCTCAACAGTAGCAATTCTGTATGCATATTCTCTAACATTTTCAAATCCGTCTTTGCTTGCATAACCAACGGATGAACGCTTTAAAAAGTCAAAAACAGAAACACTTGAATAAGTTTTTGCAAACTGACCTGTAGGAAGAATTGCATTTGGTCCTAATACAAAGTTACAAAGGGTAACAGGTGTATAATCACCAAGCAAAATTTCTCCTGCATTCTTGATTTTGGGTAATGTTTCAAAAGGCTTTTCTGTCATTACCTCCATATGCTCGGGAGCGTAATCGTTGACAAATGCAATACTTTCATCCAAGCTGTCAGTTATTACTGCACCGCCGTATGTATTAAAGTTTGTGGTAACAAATTCACGGCGTCTTTCAGAAATCTTTTCAAGCTGACGCTCAACAATCTTTGCAGCCTTTTCAACAAGTTCAGGACTATGTGTAACCAAAAGTGCAGCTGAGTCAGGACCGTGTTCTGCTTCAATCATCCAGTCAAGGGCAACCTTTTCAGGGTCTGCCTTTTCGTCTGCCAAGATAATACATTCACTTGGACCTGCCGGAAGACCTGCATCAATATAATTTGCAAGAACCCTCTTTGCCGCTGTGGCATATGAGTTTCCGGGGCCTATAATCTTATGGCACTTAGGAATTGTTTCTGTTCCAAAAGCAACCGCTGCAACAGCCTGAATTCCACCAACCTTATAAATTTCTGTTATACCAATAATTTTTGCTGCTGCCAAGATTGCATCATCAACCTCACCTTTAGCATTAGGAGGTGTAACAACAACAACCTTTTCAACGCCGGCAACAAGTGCAGGGACACCAAGCATAAGCAAAACAGACGGGAAGCTTCCCTTTCCGCCGGGAACATACAAACATACATCAACGATTGGAGTTGTTTTTTCACCAACCATTAATCCCTTATCCACCTCTGTGAACCACATTTCCTCCGGCAACTGTTTTTCGTGGAAGTTATGAATATTTTTTGCAGCATATGCAATCGCCTCTTTTGTTTCATCATCAAGACGGTTATATGCAATCTCTATTTCCTCTGCGGTAACTTTGAGCTTGTCCTGTGTCAGATTTACCCGGTCAAACTTAGCTGTATATTCTAAAACAGCTTCATCGCCGCGTTTTCTTACGTCCTCAGAAACCTCAGTTGCAAGCTTCATATGATCTGAAATATCAATTTCAGCTCTTTTCATTATAAAGTTTTTCTTTTCTTCGGTCATTTCAGAAAGTTTATAAATATTCATACATCTATCTCCTTCATTATTATAAGGTCAATTTTCAAAGTAAGATTTCCAAAACCTTACTCATTTTATATTATACAACAGCTTTTGTCATTTTACAAGGGGTTTTACTTTTTTTGTGGAAATTATATGAAAAGGGAACCGCTTCAAGCCGTTCCCTTTAAAAATATATTAATCTAATAGTTCGCTAAAGTCATAAACATATTTATCTACAACTTCTTTTATTTGATCCACAAATTCTGCCGATGATTCATCATAAACACCAATAGTCTTCATTCCGGCTTTTTTTGCTGTAGAAACTGCAACAAAGTTATCATCTGCAAAATAACAATCGGACAATTCCTTACCTAATTTTTCAGCCACGATGCGGTATGTTTCAACCTCATTTTTAGGGCCTATATCCTCAACTGTCCAAAGATTATCAAACAAATCTATAACGCCCAAACGTTTAAGACAAGGGTCAAGATGGGGATGCGGTGATGCAGTGAGTACATTAAGGTTATGTCCCTGTTCTTTAAGCTTTTTTAGGGTTTCAATAACGTTTTTCTTTGCCGGAATAGTGTTTTCATATTCCGAACCAACTGCATTATGGTAATACTCATGCATCTCTTCAACCGTCATATCAAGTCCAAGGCTTATGCAATACTTTGCGGCAGCCTCACCACCCATAGGTGTTATAATTTCTATAAGATTTTCCGGGTAGTCAATATTATGTTTTTTCATAAGCTTAATATGTGCACCTGCCCATACACTCATCGAATCTACCAAAGTTCCGTCAAAATCAAATATATATACCATTTTTTCTCCTTTATTAATGATGGAAAAGTCTAATTCCTGTAAATGACATTGCCATTCCGTATTTATTACAGGTTTCTATAACATTGTCGTCACGGATACTTCCGCCCGGCTGTGCAATAACTGTTACACCTGATTTATGAGCACGCTCAATATTATCGCCAAATGGGAAGAATGCATCTGAACCCAGTGCAACATCTGTGTTCTTTGCAAGCCATTCTTTCTGTTCTTCCTTGGTGAATACAGGAGGTTTAACCTTAAATGTGTTTTCCCAAACACCATCAGCCAAAACATCCATATATTCATCAGATATATATACGTCAATTGCATTATCACGGTCTGCTCTCTTAATTCCATCAACGAACTGAAGATTTAAAACCTGCGGAGCCTGTCTTAACCACCAGATATCTGCCTTATTACCCGCAAGTCGTGTACAGTGGATACGTGATTGTTGTCCTGCACCAATACCGATTGCCTGACCGTCTTTAACATAACATACACTGTTTGACTGGGTGTATTTCAATGTGATAAGAGAAATTATTAAATCTCTCTTCTGTTCTGCTGTAAGTTCTTTATTTTCCGTTACAACCTCTTTAAGTAAATCTTCATCAATCTTTAAATTATTTCTGCCCTGTTCAAAGGTGATACCAAACACCTGCTTGTGTTCAATTGGTTCAGGAACAAAATCAGGGTCAATCTTAATAACATTATAACTGCCCTTTCTCTTGCCCTTTAAGATTTCCAAAGCTTCATCAGTGTATCCCGGAGCAATAACGCCGTCGGATACCTCTTTTGCTATAAGCTGTGCTGTTGCCTTATCACATTCATCGGAAAGTGCAATAAAATCACCAAATGATGACATTCTGTCTGCACCTCTTGCTCTTGCATATGCATTGGCAAGGGGAGTTAATTCAATTGTTTCATCAACAAAGTAAATCTTTTTAAGAGTATCTGATAATGGCAATCCAACAGCCGCACCTGCAGGAGATACGTGCTTAAATGATGTTGCAGCCGGTAAGCCTGTTGCTGCCTTTAATTCTGACACCAACTGCCAGCCGTTAAGTGCATCAAGCAGATTGATATATCCCGGTTTTCCGCAAAGAACCTCAAAGGGAATTTCGCCGTTTTCCACAAATACCTTTGATGGTTTCTGGTTGGGATTACAACCGTATTTAAGTTCCATTTCTTTCATTTGTGTTTCCTCCTTATTTATTTTTAATACTATTATAAACTTCAAATCCTAAAATTCTTATAATTATTCCTTCACATTTTATTCCAGTTATACTCATTCTGTCATATATTTGAACATCTGCAATTAATGAAGAATATCCCTCTGTTCCTTCCGCAACATTTGAACTTCTTTGAAATGGCGTGAACAATATTATAAAGACAAATATAATTATAAAAAATCCAATCTTTATTTTCATTACTTATTTTTATTCAAGATTCTGGAATCAGTTTTTCCGTTTTCTAAATCAATATAGCGAACAAAAAGGGATACCTTATTATCTTCATTTAGGTTTTCCCAAAGCATTGTTGTAAATTCATCAATATCATCCATCATCTCAATCTGCTTAGGCTCGCCCTCAAAGCTTGGAAGAGGATTTCCATCCTCCATATATGTATGGATAAAATGTCCCTGACCGGCAATCGGATTATTATAACTGAATGTATAACGTCTGCATGATGCAGGGTCGCCGTTAGCACTCTTTAGAATTGACATAGCATAATTAAAGTCATTTCCTTCACGGCGAACTATACCTGAAATTCTTGGTGTATAGTTTGGAGCATCGTCTTCATACTCACGGGTACGAAGTGACTGTTCAAAAGTCATTTGCTTATCCATAAGTTCATAGATTGTGTCTGTCTGGTCACCATTTGTAACGATAGTCTTATTTCCAAGAACACGAACAGGTGCATATATAATAAGATGTGGGTCTTCAAGTTTTGATGGGTCAAAGGCCTGAGTTCTTATTCCGTCACCGTCTTCAACAAAAACTCTGTTACGGCTGTTAACACTTCTGCCCATAATGAAATAAGCAATAACTGCATTCTTGCCATCCTGTGACTTACCAATAATTATACCACGTCCCGGATAGCTGTTATTTTTTAGTTCTTCACTAATGTTTAATGTTTTCATTTTTCTCTTCTCCTTTATAATTTTTCAAACCGATGCATCGAGCAAAGATTGCCGAATTACTTAGAACAGTGCACTAAAAATTTGGTGAGATTTGTTTGATGTGAGGGTTGGCAAGGCAGGCGTGTACTTTGTGTACATAACTGTCTTGTCAAGCTGATGCATCAGGCAAAGATTGCCGAATTTTTTAGCACTGACCGTTGCATACCATTTCTACTGCTCGGGGCAGTATCTTCCATTCAGCTTCTTCCATTACACGTTTCTGCAAAACCTCTGCTGTGTCACCTTCTTGAATTTCAACAGCCTTTTGGAGTATTATCTTTCCGCCATCGGTTATTTCGTTTACGAAATGAACAGTTGCACCTGTAACCTTTACGCCGTAATCAAGGGCTGCCTGATGAACCTTTAATCCGTAGAATCCATCTCCGCAAAATGATGGTATCAATGATGGGTGAACATTGATAATCTTATCCTTATACTCCGACAAAAAGTTTTCGCCAAGGATTGCAAGAAAACCTGCAAGGACAACGATATCAACACTCTTCTCTTTCATATAATCACAAAGAGCCTTATCAAATTCATCCTTTGAACCACATTCTTTTCTTGTAATAACTTTTGCATCTATTCCGGCATTTTTCGCCCGTTCAAGAGCATATACATCAGGCTTGTTTGAAACAACAGTAACAATCTTACCGTTTCTTATAATTCCGCTTTTTTGAGCATCTATTAATGCCTGAAGATTTGTTCCGCCACCTGATACAAGAACACCTATGTTTTTCACAGCTTTCCCCTCCGGTTATTTTATTACATCTCCGTTTTCGCTAACGATTTCTACAGACTTTTCGCCTTCTTCAAGCTGTCCTATAATATAAGCGGTTTCGCCTGCTTCTTTTAAGCATTCAACAGCTTTTTCAGCCTTATCTGCATCAACAGCGACAATCATACCCAAACCCATATTAAAGGTGTTATACATATCTCTCTCAGATATGCCCGCCTTTTCCTGCATAAGTTCAAATACAGGAAGAACATTCCATGAATCCTTCTTTATAACAGCCTTTAATCCATCAGGCAACATACGGGGAACATTTTCAATAAATCCACCGCCTGTAATATGTGAAACGGTATTTATTCCAACCTCTTCAATTAATTTAAGAAGTGGCTTTACATATATTCTTGTAGGTGTTAAAAGTTCTTCACCTATTGTCTTGCCAAGCTTTTCTGAATATGTATTAAGAGTTTCTTTCGCATTTGCATCATTAAGTCCAAAAACCTTACGAACAAGTGAATATCCGTTTGAGTGAATACCGCTTGAAGCAATACCGATTAAGACATCGCCTTTTTTTGCTCTATCGCCGTCTGTGATTTTATTTTTATCAACCACGCCAACACTAAAGCCTGCCAAATCGTATTCTTCCTCTTCCATCATTCCCGGATGTTCTGCTGTTTCACCTCCAACCAATGCACAACCTGCAAGCACACAGCCATCAGCTACGCCTTTAACAATTTGAGCAACCTTTTCAGGGATATTCTTTCCTATTGCAATATAATCAAGGAAGAACAGTGGTTTTGCACCAGAACAAACAATGTCGTTAACACACATTGCAACACAGTCCTGACCGATTGTATCGTGCTTATCCATTAAAAATGCTACCTTTATCTTTGTTCCTACACCATCTGTACCTGATACAAGCACAGGGTTTTCATAGTTTTTAGGCATCTCAAAAAGTCCGCCAAAACCACCAATACCGCCTAAAACACCTTCAATTGCTGTCTTTTTTACATCGTCTTTAATTAATCTGACAGATTCGTAACCTGCCTCAACATCTACACCTGCATTCTTATATGCCTGACTCATTTGTATATCCTCCTATAAATTCTTTAATTCTTCCTGAAGTTTCGCATCTTTTTCCATTACAGCCGCTGCCATACTCTTCTTAAAGTCGGCAAGCTTTTTGGCTAAATCTTCATCAGCCAAAGCTAACATTTGCACCGCAAGGATACCCGCATTATCAGCACCATTAACAGCAACTGTTGCAACCGGAATACCACTTGGCATCTGCACCATTGAAAGAAGTGAATCCAAGCCGCCCATTAATGATGTCTGTATTGGCAGTGCAATAACCGGCAATGTTGTATATGCCGCAATCACTCCGCCAAGATGTGCCGCCTTTCCTGCTGCGGCAATTATCACATTAACTCCTCTTTCTTCGGCAGTTTTTGCAAACTCCTCTGCTTCATAAGGTGTCCTGTGAGCAGAAATAACCCTTGCCTCAAAATCAACATCAAATTTCTTTAACATATCTATTGCCCCTTTAACAACGGGCAAATCGGAATTACTTCCCATTACAATTGCAACTTTTGCCATAACAATTCTTCTCCTTTTATATATTTTTTACGGGTCATAAACAACGCCGCCTCAATTATAAATCATATATTAAACTTTTGTTGGTCTTTTTTCTTTTCGTATACAACCTGACCATCTACAATAGTCAATAAAACATCACTGCCTTTGCAAGCATAGACTAAATTAGAAATTGTATTATGATTAGGTTCAAACATCGGTTTATCAAAATCAAGTAAAATTATATCTGCAAGATAGCCCTCTTTAAGCTGTCCCAAATCGTCATATCCCAAAGCTTTTGCACCATTCACCGTGGCAATCTTCAAAACCTCACTTGCAGGTAAAACTGTTGGATTTCTTAAAACACCTTTATGCAGAATTGAACAAAGCTTTATTTCTTCAAACATATCAAGGTTATTATTACTTGATGCTCCATCTGTTCCAAGAGCAACATTAACACCCTTTTCAATCAGCTTTGGAATTTCTGCAACACCCGATGCAAGCTTTAAATTACTTACAGGATTATGAACCACCGTAGCCTCATTTTCCCTTAGTATCTCCATATCTTCATCTGAAAGCCATACTCCGTGAGCCGCAGTTAATGGCATATCAAACAGTCCATATTTTTGCATATGTTCTGTAGGGCTTGCCTTATAATCTCTTTCACAATCATCATTCTCTGTTATTGTTTCTGACAGATGGGTGTGTATTCTAAGATTATGTTTCTTTGCGTAATCGCTACACTTTTTCAATGTATCAGGTGAACAGGTATAAACAGCGTGAGGTGAAATTCCAACCTTTAATCTTCCACTGCCGTTCTTTACAAGTTCCAGTAATTTTTCTGTTTTTTCAAGCTTAAAGTCTACAACAGGGTCAGTTATTCCCTCATTTAGAATACCTCTCATTCCAAGTTCTCCTGCAGCCTTAGCCGTTTCTTCCTGAAAGAAATACATATCATTAAAACAAGTGGTTCCTGTTGAAAGCATTTCCTTAATTCCTTTAATACTTGCATCATATACAAGTTCAGGCGTAAGAGTATCTTCAAATGGGAAAATCTTTTCAAACAGCCAATCCTGCAAGTTCATATCGTCAGCATAACTTCTCAAAACTGTCATTGCAGTATGGGTATGGGCATTGACAAGTCCGGGCATTGCAACCAAGCCCTTGCCATCTATTTCCCTTTCATACTTTTCTTCAGGTTTCTCTGTTCCTATATATGAAATTCTGTTTTTATTAATACCAATAAAGGCATTTTCTATAACAGGACATTCATCGTCTATCGTCACTGCTGTAACATTTTTTATCAGAATACTCATTTTTCGTATACCATATCACTTTCTGTCTTATCTTTTATCTTATCATAATATCTCCTTGCCTCTGTTTTTGCATTATCAAGGCTGAGATTAATGTAATTTCCACATTCAATTTCACTGTTTCCGGGCATTTCACCCTCATATTCACAAATATCCAACAGAACTTTTTTTATAAGTTCCATTGCACCTTTATGGTCAAGGCTTCTCAAAAGCAGATAGAATCCTGTTTGACAGCCCATAGGTCCAAAATAGATAACATCCTCCCCTTGCTCTGAGTTGCGTACAACTGTTGCAAACATATGTTCAAGAGAATGCATCGCTGAATTTGAAATCAAATCACCACTATTGGGTATTCTCATTCTTAAATCATAGGTTGTTATATCTCCGTCAATTCTGGAAATATAAACCCCCTCTTTTATTTTTCTGTGGTCAACACTAAAGCTTGCAATTCTTCTCATATCTTTTCAACCACCTTTTCAATCAACATTCCAAGATTTTTTTCTAAATCTCTTTCTGCCTTATCAATAACTTCCCTGTTAAGACCGCCGTTTTCCATTCCTGCCGCCATATTGGTAACACAGGAAAGTCCCAAAACTTCTATCCCGCAATGAACTGCTGTTATTACCTCGGGAACTGTTGACATTCCAACTAAATCAGCTCCTAAAATCCTAAGCATCTTTATCTCTGCCGGAGTTTCAAACTGAGGTCCGCCCATATAGGCATATACACCTTCATTAAGTTTAATTCCCAACTCATCTGCTGAAGTTCTTGCCATCTCAATTAGCCTTGGCGAGTATGCTGTTGTCATATCAAAAAATCTCTCACCTAATTCATCCGGATTTTTACCACGAAGAGGACTGTCTGTTATAAACTTTATATGGTCTTTTATAATAACAATATCCCCCGGTGAATAATCTCCATTAATAGCACCTGATGCATTGGTAATAATCACTTCTTCCACGCCCAATGCATACATTGTCCTGATTGGTATAGCAAGCTGTTCCATTGAATATCCTTCATAAAAATGAACTCTGCCTTGCATAGCAATGACATCACAATTCTTAATTTTTCCAAATATAAACCTGCCTATATGCCCCTCCACTGTTGATACGGGAAAGTTTGGAACTTCCGTGTAAGGGATATAAACAGGATTTTCTATCAATTCGGCAACAGAACCAAGACCGGTACCGAAAATGATACCGACCTTGGGCTGTAAATTCACTTTTGACTTTATATATTCTGCCGCTGATTTATACATTAAATTGCTCCTATATTATTTGAAGTATTTAATTCCTGATTCAAATATCTTCTGGTCTTTGTTTCCGGGAATATTTTTAAATACGTCTGTCTTGAAACGCTCTGAATGTCCCATCTTACCTAAGATACGGCCGTCCTTACTTGTTATGCCCTCGATTGCATAATATGAACCGTTGGGGTTATAAGGCATTTCATAAGTAGGCTCACCTGATAAATCAACATATTGTGTTGCAATCTGTCCATTCTTCTCCATCTCTGCAATAACCTCAGGGCTTGCAACAAATCTTCCCTCACCATGAGATACTGCAATCTGGTGAATATCACCCAGTTCAACACCGCTAAACCATGGTGACTTAACAGAAGAAATTCTGGTTGAAACAATCTGGGAAACGTGTCTGCCTATTGTATTGAATGTAAGGGTTGGACAGGTATCGTCAACCTTTCTTATTTCACCATAAGGAACAAGACCAAGCTTGATAAGTGCCTGGAAACCATTACAAATACCAAGCATCAAACCATCTCTCTTATAGAGAAGTTCCATAACAGCTTCTTTAACTCTTTCATTCTCAAATGCCGCCTTGATAAACTTACCTGAACCATCAGGCTCGTCACCGCCGCTGAAACCACCGGGTAACATTATAATCTGTGAATCGTTGATAGACTTCACAAATCTTTCAATCGAATCTTCGATATGCTCGGTCTTTAAGTTCTTAAACACCTGAATATCTGCTACACCACCTGCTCTTTCAAAGGCACGGGCTGAATCATATTCACAGTTTGTTCCGGGGAATGCAGGTATAAATACTTTTGGCTTTGCAAAGGTTTCTGAAGGTTTAATGTTAACTCTTTCACCATATGCAAACTTCTTCATTCCTACATCTTCATATTTCGCATTTGTCGCAAATACATCCTCAAGGGGTGCTGTCCATGCTTTAATTACATCATCAAGCTGAATTTCTTCACCCTCAATCTTAATTACAGGTTCAGCCATTGTATGACCAAGCTTAACAGCGTCAACCAAATCACCCATAAATCCGGTTGCACCTATTCCCTGAACCTCAACAATTATACTTCCGTAACAAGCGTTAAATAATTCACGTTTATCGCAACAGTCTGTAAATTCAAAACCAATCTTATTACCAAGTCCCATCTTTGCAACAGCTTCCATAACACCACCAAAGCCAACCGCCCAGGCAGATTTGATAAGACCGATACTTGTATCGTTTATCATATTACATACCATACCGTAAAGTGCTTTTAAGCTTTCAAAGGTTGGCATATTATTTTCGTCATATTTTGGTTTTAACCAGAATACAAGGTTATTTGCACCCTTAAACTCAGATGACATTGCAGTTTTAGCACTGATTGGAGCAACCGCAAATGATGTAAGTGTCGGTGGAACATCTATATCATTAAATGAACCGGACATACTATCCTTACCGCCGATTGCAGCAATTTCAAGACCTTTTTGAACATAATATCCTCCAAGGAGTGCCGCAAGTGGTTTACCCCATCTGGTAGGTTCTGTTCCCATTCTTTCAAAGTATTCCTGGAATGTAAGATATATATCCTTATAATCAGCACCGGCACAAACCGCTCTTGTTACAGAGTCAATAACTGCATACGCCGCTCCAAGGAACGGATTTGCTTTTGAAATTACAGGATTATATCCATATGCCATAACTGTTGCTGTATTTGTTTCCTTATGAATTGTAGGAATTTTTGCAACCATATTCTGCTGTGGTGTCAACTGATGAATACCACCATATGGCATAAATACAGAGCCTGCACCAATTGTACTGTCAAATCTCTCTACCAAACCTTTTTGAGATGCAACATTTAAATCACCCATAAGGCTGAGAAGTTTATCTTTCCATGTATCACCGCTGTGTGGTGCCTCAAACAATTCCTTGCTGTAATTTCCCTCAGGGATAACGGCAGTTGTATGTTTTTCTGCACCATTTGTGTTCAAGAAATCACGGCTGATATCACAGATTGTCTTTCCTCTCCAATCCATAACAAGTCTGTTTGTATCTGTAACATCCGCAACAATAACAGCTTCCAGATTTTCTTTATCAGCTTCTTCAATAAACTTTTCCGCATCCTTAGCACGAACAACAACAGCCATTCTCTCCTGAGATTCAGAGATTGCCAGTTCTGTTCCGTCAAGTCCCTCGTATTTCTTGGGAACCATATCAAGGTTAATCTTAAGTCCATCCGCCAACTCACCGATTGCAACAGATACACCGCCTGCTCCAAAGTCATTACAACGACGGATAAGGTTTGTAACCTCTTTTTTACGGAATAATCTTTGTAACTTACGTTCAACAGGTGCATTACCCTTTTGAACCTCTGCTCCACAGCTTTCAAGAGAACTGTCATCATGTGCCTTTGATGAACCTGTTGCACCACCGCAACCGTCACGTCCTGTCATCCCACCAAGGAGAATAACCACATCGCCGGCTTCAGGCACTTCACGAATAACATTTTCTTTTGGAGCCGCCGCAATAACAGCACCTATTTCCATTCTCTTTGCAACATAACCTGGGTCATAGATCTCAGAAACCTGACCGGTTGCAAGACCTATCTGGTTACCATAGGAGCTGTAGCCTTGAGCCGCACCAACAGTTATCTTACGCTGAGGCAATTTACTCTTTAATGTATCTTTAAGGGTTGTTCTGGGGTCACCTGAACCTGTAACTCTCATTGCCTGATATACATATGAACGTCCTGACAACGGGTCACGGATTGCACCGCCAAGACAGGTTGCTGCTCCGCCAAATGGCTCAATCTCTGTAGGATGATTGTGAGTTTCATTTTTAAACATTACCAACCAATCTTCCTCGGTACCGTCCTCCATCTCAACCTTAACTTCTATACTACATGCGTTAATTTCTTCTGATTCGTCAAGAGCAGTTAAAATTCCACGCTTTTTTAGTTCCTTAACCGCAATTGTAGCAACATCCATAAGACAAATATTCTTATGTCTGTCACCATATACAAACTCTCTGGATTTAATATATTCTGAATATACATCTGCAATGAGCTTGTCCTGAATATCAACATTATCAAGAATTGTTGAGAATGTTGTATGACGGCAATGGTCTGACCAATATGTATCAATCATACGAATTTCAGTGATAGTTGGATTTCTCTTTTCTGTTTCCTTAAAATATCCCTGACAGAATTTAATATCATCTAAGTCCATAGCAAGACCCATTTCCGAAATAAAATCTTTAAGTCCGTTTTCATCAAGGTCAATAAAACCATCAAGAACCTTAACATCTTCCGGTACATCAAGTTTGTCGAGAAGAGTGTCAGGCTTATCAAATGATGCAAGTCTTGATTCAACCGGATTTACGCAGTAATTTTCCGCAGCGTGTAATTCTTCATCCGTAACATCGCCAATCAAAACAACAACCTTGGCTGTACGAACACGGGGCTTGTCACCGCCTGTCATAATTTGAACGCATTGTGCTGCACTGTCGGCACGTTGGTCAAACTGACCGGGAAGGTATTCCATCGCAAAATACTTACCCTCCGGTATTCCAATATTCTCCATTGTAAGATTATCAACCTGGGGTTCTGCAAAAACGGTTGGCTTTGTAAGTTCAAGTTCTGTTTCAGAAAGTCCTTCAACATCGTATCTATTAATAATACGAACACTCTTTAGTCCCTTTAACCCTAAATTTTCTTTAAGATCACGATACATAGCCTTTGCCTCAATATCGAAACCTTGCTTTTTCTCAACAAACAGTCGTCTAATGCTCATTCGTAACGCTCCATTCTGTATATTTCATAATTCAACTTATTCTAACAATTTAAGGTAAAACATACCCTATCCTACATTGTAATAATAAACCGACTTTTTGTCAAGGAAAATTGAAATTTTTTCCCGTAAAAAGTCGGTTCATTTTTCTTATTAATTTTATCAGTTTTGATCAAAGTTAAAATCAAGTCCCACATAGTTAAGAGCAGTTTGATAATCATCAATATTTTCTTTTGTTGAAATCCTCAGCCCTTCATTGACAGCCTTTATATTTTCACGTCTGAACAACACAGCTCTTCCAATTCTTATAATCCAAAAAACCGGTAACAAAAACGGCATTTTCTCCAGTATTGGAAATATGGTTATCATCTTATCATAAGGCATAAAAATTTGGTTAAGATATAACCTTAGTTGGATAAATCTTCCACTTTCATTTCTCTTTTCAAACCTCAAATTTTGGGATAGGTCTTTGTTGCGTTTGTTTCCGTAAACTCCGGAGTCAAAAATCCATTCCGTCATAAACTCGGAAATATCATCAAAATCTCCGCCATCAAACCAAGCATTAAGTAATCTTATTACATTCTCATAGAAATCCAAAAGTTTTAACTTTGATAGCTCGGCACGAATATAACCCTCATCAAGATTTGGCTTTGAATTTCTATAAACCCATATATCTGTAAAATGCTTAATACCAATTCCGCTGTCCCGATAATGCTTTGCAAGATGGGTAAAGTTATATATCAGGAAATCCTCATCAGACATAACCCAACTTCCGTTTTCTTGATGAGCAAGTCTCCATCCGTCTTTATAATATTTAAAATAATCCTCGTTATATGATGGGATTAACAGTTTATGCAATTCCAGATGCAGTGCACCTTTTTTATCCCAAACAAGTTCGTGATTGCTCTCAAGTACAAACTCAAAGCCAAGATTTTTAACAATCTCTGCAATCTTATTGTATTGCTCAGGTTTTATAAGCAAATCCACATCGCCCATATATCTCATTTCAGGTTTGGGATAAAGATACTTTAAAATTGCTCCCTTAAGAGGCAAATATTGAATTTCATTTTTGTCAAGCTGGGCAAACAATTTATTTGTTTCATATTCCTGACGCATCTCCTGCTGAATACGCTTAAAAGTATATACTTTAAGCATATCTGCAATCTCAGCCGGAGCATCCGCACCACTGTTATAAATTCCATAATAAAGCATAACAGCGACTCTGTGTCGAACTGCAACCCTAACGGCTTCTTCCCAATCAAAATCTGATGGTAATGTAACGGTCTCACCTGTTAATCCGCTTTTGATTAAGGCGAGAACTCCCGCTTTAACATCATTCATATCAATCTATTCCTCTTTTTCCAATTCATATTTCACTTCTTTTTTATTATTTCTAAAATACATGATAAAATTTTCTTTCTAAACATAACTGTAATTATCACCACAATAATAAGCATACTATATCTTATTAGGGGATATGAATATGTAAGCATCATAACTGCAGACATTATAATGAGTGCCATCCCTATTAATATAATAATTTTCGGATTATAAACTCTGTAATTATCCATAAATTTCTTATTAACTTTTCTCATACATATATAATGTAAAATCGAAAATAAAATATAACAGAATAGTGTTGGATATCCAGCAACTGTAAAATCAAATTCTTTTATAAGTATATAATTCAATATAACATTCAATGTCCCCATTGAAACAGATATCCACATAACATAATTCGTTTTTTCAAAGTAAAACTCAAATGTAGCAAATAATGTATACAGGAACATAAAATATATACTTACCGCCAACGGTGGAATTACATACAATGCCACTCCATAAGAAGATGGTGCCATTATTTTTAATATCTCTGGTGCAAAAGCAACTATCATAAAATTAACCAATGCAATTAATAAT
The DNA here is from genome assembly GCA_045603605.1 of Ructibacterium sp. Taxonomy (GTDB): domain Bacteria; phylum Bacillota; class Clostridia; order Monoglobales; family Monoglobaceae; genus Ructibacterium. Next base: position 894 of record JAZUMJ010000012.1, on the reverse strand, counting down.
AAAATTACATATGAAATCTTACCAATTTTTTCATATTTTTTTTCTTTAATAGACTGATAAATCCAAGGATTTAATGTAGATGTTATGGCGGAATTCAACATTGTCATTACCATAGCCAATGAATACGCTACACTATAAAACCCAGCATACTCTGCACCACACAATTTATTTATAATTATTTTATCAGATTGATTCAACATAAGTTGAGATAGATAGTGCGGTATTAATGGAATGTTAAATTTTAACCCGTAAATCCAATATTTTTTGTTGTAAAATTGTTTCCCTTTTTTTCTTACCACATAATATAATCCCAAAAATAATACTAAAGCTACAATTGCTGACGCTAAAGCCCTTGCTTCAACTTGTTTATCCACTGGAGCGAGCCACACCATATATGCACCCAATAATGATTTTGCCAATACATAAATCAACGTAATAAGGACTAACTTTTTGTATCGATATGCCACACGTTCCCTGCTTGCCCAAAAGTGAAAAGCCGTTTGTGTCCATATCTCCACAAAAATTAAAATCCCTAAAAATAACGATAAATCTAAAAATTTATTTACACTTCTTGAAATAAAAATATAAATAAAAAAGCATCCCATTATACATGTTGTTGATAATCCCAACATTGATGATGAAAATCTATCATTATCATCACTGTATTTAACAAGACCTCTAGTGTAAACCCCTGATGCCAAATTAAGTGATGCGATTATAACAAAAATATTATACCAAGAAAGATATATGCTGTATTTTCCATATGCCTCAGCAGACATTATCCTTGTAAAAAAAGGAGTTGTCAGCATTGCTATTCCTTTTTGAAGAAATGATGAAAATAAAAACCATATGGATGCCTTAGCAGGCGCCTGCATACTCCTATATTTTTCTAAT
>JAZUMJ010000011.1:0-9909 GCA_045603605.1 Ructibacterium sp. | reverse complement strand
AAAGATGATATTCCTTATTATTCAAATACAATTACAGTAAGTGTAAACAGAAATGACGGTAAAATAAAAAGTTTCAGAAAAAGATGGAATAATAATATAGTATTTGAGGATATAAATAATATAATTTCAAATACAGAAGCACAAAACGTTTTTGTTAATAATTCAACCTTAAAACTCTCTTATGAATTAGCTCAGGATGGTTATTATTATAAAACCGAGCCTATGTATAAATATGAATCATATCCAAACTATATTTTAGCAAAAACAGGCGAGGTTTATGGTGAAAACTCAGGATATAAAGAAAATGATATTAAAATATATCCTGATGATACAGAAAATCATTATGCAAATGATATTATAAAGAAACTTATTGACTATGATATATTAACAATAGGAGAAGACAGAAAATTCAGACCTGATGATTATATAACAAACGAAGAATATATAAACTTCATTTCTATATTCAATCAAGGAATTATTCCATATCCTATTGAAAGAGAATTTCTTTTGATTAATATGTCTATGATGAATATTAAGATAGAAGAAGATAAATTAAATGATCTGACAACCAGATCAGACAGCGTTTATTATATGATAAAGGCACTTGGTTATGAAAAATCTGCTGAAATAAAAGGAATTTATAAAACAGGATTTGAAGATGAAAATGAAATTTCAGAAGACAAAATAGGTTATACTGCAATTGCAAAAGGCTTAGGTATAATCAAAGGTGATGAAAATAATTATTTTAATCCAAATCAAAACCTAACCCGTGCCGATGCAGCAATTATGATTTATAATTATTTAAACAGATAAAAATGAAAGTATTTCGGGACGATTTTCACATCGTCCCTATTTTTTTATCCTTTTTAGTTTTCAACTAATGCAAAAGAAATCTCACCTTTTGCAGCTACTTTATCTTCAACATAAGCACAAACATCTGCTTTTCCCATGGGTCCGCGCATTTTTGTCATCTCAACTTCAAGTCTTAATGTTTCACCGGGAATTACCTGATGTTTAAACTTAAAATTATTTATCCCTGTAAATACAGCAAGCTTTCCTTTATTTTCAGGATTAGATAAAATAACAACCGCTCCTACCTGAGCTAATGCCTCACATATTAAAACTCCCGGCATTATCGGACGTCCCGGAAAATGCCCCTGAAAGAAAGGTTCATTAATTGTTACATTCTTTATACCTACCGCTCTTTTTCCCTCTTCAAACTCAATTATTTTATCCACAAGCATAAAAGGATATCTGTGTGGAATTATTTTCATAATATCTGATGCATTAAGTTCCATATCTTTTTCTCCTTTGTTATATTATCCGGAACAGTCACGGACTGTTCCCTACAGTAATTAATTTGTAGGGAACGGTTCATAACCGTTCCTATTTTTTAAGACTTAATTTTCTCTGTTTTCGGTTGCATTATAATTATCCAATATACTTAAATCTTCAAGAGCCTTTCCTGTTCCATATGCAACACAGGACTCAGGGTCATCAGCAATGGTAGTCTTTATTCCTGTTTCAAACTGGATAAGTTTTTCAATTCCGTATATCAAAGAACCGCCGCCTGTTAATATTATGCCGCTGTTACTTATATCTCCAACCAATTCAGGAGGAGTTTCCTCTAAAACATTCTTTATTTCTTCAACTATCGTATTTGCAGTTTCTGATACCGCCTCATATATTTCATCTGCTGAAATCTGAATTGTTTTAGGAAGCCCTGAAACAAGACTTCTGCCCCTTATATCCATAGCAAGAAGTTTATCTCTCTTTCTTACACAGCCAATCTTTATTTTTAATTCTTCAGCAGTTCTTTCACCTATTAATATATTATACTTTTTGCGTATATATCTAATTATAGCCTCATCAAAATTATCCCCTGCTATTTTAAGAGAACGGCTTTTAACTATTCCTCCAAGAGAAATAACAGCAATATCTGTTGTTCCGCCGCCTATATCAACAACCATACTTCCGCAGGCCTGTGTTATATCAATTCCAACACCAATAGCTGCAGCCAAAGGCTCTTCTATAAGACTAACTTTTCTTGCACCTGCCTGCATTCCCGCATCAATAACAGCTCTTTCTTCAACCTCAGTAACTCCGCTTGGAACACACATTATAACACGAGGTTTAAAAAGACTTGCAAGTAAACCCTTTTTTGAAACTCTCTGAAGAAAATATTTAAGCATTCTCTCTGTCATACTATAGTCAGAAATTACACCTTCTTTTAAAGGTTTTACAGCTATTATATTTCCGGGAGTTCTCCCAAGCATACGCTGTGCTTCTTTTCCAACTGCCAAAAGTTTCTTTGTATCCTTATCAACAGCAACAACAGATGGCTCTTTTGCAACAATCCCTCTGCCTTTAACATAAATTATTATTGTTGAAGTTCCTAAATCAATTCCTATATCCTGTCCAAACATATATCTTTACTCCCTATGGATTATATTACAATTATGTTACACAAATGTTACAAATGATATTTTACAATATTTTTCATAGGCTGTCAATGACTTATTAGATAATTTTTAAAATAATTTTTCTTTATTCTTAAATTACTGCAATAAGCTTGAATTTTCGTCAAAAAAATCTTATAATGAAGGTGAAAAGGAGAATGTAGTTATGAAAGTATCTTTAAAAAAAGCTTTTTTACATTTTAAAACTATAACACATCACAGACATATGGTAATAAGGCATTGCAAAAAGGCAGGAATATTAAAAAGAGGTTTATTACACGATTTATCAAAATATATGCCAAGTGAATTTTTAACCGGTGCTAAATATTATACAGATGGTAAAAAAAGTCCCAACGAAACTGAGAGATATTATTCAGGTTATTCAAAAGCATGGCTTCATCATAAAGGAAGAAATAAACATCATTTTGAATACTGGAATGATTATAATCCAAAAGAGGGAAAAGTGACACCTATTGAGATGCCTGTTGTTTTTCTAAAAGAGCTTATATGTGACAGAATTGCAGCAAGTAAAATTTATCAGGGTGAAAATTATAATCAACATCATCCTCTTGATTATTATATGAAAGGGGATATAAACAGGTTTATTCATCAAAATACATCAAATAAAATTGTAAAACTTCTTACGTTGCTGTCAGAAGAAGGTGAGGATGCATTATTCAGTGAATTAAGGAATATGAAGTGATTATTTTATTATATAAATATATATATAATATATTTATTGTTGCTGCGGTTGCTGTTGGGATGTGGAAAATGTATAAAACCTTAGTTTTAATATAAGAAATAAGGAATATAGATATGATGTAACCTATTGATAATGATGTTTTGCTTTCCACATTATTAATATTATAATGTTTACTAAATTTTTTACCACAACTTGTCCACATATTATTAGTTTGGAAAGTGTGGATAAATTATAGAATGGAGATTATTATGAAAAAATATAAATATATGACAAAAGGAACCTGTTCAAGGATGATAAATTTTGAAATAGACGGAAATACGGTTCATAATATATCATTTGTTCAGGGATGTAATGGAAATGGCAAAGGTGTTGGTGCCTTGGCAGAGGGTATGGAAATAGATAAGGTAATAAAGCTTCTCTCTAATATTGATTGTATGGGAAGAGGAACTTCTTGTCCTGCACAGCTTGCAAATGCACTTAAAAAGGTGAAAAATGGAGAGTTAAAAGAAGAAAATTAATTTTTCAAAATTATTATTTATATATGAATATTTTGTTAAAAGCTGTCGTATCAGTTGAATTTAAAGTGTTTTTATGTTATAATTAAAAAACCTTACAATTATATAAGAGGTGAGATTATGAAAAGAATTTTAACTTTATGTATAGCTTTAATATTGATAATAGGAATTATACCTACAGTTGGATTTGCATATGAGCCGAGCGATTGGGCAAAATCAAATGTTGAAAAAGCAATGAAATTGAGTATAATTTCCGAAGAATTTTCAAAAAAAGATTATGAGGGGCAAATATCAAGAAGTGATTTTATAAATATTGCTGTTAATTTATATGCAACAATTACAGCAGAAAATATATCAACATATCCAAATAATCCATTTTCGGATACTACAGATCCTTTTCCAAATATGGCATATTATGCTCAGTTTATAAGCGGTGACGGAGAAGGACATTTCTTTCCAAGAAATTCATTAACCCGTCAGGAATTGTGTAAAATAATTACAAATCTTCTTGGAGCCGCAAGAATTTTAGAAGCATATTATCCTTCGGAAAATGTGTTTGAAGGTATTCCTGATGCAGATAAAATTGCACCTTGGGCAAAAGACCACGTTGCATTTATGATTGATAATAATATAATGGCAGGAGATTATGAAACCGGAGCATTCCGTCCTACAGATTTTGTAAGCAGACAGGAAGCGGCGGTTATAGCATATCGTTGTTATGTTGCTTACGGGCCTAACTTTGATGGACAAGTTAAAACATCTCTTCGACAGCATACTGATGCAAAAGGAAACACAATTCAAACCTTGGTTAAAACTGTTACTCTTGAAAATGGGGCAACTGTAAGCTTGGCAAATGCTAATAATCCTAATCTTACTCAAGCTGCAACAGGACAAACAAGCGGTTCAGGGTTAAATAATGGTTTTGCACCCAGCGGAACACCACTGCAAGCTCCTGATGCAAATGGAATGTATTTGTTAAAAACATATCCGCAAACTCTTGAAACAGGAGAGGCGGCAGAAAAAAGAGCAAGAATATTCCCTGATGGATTGGAATATACCTCTGCAGAAGAAGCAGAATCACATATGTCCCAGATTACTGTAAATGTGTGGAAGGTTAACGATTCAGGGCAGAAATATGCATCAACACTTTCATTTAAGATAAATTCAGTTCTTAAGGATGATATTTATCAAATATTTGAGGAAATTTTTGATTCTCCTGAACAACCGCCTATTAAGGACGCAAATGCATATGGATGGAGAAGCCCTATGTCAAGCGGTTCATATTCAGACCATAACTATGGAACAGCTATAGATTTAAACTATTTTGAGAATTTCTGTGAATATCCAAGCGGTATAACAGTTGGTTCATTCTATAAGCCGGGTGAATCTATATATTCATTCCCTGCAGATGGGGTAGTAGTTCAAACATTTGCTAAATACGGCTGGCTTTGGGGCGGCAATGCCTGGATAGGAAAAACAAAAGATTATATGCATTTTACTTACTTAGGAAAATAAAAAAAGGGGCTGTATAAAAAGTCAATTGACTTTTTAACAGCCCCTATGTGTTTCTAATGGGATAGGAAAAAATCTTTGGAATTAATAAACTGAGCCAAAGCGTTAGCTTTGGATTACCCGAAGGCGTACATTGGTACGTCGAGAGGCGAAGTTTATTGATAGCAAGAAAAGCGTATTTTTGAAAAATCAATTTTTTGATTTTTCTACAGTATTAAAATTGATTTACGATAAGATTTTGCTTATAATTGCGTATCTTTTTCTCTTTTCTTGCGATCCGGAGTTTTTTTACATCCCTATTTTTTTATCCTCTTTTTAATCCTGTCAGACCTGTTCTCACTAAATCCTGAACCTCATATTGCTCCATCATAGCAATAAACGCACTGATTTTATTTGGTGCCCCTGTAAGCTCTGCTGTCATATAATCAGGAGAAATGTCTACTATATTAGCACGGAATATATTACAAACCTGCATAACACCTGCAATATCTGAGGAACTTATTTTAATCAAAACGTGTTCACGAAGTACCGCTTTATCCTTATCAAGCTCTGTTATTTCTATCACATTGACTAACTTTGCAAGCTGATATTTTATTTGATTAAGAGTTTCTTCATCTGCCTGTGTTACTATTGTCATTCTTGAAACATCAGGCTTTTCAGTAACACCAACAGATAAACTGTCAATGTTATACATTCTTCGAGAAAACAAACCTGATATACGGCTTAAAACACCGGCGTGGTTTTCAACTAAAATTGATAATACGTGAGATTCTTGCATAATATTTCTCCTTATTTTATATTAATTATGGGTTTCTCTATTGGTGTTCCGTTAGGAACCATTGGCAGAACAGCTTCTTCATTATCTATAATACAATTAATAACTGAAGGTTTATCTTTGTTTTCAAGACTTTGTTTTACAGCTTCTTCAAATTCTTTCAGGGATTTAACTGTATAAGCATTTGCACCAAAACCTTTTGTTATCAAATCATAATCTGTTTGTTTATCTAATATTGTATGAGAAAATCTTCCGTCAAAAAATATTTTTTGCCACTGTTTAACCATTCCTAATGAATTATTATTAAAAATTATATCTATTATTGGAAGTTTCTCTTTTACTGCAGTTGAAAGCTCGTTCATATTCATATGAAAACAACCGTCACCGCTTATATTAATTACCCTTTTATCAGGGTTTCCAATCTGTACACCGATAGCTGCTCCAATGCCAAAGCCCATTGTTCCAAGTCCTCCTGAAGAGATAAAGTGTCTTGGGAGATTTATTGGATAAAACTGAGCAGCCCACATTTGATGTTGTCCTACATCGGTTGTAATGATTGCATTTCCATCTGTAATTTGATACAAAGATTTTAGTATATTACCGGGATTAAAACCATCGTTTTCAGTATACTCGGATGTTTGCTTTTTCAAATTTATAATCTGATTCATCCATTTAGTATGGGTCATAGGAGCAAGTTCACTGCAAATCTTAGAAAGAATATCTTTTGCATTACCAACAATAAATAAATCCGCTAAAATATTTTTATTTATCTCAGCTCTGTCAATATCAATATGTATTATTTTAGCATCTTTTGCAAAGGTTTCTTCATCACAGGTTACTCTGTCAGAAAATCTTGTGCCGACAGCAATAAGCAAATCGCAGTTCTGGACAGCAAAAGCGGTTGTTTTTGTTCCGTGCATACCTATCATTCCGGTAAATGCTTTATGATTTGAAGGAAACCCTCCAAGTCCCATTAACGAAAGGGTAACAGGGCAGTCAACAATTTCCTGAAGTTGTTTTAATTCATTAGAAGCATCTGCTGAAATAACTCCGCCGCCTGCAAAAATTAAAGGACGTTTGGATTTTTTGATTAGTTTAGCGGCATTCTTTATATCTGATATATTTAAATCACTGCATTTTTCCTCTTTATTAATAGAGTAAAACTCTGCAAAGTCGGTTGTTGCATCCTTTGTTATATCTACAAGAACAGGTCCCGGTCTGCCGGAATTTGCTATTTCAAAGGCTTTTCGTATGGTTGGCGCAATATCTGCTGCCTTTTTTACAAGAAAATTATGTTTTGTTATAGGCATTGTAATACTTATAATATCAATTTCCTGAAAAGAGTCTTTTCCAAGAAGTGAATTAGAAACATTACACGTTATTGCAACAAGTGGAATAGAATCCATATAGGCAGTTGCAATACCTGTAACAAGGTTTGTTGCGCCGGGCCCTGATGTTGCCAAAACCACGCCTGTTTTTCCTGTACTTCTGGAATAACCGTCTGCAGCATGGGCAGCACCCTGTTCGTGAGATGTGAGGATATGTTTAATTTTATCACTGTATTTATATAAAGAATCATAAACAGCTATTATAGAACCGCCGGGATAACCAAAAACAGTATTAACATCCTGTTCAAGCAAACATTCCATAATTATATCAGAACCTGTTAAATTCATAGCATACCCTCCCAATCGTAGTTTTGTATTTACATTATAAGACATATTTTAACACAATAATATTTATTTGTAAACAAAACAAAAAAATTTTAGAAAATTTTTAAATTTCCCTTTGACTTTTTACTTATAAATATGGTAATATAATACTATATCGTTATAATAATTAAGGAAGGGAGAGAGTAATAATGTTTGTAAAAGATGACATTGTTATATATGGGTCTTCAGGGCTTTGCAAGGTATTGGGTATTACAGAAAAGGAATTTGGTGAAACAAGCTTTAAGTATTATGAGTTAATACCTGTTTATGACAATAAATCGGCGCTTTATGTTCCTGTTACAAATCAAAGTTTAGTGAATAAGATGCATAAAATTCTTTCTTCCAATGATATAATAGAAGTTATTAAGACAATATATAATGAAGATTACATATGGATTGAAGATGAAACAGAAAGAAAAGAATATTATAAAAAGGTAATTGAGATTGGCGACAGATATGAATTGGTAAAAGCTATAAAAGCCGTTTACTATCATAGTAAAAAACAAGAAGAGCTCAAAAAGAAAGTGCATATCTGTGATGAAAGATTTTTAAAGGATGCACAGAAGATGCTCTTTGATGAAATAGCATATGTGTTAGAAATAGAAAGAAATCAGGTTTTAGAATATATAAAAAAGGGTTGTTAAGACAGTCTGAGAGCACTTCTTGAGAAGTCCTTTTTCTGGTAGAGGCAGTAGGATTTGAATCCACGACTTACAATTTTGGAGAAAATCCAAACTTTAAAGGCTGTTTAAATTATTCCCATTGTTGGGTTGTTTGTGCTACTTGCTTTTTTGAACTTCGTGTCGTTTGATGCTTTATTGATGCTATTGAAAATTCTCTGCAAAATTGATGTCAAAAGATTATAAATCCTACGATTTTTTCTTAAAAAAGTGTTGACAACTGATTTTTTTTATGATATACTTTTTCTTGTTTTTGTAACTTAATTAAATATATAGGGGTATAGTTCAGCTGGTAGAGCGACAGTCTCCAAAGCCGTGTCCCTATGTTCGTATGGTAACTCAATAAAACTTAATATTTGCTTTTTAGGGGTATAGCTCAGTTGGTAGAGCATCGGTCTCCAAAACCGAGTGCCGTGGGTTCAAGTCCTACTGCCCCTGCCATACAAAGTGGCTCAAACACTGTGTTTGAGCCACTTCTTATTTTTTAATCATTAAAAATTTTTGTGTTTCAAAATCAAATTTCAGAGCATCAATTTTGAATTTTAGTATTTTTAAATTATATTTTTGATGACGGCGCATGGTCTTGAGACTCAAATAATCATGCCCGAAATGAGCATCAATTTCGCATACGGTTGCATCCGTTTCGGAGCGTTCCGTCTGCTACATCATCATTTTAGCATCACTTGATTTCGTCAATTCTATCAATTTCGCCTTTAGATAACAATTCTACCAGAACATTTTTTGATTCTCGCAGAATATTTTTTGCCCAAAATTAAAATCCCTTTTTCTTTGTTTATGCGTATCAAATTTTGATACCCCTGAGAGTGATTTAATTTCATTCTCAGGGGTATTCTATTTAGCGATTCCGTCATATTTCAAATCCGTCTGTGATTCCGGTCAGCCTCGAGGTGTCCTTCTTTACATAGTACCTTTCGGTTATCTCGGTAGTAGTGTGTCCGAGGATATCGGCTACCGCTTTTATGTTTAGTGTTTTTATGCTTCCGTCAGCACACTTTGTTCCGTTGATTAGCTTGGTGGCGAAGGTGTGTCTGAATGCATGGAGCCCTTTTGTTTCTATTCCTGCAGCATCTTCTATTCTATATAGTCGTTTTCGTAGGTTAGTTGGGTTTGCATAGTCACCGTTGGCATCGCACACCAGTGGAGTGTCTTCGCCGAAGTAGTACTCTTTTCGCAGGTCGAGTATCATTTCTATTGCCGTGCCGTTTAGCGGTACGACTCGTTTACTTGTGGTGGTTTTGGTTTTACCTACTTTTTTAACTTTACCGCCTATGAGCTTGGTTCCGTCTCTTTGGTCGACTAATTTTACCGCTTGTCTTATTGTCATTGTTTTATTCTTAAGGTCTATATCACTGTTTAGTAACCCCAGAAGTTCGCCTATTCGGAGTCCAGTGTTGAGCATCAGGATGTAGGCTCCTGCCTGTTGATATACCCTATTGCCTGTAGAGTGTGTTCGGAAGGCTTCGGCTTTGAATTTTTCAAGTTCCTCATCTGTGAAGACTTCGATGGTTTCGCATTCCGGCAGGTCTTCCTTT
>JAZUMJ010000010.1:0-14099 GCA_045603605.1 Ructibacterium sp. | reverse complement strand
TTTACTTTATAGAAACGAAGTTTCCTATAAAGTTAAAAACCCTGAAACAAAAAGTTTCAGGGTTTGCGTAATACAACTATAAAATTAGTTTAAAACTTCTTCCATCCAGACTTTACTGTCGGCTTTGGAATTTCACCAAATCAGCAAGGCTTACCTCGCTCGCGGGCTTTACCGCCGGTACGGAATTTCACCGATCCCTGAAGCTATATTTAATTTTGACCTTCTGTCTTCTTTTTCTTCTGCTGATAATAACTTGATGTCATCTTTTCACGTTTAATTTCAACTCCGTCTTTCTTTACAACACGGGTAACGTGATAACCACCGCCGCCTGCACTTCTTATAATATCAACGGAAATATTTTCGGGGTCATATCCCATAATTGTGAATGTTGCCTTTCCGCCTGATGAATCGGCCACAATCTTTACAGGATAGCCTGAATTATTTCTAAATCTCATATCCAAAACGCCTTCTGCAATTGTTGCGTCCAGTCCGTTATAGATATATCCAACTGCCATACTGTGATTATGTCTTTCCAAAATTTCAAGGTTAGCATCTAATGCTGCTGCATACAAAGTAGATGATGGCTGGCATATACCGCCGCCGTAATCAATTGCAGAGTCATTACCTACAAACACAGGAGCAGGTGCATATCCGTTAGCTCTGTTTCTTGGAAGAATTGTTTTGTCATATGAAAATTCTTCCCCCGGCATTAATTCTGTGCCGTTTATTCTGCTAATTGCAAGTCGAACATTACTTATACGGGCTGCTGAACCTGTATAATAGGTGAAATAATCACCCAATACATCCTTATAAAGAGTTTCTTCAAGCTTTGCTGTGGTAACCTCAGGTTCGGTTGTAGTAACCGCTATAACGGCTTTATTATCCGGAGAATTTTTTATATCTCTTATAGCTGATTTAACAACGTCACGCTCTACTGTACATTTAAGTTTGCCCGGATTTACAACAACTTTTCCCTCTTCATTCTTCACATAATATGCATCCTGTGCATCACTTGTGAGCCATGTATAAAACTCGTCGAAATCAAAAGGCGCCGGTTCCACATTTCTTGGAACCATTAATATTCCTTCAAACTTCTTTTCTCTTATCTGCTTTTCAACCTCTTCAATTATCAAAGGACGGTTGACCTTTATACCATTAACTCTGCCGATGATTGTAACCTGATTGGGTTCAATTGTAAAGGTATGTCCAACAGGCTCTATTTCATATGCCTTTGCAGTTTCATCTATCACAGCATTCAGGTTATCAGAATTATAAGTAATCACAGGTTCAAGCTGAGTTTTATGAACAGAATGTGTTATAAAAGAAAGTGCCTTTGCAAAAATATTTTCACTTTTACCGATTGCCATCGCCTCATCAACAACTGCCTGATTATTATACTGAACCTGTAAGTCGTTTATATTAATCTGAGAATTGGTGTCCACACAGGAAAGAGGAATTGACATATCCTTAATTTTCTCTGCAAAATATTCAGCATCAAGAAGCACCAATGCATCCTCTGCCGTTCTTCCCCCAAGTTCAATATCTGCAACATATATGTTAGGCATAATTCTGTCATAATCCTTAACATATACACCAACAAGACAAACTCCCGCAATGAGCACTGCAAGTACTGCTGATAAAGCAATTATTATACTCTTTTTTGCCTTACTTTTGCCTTTTTTGTCTTCCTCATTTGAATAAACTAAGTCACAACCTGAGTTATCCTCTGAAGAATATGATATATTTTCATTTGATTTTTGAACAGCTTCTTGTTCTACAACCTGCTGTTCTCTTTCTTCTGCCATACAATCACTCCCAATTTCACATAACATTAATACCTATAATATCACAAATAGTCCAAAAATGCAATACGTTTTGACAAAATAACGATTTTTTTGCATAAATAAGTTCCAATACACTTTTGTATTATGTAGTATATGTCTATATCCCGCTTAAAATCCCTGTCACAAATTGCTTTGCAAAACGTACCGAAAGCTTTTTATCCCCCTGTTTTTCCGGCAATGCTTTGGAGAGCAGTTCATCATCCAAACTTAAATTCTCTTCCTCCATAAGTTTTTCTATTATCTCCATATATTCACTGTCGTTTAAAGAAGTATATTCAAGATTAATACCAAAATCCTCTATGGGATTTTCTGCAATTGCATAAACGAGAACATTCTCAGGTTTTCCACCCATACAACCGTCAATCTTAGACCTTACACAGCTGTCATTTGATATTCCGTCAATAAAGATAACATATTTAAGAATACTATCTCTTACCCTATTAAAAATTTTGGGCAATTCATCAACTTGACAGGGTTTAACTTCTATAATTCTAAGACCGCTGTCTTTAAAAAAGTTAAGACAAGCCTTAATCGAAGAAGTTTTTCCCATTCCGCTGCAACCGCTTAAAATCATATTGGATGCAGGTCTTGAGCAAATAAAGTTTTCCGTATTCAGAATAATGGAATATTTTTGCTTTTCTATTCCCAACAAATCCTCAAATGCAACATTGTCAATATTTTCAATTCCAATAAGATTACTGCCGTCCCAATTCAGCATTGCATATGCAGATGTCTTTCCTGTACCAAAGCTTTCTGTATGGGCAAGGATTGCTCCGCCCAAAGCCTCATTTGAGGCACAATCTATCATACTCTCAATAGAGAGAGCATAGCTGTTTAAACAAGGAACTGTCTTTTTAGTTTGAATACAGCACAAAGGCAAAAATCCTGAGGAGGTAAAAAGATAATCCCAGTTAGTTTCAAAGAATACATTAAAGATGGTTTTAACATCCTTGCGGAGAAAATCTCTTAAATTTACGATATCAGGAAGATTATCCTGTTCCAGTATAGTTCTTAATGCGTATTCCCTAATCAAATTTTTATCTGTTATTCTTTTGGATGAATATTCAATTAATCCCCGTGCTGCTCTATAATAAGCATCCTTACTCCTGTTTTCCTTAAATTCCAGTAGTGCATTTATCACTGGATTATCATTTATCCCGTTAAATATAAACAAGTCCATATTTTTACCTTTCTTATTCTTCCAATAGTTCTATTGCAAGTTTTGTATTTTCCTCTGCCTTCTTCTCAAGCTCTAAGCTTACCCTGGAAAGTTCTTCTCGCATCGAACTGTTTTCCTCAAAAATTTTATCTATATATCTACAAAGAGTCAACGGATTTGTGCTTAAAACATCCTCTGTCAGTTCCTGACCGATATATTCCATTGCCGCCTCCACTTTTGGGTCATATGTTAATCCAATAACCGGAGTTCCTGTTTTTGCGGCATATATAAGCATATGCAGACGCATACCTATAACAAACTTTGCCTTTTTTACAATTCCGAGAATTTGTTGAGGTGTAAGCTCATTCTCTGTAACTGCACCCTTTTCCTTCATCTTTTTGCAGATACTTTGAGAAATTTCCAAATCCTTTGTTATCTGCATAGGAATGAACAATACATCTGTATTATATTTGCTTTTAATATAATCCGCAATGTATGCAATGTTTTCCTCAAAATCATTTGCGGTATACATCCATGGTCTCACTGAAATAACACAGAAATTATCAGGATTAATATCCTCAATTTTTTTCAAAAAAGCAGTTGTTTCTTCTTCGCCTGCTTCAACCAAATTAAATGCCGGATCTGCAGTAACAATTATTTCAGGCTTATCTATTTCAAATTTTCTAAGCTCTTCCAATGATGAATTTTCTCTGAGAGTTATTAAATCCACAGAATTTAAAACCCTATTTATGCTCTTGTAATTATTTTCATTTGTTATGGGGCCTATGCCGTTTGCATACAGCATAACCTTTGCACCCATCATTTTGGAAATATAGATAATTCCCAAGTAATAAATAAGAGATTTGTCGGAAGTGACATCCTGAATAAGGCTTCCTCCGCCGCTTATTAACAGCTTAGTTTTTCTCATATTCCAAAGAATTTTTATTATATTAAGTCTGTGTATTGCATCAATTCCGTAAACAGCCTTGGTTTCAGTCGGGTCATTTGACAATGCAAGTATTTTTATGTCAGGATTACTTATACTCAGGCTGTCTACAATAGCTTTTAAAATTGAATCATCACCGCTGTTATGAAATCCGTAATATCCCGAAATCATAACATCAATCTTTCCGCCGGGTATGCGTATGGGATTTGTCATAAGATAATCATCTATATTTAAAAACTCCTCTTCCGCCACCTCGTTAACCATACTGTTCTTTATTATGGAAACATACATCTTCATTGCATCGTCTGCCATTGTCTTTATTGAATAGTATTTGCCAACTGTTTCTCTTGAATATCTGCTCAACCGCTCCTGTTCCTCTATTGGTGCCTTTAATACCGTTAAGATATCCTTCTTAAGCCGGTCAGTTGTTGTTTCTTCGCAACCTCTGCAACAGAAATTTGTATCAATTGAAACCTGTAATTTATCCTCATCAAAGATACCGATATATCCTTCGTTACCTGCAATAATTGCCGGTTTTTCACAAGCCATTGCCTCAAGTGCCGCACGGCTTACACCGATAAATATATCTCCTGATGCGGCAAACTTATTAATATCTGTTCTGCTTCCTGTAACAATAACCATACGTCTGCCCATAGCAGCATTAACAGCCTCTGCCTCAGCACGAACAGCTTCAAAATCATTTCCGCCGCCTACAATTACGATTTCCAGATTGGGAATTTCTTTTGCCAGACTCTCTGCCGCCTCTAACAATTTATGGGCTGCAAGACTTCTGTCTATATCCATTCTGCTTACATAAACAATACGGGTTTTATCCTCTGTAAGACCAAACTCTGTTGCAACATCTGAATAGTCTGTATCCTTTGAAAATTTTTCAAGGTCAATTCCGTTTATTGTAACCCTGATATTATCCTTATCTATACCATAGTTATCAATAAGATATTTTTTTATATCATCACTTACGGCTAAAGAACGGTCGCCCCAACGGGTAAGAAGATTATAAGGGAACTTGGTAGAAAACACCCAATGCGCCGTGGTTACAAATCTAAAGTGATATTTGTTATGGAGCATACCGCATAAAAATGCAGGTATTCTGGCATGGGCATGAACCACATCTATATTCTTTTCAAATATAACCTTTTTAAGCATCTGATATGCCCGTTTCATACAAACAGGATTTTTGCTGTGAAAAGGTATTTTTATATGTTCAATTCCTGCTTCTGCAAGTTCTGTTTCGTAAGCTCCGCCGTTTGATGCAACAATAACCTCAACTCCACGGCGTGCCAAAGCTTTAGACAACTCTACAATATGTGTTTCCGCACCGCCTATATCCAACTTCATTGTAGCCATTAAAACACGCATTTTTATCCCCTTACCTTTCTTTAGTACAAAATATCCTATTATGTATTTTATAACATATGCATATCTATGTCAATTAAATTTATCTTACAAAATGACTCTTTTTGACATACAAAAACATAACAATAACTAAAACAGCAACAACCCATATCCCTCTGAAATTTAATTGGCATACAACCTGAGAATATCCAAATACAGGTTGTTCAAAGGATATTATCATCTGTCCCGCCATTGTTAAGAGTGCAGAAATTATCCCTTGGGTAAGTTTCCCCAAAACATAAGGTTTTACAGACAGATTATAGGGTAGAATTATACTGCAAACCTGCATCAGAACCGATATGCCTGAAAATGCAATGAAAAACGAAATTATTGGCAGAATATAGGTTTTTGTTCCGTATTCTGAAATAACAGCCTTTAATCCGCCTGTAATTTCAACAAACGAATAAGCAAACTCGTATCCTTTAAATTGTGGGATTGCAGAAGAAAAAACCGAGAAAAATATTACAAAACCGCAGACTTTTAAAATATTATCTACGGATTTTGAAACCGAACTTCCCACAGCCGAAAAAATGCTTTCCTTTTTAACCTCATATGCCGCCGGCAATAATGGAGTATAGGTTATTTCTTTTCCATAGCTTCTAAAAATTATCCCTGTTAATACCGAGGACAACAAATGTACTATATACAAAAAAATTCCAAGCTTTGTATTTTTTAACATCCCCGTACCAACTGCACCGATAATAAACAAAGGTCCCGAATTATTACAGAACGAAAGTAATCTTTCTGCCTGGGTTTTAGAGCAATTCCCCGATGAATACAATTGAGTGGCAGTTGCTGCACCGATTGGATATCCGCAAATTATTCCAAGCACAAAAGCAATACTTCCTCCCCCCGAAACACCGAATACCGGTTTCATTATTGGCGACAGATATCTGCCTGCAATCTTTGCCCCGCCCAGAGTAACAAAAAGATTACTGCATACAAAAAACGGAAAAAGTGACGGAATAACTGTATCAAGGCAAAGTTCTACGGCATTTCTTGCCGTAGAAATACACAAATCCGGTTTAATCATCATTACTGCAATAAGGTATGACAGACCGAAAAAAATCAACTTAGAAGAAATTCTTCTCATAACCACAATCCTCTCCTGATTTTATATACAATATTCTATTCATTAATCTTAAATTTTAGGCATAAAATAAAATACAGACAAACTTTTTAATTCAGTTGGGAGGCAAAAACAAAATGAAGAAAGAAAACCTGCCAGATATTCAATCCAAAACTACATTACGGGAAAAAGTGGCAGATGCAGTGGATTTTTCTAAGGAAATTATTCTTGATGCAGTCTTGATTTCCTGTATAGGAAATCGGGAATTGACCATAGAAAATTATAAGGGAATACTGGAATATTCAGCTACCTGCATACGAATAAATGCAAATCCCGGCGTAGTTAAAATAACCGGAAATAATATTGAAATAAAAAATATCAGTAAAGAACTTTTATACATAACCGGAAAAATAAAAAGTTTCGGTTTTTTTGAAGACTGAGAAAGGAATGATTGCATTGTCCTTTAAAAGTATTAAAAACTTTCTTTCGGGATATGTATTAGTTAAAGCAGAAGGAAACCATCCCGAACGATTTCTTAATATCTGCCTTCACAGAAATCTGGATATACGAAACATACATTATCTCGGAGAAAAGGTTATTACCGCCCATATGAGCATTGATGCTTTTAAAAGTTGCAGACAGATATGTCACCGAACCAAAACACGTCTGCGGATAAAAGAGAGATTTGGTCTGCCTTTTATTCTGCACAGATACAGGAAGAGAAAACCTGTTGTATTCTGCATTGTCATAATATTTGCAATTCTGCTTTTTTCTTCAAACAGAATTATGGGAATTACTGTTTTTGGCAATAAAAACATAGATACTCAAACTATCCTCAATCAACTTTCGGTTTCAGGTATATCCCTTGGAAAATCAACAAGTAACATAG
Source organism: Ructibacterium sp. (assembly GCA_045603605.1). Classification (GTDB taxonomy): domain Bacteria; phylum Bacillota; class Clostridia; order Monoglobales; family Monoglobaceae; genus Ructibacterium. The sequence goes on along the minus strand of JAZUMJ010000010.1, from coordinate 6,776 downwards.
ACTCTTCCAAAATACGAAACCGTATGATGATTGACATTCCTGAACTTGCATGGGTGGGAATTACCGTAAACGGTTCGAGAGTATATGTAGAAATCGTAGAACGCCTTGAAGACGAAGAAATTTTTGACTTTGAAACTCCTTGTAATCTTGTTGCATCAAAAGACGGAATTATTGAATCCATCGAAGCCCGTGACGGACAGACTATGATAAAAAAAGGTTCAGGGGTCAGAGAAGGAGATGTATTGGTAAGCGGTATTATGGACAACGAAAACGGAGGGATTAGATATGTTCACGCATACGGAGATGTGTTTGCAAAAACCGAATACGCTGCCACAGAAGAATATTCCCTTGAATATGACAAGGCAACAAATACAGGCAAAAGTAAAACATATTTCACCCTAAAAATCCTTAACAAAGAGTTCCCGTTGCTTATACCAAAAAACAAGCCCTATGAAAGCTTTGAATATATTGAGAATGAAACCGAATACCGAGCTCCCTTTGACCTTCTGCCATCTTTATACATAAAAAAACAAAGCTACGCAGAACAGATTATAACCAAAGAAAAACGCACCCTTGCAGAAACTCTTTCTCTTGCCGAGCAGGAGCTTGACAGCAAGCTAAGAGAAACTCTGCCGAAGGATGCGGAAATAACTGAACGTATTGTTGAACACACTTTAACTGACCAGGGAAATGTAAAGGTTACAGTTAAGTTTTTATGCCGTGAAAACATCGCCCGTCAGGCTGTAATTGATATTCCTCAGGAAAACCTACCTGAATAAATCATATATTCTGTCAATTGCAAGTTCCCTCTCCCATAACTTAAGTGCATCAGGATAAGCCTTTACCTGAGCACCGTTTTTCGCAAGGGGCAGAGCGGCAGTCTTTTTAGACATATTAAGGACAGCACGGCCTACATCATTAAAATCCAGAATTTTTATATATTGGGGTGCAATTTCTGCATCCTCTTTTGTTATTCCGAGATATGCATTTAAGACAATCCTTTTAAGTCTGCTGTAAGCATATCTCTTTGATTTAACAGTTTCTAAAAGTTCATCAAGATTATTTGCCGTAAAGGCAGTTCTTTTTAAAGAATATTCCAGTCCCTCGGATACATCCGCAATCTGTGCTAATTTTTCTATTGGCATCAAGCATAGATTTGCAAGCATTGCCTTTTGAGCATTTACTTCTGAATATACCTTTGTTTCTTTATACTTTTCATAAAGATTTTCAGGAACATATTCATCATAATTTTCACCATATTCCATATAATTCCTTATTGCTGTTGCAGATGCATATCCGTCTTTTGGAGTATCAGAATTATGTTCAACCGCTTTTCTATGGATAGCATATGGCTTGATATTACTTTTGGCTTTTATTATCGCCTTGCAGTATTCAACTGCAAGGATATTATTTGGTGTGGATAGAATTTCAGCAGAAGCCGAGCCTATAACATCCTTAACTGCATTACTCCTTGAAACCGCAAAAGAAAGCCCTTTATCAAGATGGGATTTAAGTGCACGTTTATAATAAAAATCCTCATTGGCAAGAACCTCTGCTATGCTCATCAGGGCATCCGTATCAGGACATTCTGCCCCAAAAAACAAAGTATCTATACAGCCAAGGGCATTTAGTGTGCCAACAGCATTTTTTGCATATCTTTCAGCGGATTGTAATGTTAAAACTGCGGGAAGCTCCAACACCAAATCCATTCCGTTTTCAATAGCAGCTTTAGCACGAAATTTTTTATCAAACACAGCGGGGGTCCCTCTTTGGACATAGTTTCCGCTCATAATTCCGACAACAGCATCGCAGCCAAGCTGTTTCTTTGCCGTTTCAATCTGGTATTTATGCCCATTATGAAACGGATTGTATTCACACACTACCGCAGAAATTTTCATTACTTTCCCTCGCTTTTTATAAAATTTAATCCCTTTATATATAAGTATATCACAAAATTTTATAATAACAAGAAAAAATTTCAAATTTACTCTTGTTTTATAGAGATTAAAGGTGTATAATAACTAAATGGACTTTTGAAACAATTCAAAATCAAAATAACATATATACGAAAGAGGTAATGTAAAATGTCAACTTTTATGGACAAAATCAAAGAGCTTGCGGCAAGCAATATGAAAACAATCGTTCTTGCTGAGGGTGAAGAAAGAAGAACTGTTCAGGCAGCAGATTCTATTTTAAAGCAAGGCTTTGCAAACATTATTCTGCTTGGTAACGAAGCAAAGATTAAAGAGCTTGCTTCTGACCTTGATATTTCAGGTGCAAAGATTATCGACCCTGCAACAAGTGAGCTTACAGCTGATTTTGCCAACAAACTTTACGAAATGAGAAAAGCAAAGGGTATGACCGAAGAAAAGGCAGCTGAAACAATTCTTAACACCTTGTACTTTGGTTGTATGCTTGTTAAAACAGGTATGGCAGACGGTATGGTTGCAGGTGCAGTTAACTCAACTGCAAATGTTCTGCGCAGTGCATTGCAGATTATTAAAACTGCTCCCGGCGTAAATGTTGTATCTTCATTCTTCCTGATGATTGTTCCCAACTGCGAATACGGTGAAAATGGTACATTTGTATTTTCTGATTGCGGTCTTAACGAATATCCTGACGAAGAAAAGCTTGCTCAAATTGCAGTTTCTTCTGCTGAATCATTCCGTTCATTGGTTGGAAAAGAACCTAAGGTTGCTATGCTTTCATATTCAACCTATGGCAGTGCAAGTTCAGAACAGGTTGACAAAATCCGCAATGCAACAAAGATTGCAAAGGAACTTGCTCCCGATGTTAAGATTGACGGCGAAATGCAGTTAGACGCTGCAATCGTTCCTGCAATTAACGCATCAAAAGCTCCCGGAAGTCCTATTGAGGGCGGTGCTAACGTATTGATATTCCCTAACCTTGATGCAGGTAATATTGGTTATAAGTTAGTTCAAAGACTTGCAAAGGCTGAAGCATACGGACCTTTGACACAGGGTATTGCAAAACCTGTTAATGATTTATCACGGGGTTGCAGCTTTGAAGATATCGTTGGTGTTGTTGCTTTCACTTGCGTTCAGGCACAGCAACAGGACAATTAATTGGAATTTAGATTTGGAGGATATAGATTATGAAAATTTTAGTTATTAATGCAGGAAGTTCTTCCCTTAAATATCAGCTTATTGATATGGAAACCGAAAACGTTCTTGCAAAAGGTCTTTGCGAGAGAATAGGTATTGATGGTTCAAAACTTACTCACAAGGTTTCAGGTAAGGATGATTTTGTTAAAGAAACTCCTATGCCTGAACATAAGGTTGCAGTTGAATTGGTTCTTGAAGCACTTATGGATACCGAACACGGCGTTGTTAAGAGTGCTGACGAGATTGATGCAGTTGGTCACCGTGTTCTCCACGGCGGAACAGTTTACAGCGATTCTATTGTTGTTAACGATGATGTTAAACGTATAATCCGTGAATATTTTGATTTGGGTCCTCTTCACAACCCGGCAAACCTTACAGGTATTGAAGCTTGTGAGGCAGCAATGCCCGGAAAACCCAATGTTGCAGTTTTCGATACAGCATTCGGTATGGCAATGCCTGAGAAAGCATATACCTACGCAATTCCTCACAGATATTTAGAGCAGTACAGTGTTCGTAAATATGGTTTCCACGGAACAAGCCACAACTTCGTTTCGAAAGAAGCCATCAAATTCGGCGGTCTTGACCCTGAAAATGCTAAGGTTATTGTTTGTCACCTTGGTAACGGTGCAAGCGTCTCAGCGTCAATCGGTGGAAAATGTGTAGATACAAGTATGGGACTTACTCCTCTTGAAGGTCTTATTATGGGTTCAAGAAGCGGTGATATCGACCCTGCTGTTGCACAGTACATATGCAACAAAGAAGGCAAGGATATTAACGAAGTAATTAATATGTTCAACAAAGAATCAGGTATTCTTGGTATGAGCGGCGGTGTTTCAACCGACTTCCGTGATGTTAAGAAGGCTGCTGATGAGGGTAACCATCTTGCAGAGGTTGCACTTGAAGCATTTGCTTATCGTGTTGCAAAATATATTGGTTCATACACAGCAGCAATGAACGGCGTTGATGCAATCGCATTTACTGCCGGCGTTGGTGAAAACGATGCAGCTATGCGTAAGGAAATCTCAGATTATATGGGATTCTTAGGTGTGAAGATTGATGATGAAATCAACAAACAATCAAGAGGAAAAGAGGCTGTAATCAGTACTGCTGACAGTACCGTTAAGGTTATGGTTATTCCTACCAATGAAGAATTAATGATTGCAAGAGATACTGCTGAGCTTGTAAAATAAGATTTTTATAAAACGGGGGCTGTGCTATCCACAGCCCCTATTTTAAAAATTACGAAAGGATGACGTGAGATGACTGATTTGGACTCTCGCTACGCTAATCTCCCTGACGAACAAATTGTTGAGCTTTCATCCGAAGGAGAAAAGATGGCAACTGAATATATTCTTGCCAAATACAAAAACCTTGTCCGTGCCAAGGCAAAAACATACTTTCTTGCTGGTGCAGACAAAGAGGATTTGGTTCAGGAGGGAATGATTGGTTTATTTAAAGCAATCAGGGATTTTGATCCTACAAAGCAAGCATCTTTTCGGGGGTTTGCTGAGATGTGCATTAAGCGTCAGCTTATAACCGCAGTTAAGACAGCAGCAAGGCAAAAACATATCCCTCTTAACAGCTATATTTCGCTCAGCAAGCCTGTTTATGAGGATGAAGCAGAGAGAACTCTTGTTGAAGTTCTTGCCCAGCGAGAGGCTGTTGACCCTGAAGAAATGTTTATCCGCCGTGAAAAGGCTGAGGCTCTTGAAACGGAAATTTCACAAAAGCTCAGCAATCTTGAGCAAACAGTTTTTTCATTATACTTAGGCGGAATGAATTATCAGGAAATCGCACTTGAGCTTGACCGTCCTCCCAAATCTATTGATAATGCTCTCCAGAGAATAAAGAAGAAATTATCCACTGAAAAAAATTAATATTTAATTGACAAATTTTTCTGTGTAGATTATCATATTATCAGGTATACTAATGCTAAAAATATAATTCGAGGTGCTAAATGGAACGCTTTATTGAAGTTGAAAGAATGGAGTTGGTTATCAACCTGTTCGGTAACTTTGACGAAAATGTAAAATTAATTGAAAATGAATTCGATGTTGCAATAATCAACCGTGGTTCGGAAATAAAGATTGCCGGTGAACCGGCAGCTGTTGATTCTGCAATTTCAGCTATAAATAATCTTCTTGCCATTGCAAACCGTGGTGAAACTATCGGTGAACAAGAGGTTCGCTATGTTATGGGTCAGGTTGAGGCAGGAAACGGCGAAAAGCTTGAAGAACTGGGTAAGGATGTTGTTTGTATAAGCACAAAGGGTGTTCCTATAAAGGCAAAAACCCTTGGTCAGAAGCAATATATCCAAACCATAAAAGAGAATAATATTGTTTTTGGAATAGGCCCTGCAGGAACCGGTAAGACCTACCTTGCTGTGGCAACAGCTGTTGAGGCATTTAAGAGTAAGGAAGTTGATAAAATTATTCTTACACGTCCTGCCATTGAGGCAGGAGAAAGCCTTGGTTTTCTTCCCGGAGATATGCAGGAAAAGGTTGACCCATACCTCCGTCCTCTTTATGATGCATTAGGTGAAATGCTTGGTTATGAAGTTTTTCATAAAAACCTTGAAAGAGGTTTGATTGAGGTTGCACCCCTTGCATATATGCGTGGACGAACCCTTGATAATTCTTTCATCATTCTTGATGAAGCCCAAAACACCACTCCGGAACAAATGAAGATGTTTTTAACCCGTATGGGTTTTTGCTCGAGAATTGTTGTTACAGGTGATATCACGCAGATTGACCTTCCCAGAGATAAAAAATCAGGATTAAAGGATGCGGAAATAGTCCTTAAAAATGTTGAAGGAATTGAATTTGTTTACCTTGATGAACGTGACGTTGTAAGACATCCTCTTGTACAGCGGATTGTCAAGGCATATGAACGAAAAGAACTGGAACGTGAGCGTGTTCAAAAAAAACAAAGACGTGATGCCAAAGAGAGGTAAAGATTATGACCATTAGTTTCTTAAATGAACAGAATAAGTTTGATGTTACAAATGAACTTAAGCAGCTTATTAAAACCGCTGCAAAAACTTCTCTTGAATATATGGAGTTTCCCAACGATACCGAAATCAGTGTTGTTCTTACGGATAACGAGGGTATAAAAGAATTAAATTCCATCCATCGAGGCATTGACCGCGCAACCGACGTTCTGTCTTTTCCTATGTTTGAATATGATGAAAACGGCGATATTATAGAAGATTACGCCGAGTTTAATGAAAATGATGAACTTTGTCTTGGAGATATTGTTATCTCCCTTGAACGTGCAGCCGAGCAAGCCGACGAATATGGACACACTTTTGAAAGAGAAGTAGGTTTTTTAACCGTTCATTCCATGCTCCATCTTTTGGGCTATGACCATATGACCCCTGAAGATGAGGAAGAGATGTTTGGCTACCAAAAAGAAATTTTAAATGAAATGGGGCTGACCAGATGAACCTTATAAAGAGTTTTTTATATGCCCTCTGCGGAGTTGGACACAGTATCCGTTATGAACGGAATTTTAGAATTCATATGGTGGCAATGGCAACAGTTGTTATTTTTGCAAACATTTATAATTTGCCACTTTCTCAGTATCCGCCCTTGATTTTATGCATAACTTTGGTTATGAGCCTTGAAACTGTAAACACCGCAATCGAAAGAG
>JAZUMJ010000009.1:0-2602 GCA_045603605.1 Ructibacterium sp. | reverse complement strand
TATCTCTATTATTTTTGTATCTCTTTTACTTCAAAACCAAGCATCTCTTTTATTGGTTTTATACAATCTTCGCACAGTTCATAAGTAAACCAGTTTACATCGGGTTCATCTCCGAATCCCTCTCTATCAACTGTATCTATGTTCACTCTGTAACCTTTTTGCATCTCTTTTCCGCACTTATCACAAGCATATTTAATCATTTTCCATCTCCTTTAATGCCATATCAAACAATACATCAAATGCTTCTCCCTAATGATTGTTTTCTACATTCCATGTCGCATGACCGCATTCAGAACAGGCAAAATATCCAATGCTTTCGCCGTTTGACATTTTATACTCTTTATAAGTCCACTTCCCGTGTTTGATAGGCTTGGCATCAACTACCGCAGATTCAAGTATTAGTTTCTCAACCGCACATCCGTCTTTATAAAACGGACAATCCATACAAGCCGTTCCGTTGCATATCTCTTGGTATCTGTTTAATAAGGCATTTCTATCTATTAAATCCATCATTCACCTCATCCATTTTTGCCCCACAATTATTACAGTATTTCATTGTTTTATTCATCTGTTCAATCGGAATACAATTTGCGTACCCCACCAACGAACAAAGTGTTCCACATTTAGAACATTTATATAGTGCACTTGCTTCTCCATCTTTAACCCACTTCCCATGTTTGACAGGTTCGGCATCTATGGTCGGCTGTATACTGATGTATCTTGCTATTGATAATAGAGTATAGTCCTTTGATGTACTTCTCTCAGCCGTTGCTATGTCTGCCATTATTTTATCTGCATCAATTAGTCTCATCTGTTTACCTCATTAACATTTCTATGCTTACTTTTAACCAATTCGGTACTGCCCCATATTGTTGAACATATGATTGCAATATAATTGCTTTTTTATTAACATCTGTCTCATGTTGCAACATCCATATTAATACCGCTAATGCTCGTGATTCTTTCATTCATTCACCTCATCCATTTTTGCCCCACAATGCCAACAGTACAGAACTTCCACATTATCACCATGCACATCCACATGATGGCACTCCGAACACCAATAGCCATAAGTCGTGTCATTCAACATATCGGGATATATCTTTTCGCCCTTTATCCAATGTCCATGTTTTACTGGCTCAGCTTCTACTGTTGTCGGACAACCATCTTCTGTATAAGCATCTAAGGCTTCTTCTACTGTCATTTGTTTTGTGATGTATTCCTCATGTTCTTCATCATATATTTGCATTCTTATTTTTGCTTCTGCATTTATCCATTTCATTCTTCTGCTCCTTCCATCTTCTCGCCATATGCACAATAAAAATCTTTTGATATAGGCAATTCCACGCATAATTGACACTCATCGCCACTCGGGATTTGATTTGCATAATTGAATTTGCAATCTTTACAATGTACGACAGGCTCGGCTTCTATGGTCGGAGCATCGTCTAATTCAACTTTCATGTCATTAACCTCACAGGCTAAACATGGTGCATCACCTATCTCATATACCATTTCCCTTTTGCCGTTTTTCATTCCCATCCTTTTAACGCAATTCTTACAACATCTTTGTGTAAGCTCATCAATCAAAGCATCTGCATCAATTATCTTCATCGTTCACCTCGCCAAACTTTTCCCCATCTGCACAAAACCATTCGCCCTCCTGTCCCATGTTATGCTTGAGCAAACATCGATTGTGCCCATTATCTCCATCCATATAACGATATCTGCAATCTTTGCATCTTATGACAGGTTTGCTGTGTGAATCCCTAAATCCATCAGTATAACCCTTTAGGTATTGCCTTCGATCATAATTTAGTGCCTTTATCAGTTCCTCTTTATCAACATTTATTCCGACTTTTGTAACAGCCTTATATATGCCGTTTTCAAACTGCATTTCCGTATTTTTCTGAATAAGTTCTATCGGTGACTCGTACATATTTCTACCTCTTTTTCTACCTCTTTTATTTCGTAATGTGTCTTTACCCCTGTATCCATATTTGCTACTGTCAGATACTTGTATTTCCTCTCCTTGAAGCGGTTATAATCGTCTTCAGGCATCTCTATAATTATTCCGTACATCACTTCATCTTCTCCATTGCTCTCTTGTGAATGTTGAAGCATTGAGTCCGGGAGTAGTGACTCTCCATGCTTACCTTTGTCCATGTGTAGTCTAAAATGTATCGCATGGTCATTATGGTCTGTTCATCGTCAGGGAGCATCTCTATTTTTTCTAAAAGCTTATTACGCTCTATGCGTTCCTTGTCCTGAAGCTCGGAGTATTGAGTCTTTAGGTCAGCTAACTCCGCAAGGGTATCTTCTCTTGTTTTAGATCCTTTTCCGACTTTCCAACCGTATACCGGGGTTGTTCTCTCAAGATCAGATACTAACCTTTCTATCCGTTCTCCAAGCATCTCTTTTTTTCGGATTAAGAATTGTATTTCTTTAGGCTTCATTTAATTTCTCAACCATCCTTAACAATTCATCTTTTTCTTCATCACTCAGGAAATGATTCGTATTGATATGTGCTATCATTTTTCCGTTCATTAGCACATATACGCTGTCGTATGCTCTCTGCCTGACTTCCATATCTACCTCACAA
>JAZUMJ010000008.1:0-13840 GCA_045603605.1 Ructibacterium sp. | reverse complement strand
GGTCCCCCCTCCTTTGCACAAGGAGGGCTTTTTTGCTATGCAATGTAACAAAAATCTTACAAAATGATAGTAAATCTTACTTTTTGATAATATCTTTTTGTAAAATTGCGTGATATAATTTATATAAATTATATGAAAAATTTTACAAGGAGTTGAAAATTTTATGAAAAAATTTATGTGCTTAATGTTGGCACTGTCGATTGTGATGATGACAATGGTCTTTGTGCCAATGAGTGCAAGTGCGGTATCATCTTTGCCGGTGTCTGATGATTTTAACAGTGGGACTACTATAGATAACACCAAGTGGGATAAAGTTACTAACCGAGATCAATCACCAGGCGCTACAATAATTGGCGGAGCATCGTATAAGGCTGATGGTAATGTTCTTAAAATGGATGGTAATGACTATGCCAACTTTGGCATCAAGACTACAAGTTGTGCACCTACCGCATTCCAGGTAGAGTTTGATGTATACGTGCCGGAAAGTTATAATAATTCGGAGTTGAAGCTTAAAGGCGGAAATAATAATGAGTTTCTCTATATTAAAAAGAACGAAATAATATGCATAAGTGTAGACGGAACTAATAAAAGAATGAGTACCAATACGGAAACATGGTATAATGTTGTGTTTACAATGGATACAACAAGCTGTGCAATGACTACAACAGTCACTCCTGCCGGAGGAACAGCAACTACAATAAGTGGAAAATATACCGGTACATTAAATGAGGCAAATGAGATTTATTTTCAGGCTTTTTATATGAATAAAAATAGCACTTTTGCATTGCTTGACAATGTTTCAATTGATAAATATGTACCGCCTGTGGAAATATGGTCAGTATCAAGTAATTTCAACGATGATAGTGCGGTTGATACAACAAAATGGAACAAATATACCTTGGAATATCCCGCAGGTACAACGATAGTATCATTAGAAGATGGTACTGCACTTAACGGAGACGGAAATGTTATTAAAATAAATGGAACTTATGGTAGAATAGGTGTTAAACCTGCGACACCGCCGACTTCGTTTAGAGTGAAATATGATTTGTATATGCCCAGTGGTTTTGGAGCAGAAGTTCAGTTAAAGGGTGGACTTAACGAAGTATTTCTTTGGCTGAGAGATTCCAGACTGTACTATTCAACTGGAAATATAGGAACACCGTTGGAAGGAAATACTTGGTATACGGTTGAATGTGCAGTTGATATAACAGGAAAATCTTCCACAACAATTGTAACACCTAAAGCTGGTGGGGCATCTGTATCGTTTAGCGGAACGCTTACTAGCGGAAACACGGCTAACGAAATTTATTTTCAAGAAAATAATAATGGTAATGGAGAGCATCCAATCTATATTGACAATTTGACAATCGAGGAAACAATCGGTGTACCTAAGTCAAACGGTGTTACATTCGTTAAATATGATGATACAACAAGTACAGCTCTTGAAAATGTATCAGCAGGAACAAAGGAAATCGTTGTTGGTTTCAGTGCAGATGTAGATAACAGCACTTTGAACGATGATACTGTTACACTTGTAAATAAAACTACTAACACAACTGTTGATTATACAGGTGAATATAATGCAACAGAAAAGACATGGACAATTCCTGTTGCAAATTATCTTGACCCATCAGCAGCATATGAACTGACAGTTACATCAGCAGTTCAGAATGGTGACGGAGAAAGCGCACCTTTATACAGATATGCATTCACAACAGATGCAGGTGAATACAAGGTTACATCTATTGTAGCATACAATGGTAATGAAGTTGTAGATGAATGGGCAGACATTACAGAGGACACCACAATCACAGTAAAGGCAAATGTTATCAATACAACAGGTGTTGACAATACATTGTTGCTTATATGTGCAGGTTATAATGGTGATGAGGTTAAGGCTTGTGCAGTATCAAACACAAAAGCTGTTACAAAAGACCAGAAGAACATCATTGTTGAGGATATAACTCTGACAGTGGATAAAGATGATATGACAACGGTTAAATTGTTCGGTTGGGATAATACATTGGATTATTTGACAACAGGGGTTAACGTTATTGATTAAAATGTGATAAAATTACGGCGTAAAGGCTCCCTTGTGCAAAGGGGCGGTGATTGCCGGTGGCAATCGTCCACCGCTGACCGAGGTGGGAGCCGAGCCCCTGTCACCGTAAGGTGACTGTGGGATTGTGTCATATTGAACAATCCTCCCACCGCAAGCGGTCCCCCCTCCTTTGCACAAGGAGGGCTATGTAGGGGATCTACATAAAAACGGAAATGAAGAATTTTGAGCAGCCGCAGAAATGCGGCTGTTTTTTTGTGTAAAAAACGGGCGGGCGGACAGAGGCGTCTGCCCCTACGGGGAATGATGTTAAATTGTATAGGGGCGAACGTTGTTCACCTGCGAAATGCCGTAAAAACGCCTGAAAATGGGGTAAATGTGAAAAAAAGGCAGTGAATCTTACTTTTTGATAATATACTTTTTGGGGTTGGGCGTGGTATAATTTAAGTAAATTAAAAAACTTTATAATTTCATAAAAAAGAAAGGAAGAGAAAAAATGAAGAAAGTATTAAGTTTGATGATTTGTGCGATTATGGTAATAGGTGTTTTTGCCGGTTGCGGACAGCAGGCAGAACCACAGACAGAGGCAGGAGGCCCTGTTACTATTTCAGTAAACAACTGGCCTTTAGACACACAGAAGGAAAAGTTGGAAACCTACAATGGTTATCTTGCTAAATTTAATGAAAAGTATCCTGAAATTACATTGAAAACCTCAACTGACGGATATAATGTTGAGAACTTCTTCATCAACGCAGCATCCGGTCAGCTTACCAACCTTTACTATGTGCCATATACAGAGATTGGAAAAATTGTTGATGCAGGCTATGCAAAGGACATTACAAAATGGATTAAGGAATATGGTTATGACACAGGCGTAAACCCCAACATATTGGATAAGCTTGAAAGCGACGGCAAATACTATGGTATTCCTTTCTCAAGCTATAACCAGGGCTTGATGGTTAATATGAACTTGTTCGAGAAGGCAGGACTTGTAAACGAAGATGGAAGTCCTAAAATTCCAAGTACATATGAAGAGCTTACAGAAATGGCTGTAAAGATTAAAGAGGAAACAGGCAAAGCCGGATTCTTTATTTCAACAAAAGGAACAGAGGGCGGCTGGCAGTTTATGAACCTTGCATGGTCATACGGCGTTGACTTTATGGAACAGGACGAAAACGGAAAATGGAAGGCTACATTTGACAGTGATGAAGCAGCTGCTGCAATGCAGTTACTTAAAGACTGGAAATGGAAGTATGATATCCTTCCTGCAAATAATCTTGTAACCCGTGATGATATGAAGAAGATGTTTGCAGCAGACGAGGTTGCAATGGCTTACTACACAGCAGATATGATTGAACAGCCAATCTTGAACTATGGTATGAGCATTGACGAAATCGGTGGTGGAACTATTCCGGCAGGTCCTGCAGGAAGATACTCACAGATGGGCGGCGGCTTGTGGATAGTTTCTCCTGAAACAACAGATGAACAGGTTGATGCAATCTTTAAGTGGTTAGAGGTTAAGGGTGACACACCTAAGTTTACAGATGATATTATGCAGAGCGTTGAAGCTGATTTGAAGTCTAAAAGCGAAAGCGGATTGCCTGTTATTCCTGCAGCTGTTCCGTTGTGGACATCAGAAGATCGTTCAGCAGGTGAGGCTGAGCTTTATGCAAAGTATAAGAACTTTGATGAAAAGTTGTGGCCAATGCTCACTCCTTCTGATGATTTGCAGATCAGAGAAGAAGAGCCTATGAATGCACAGGAGCTTTATGCAGCACTTTCAGTTGTAATGCAGAAGATGCTTACAGACGAAAATGCAGATCCAAAGGCTGAACTTGCAGCAGCATGTGCAGCATTCCAGAAGGATTATCTGGACAAATTAGATTAATTATAATCAATAGATTAGGACGTGTTATAGCATGAAACAAAACATTAGTAAAACAAACGTAAGAGGAACACGGACTGCCGGATTGATTAGAGTTGTTAAACGCGATTGGGTGGGCTGGCTGATGCTGGCCCCTTGCGTTCTTATGTTTTTGATTTTTTCATGGCAGCCAATTGTTCAAACGATTATTACATCTTTTTATGAAACAAAGGGTATGGATGCTGTTAAGTTTGTGGGTTTTGAAAACTATATAAATGTTGTAACAGACTCCAACTTTGTTCAAACGGTTATCAATACCTTTGAATATGCTTTATGGTCATTTTTATTCGGATGTATTCCTCCTGTTGTTCTTGCGATTTTCTTAAACGAAGTAATGTTCGCAAAAGGATATTTGAGAGCATCTGTATATATGCCAAATATGATTCCGGCGGTTGCGATTTCACTTATGTGGTCAATTATGCTTGACCCGGCTGACGGCGGATTGCTTAATGTGATACTTAACGCTGTGGGTCTTCCGGCATCTCAATGGCTTAACAATCCTGACACAGTTATAGAATTGATTGTTATAACTATGGCATGGCGTGGAATGGGAAGCACCATAATTATATACATAGCAAATCTGCAAGGGGTCAACAATGACCTTTATGAAGCAGCAACCTTAGACGGTGCAGGTATATTCAGACGTATCTGGAGCGTTACACTCCCTCATATGTCAGGACTTGTTAAGGTTATGGTTTTGCTTAACTTTATTAATTCCTTTAAGATTTACGTTGAACCTTACGCAATGACAGGCGGCGGCCCCAGCGGTAGGTCAACAACATTGACAATGCTTATTCAGGATTATTCCTTTATATATTTCAGAGCCGATAAAGCGGCGGCAACCGGCGTAATGCTGGCGATAATGCTTGGAATATTCTCAATTATATATTTCAGAGCAAATATGAGCAGCGAGGAGGATGCATAATATGTTGAAAGATAAATGCGGACTGATAAACAGTCAGGACTTAAAAAAGCCCGGTACAAAGTTTGGGTATATATGCCTTACAATTTTCTTCCTTTTGCTGTCATTAGTATTTGTATTACCACCTCTCTGGACAGTATTATCCAGTTTGAAGAATGTTGAGGAGTTTATACAGATGCCCCCAACTATTATTCCAAGGTCGTTTGAACCTCAAAAGCTGTTGACGGCTTGGAACGATTTGGATTTTACTAAGCTTTATTTGAACACTATCACAATTCTTGTTGGAACGGTTGCGTTCAAGCTGTCATTCTGTGGCTTTGCGGCTTATGTAATATCAAAGGTAAAGCCTGCAGGAAGTAAGCTTATATTTACGCTTATTATTTCAACAATGATGATTCCGGGACAGGTTACATTGGTTGCAGTTTACAAAAATATCTTGAACTTCCCGGTTTTGAACGTGAATTTGCTTGATACATATTGGCCATTGTTTATGATGAGCGGTATGGATGCGTTTATGATTATTGTTTACAAGAGCTTTTTTGACGGAATTCCAACTTCCCTGATAGAAGCTGCAAAGATTGACGGAGTAGGAACCTTTGGAATGTTTTTCAGAATTATTCTCCCTTTGTCAAAATCGGTTATTATAACTTCGATTTTGCTTACAATGAGCGGAGTTTGGGGAGATTTCTTCTGGCCACAGATGATTCTTAAGGATGAAGAGCTTAAAACAATTATGCTTGCAATTTTGCAGCTTAAATACACATATCCTGTGGATGTTCAGCTTGCAGGATTGGTATTTGCCATTGTTCCGCCGGTTGTTATATTCCTGTTCTTACAGAAGTATATTATGGAAGGCTTTACAATGAGCGGAATTAAAGGATAATTGAAAAAAGCCCTCCTTGTGTAAAGGAGGGGGGACCGCGCGAAGCGTGGTGGGAGGATTGCTGAAAAAGGCACAATCCCTCAGTCAGCTAACGCTGACAGGGTCTCGGCTCCCGCCTCGGTCAGCGGTGGACGATTGCCACCGGCAATCACCGCCCCTTTACACAAGGGAGCCTTTGATGGGGACACCCGAAATGGGAACAGTCCGTGACTGTTCCTGAGGAACGGTTATGAACCGTTCCCTACACCGAACCCTCAAAGGTGGAGCCTTTGCGTTCCCCACAAAAAATATAAAAAATTATAAAAAATAAAACCTTAGACATTTTTGAAAGGAGATGAAAGGATGGGTAAAAGATTTTTATCAATATTACTTGCGGTTGTTCTTTGCTTAACTAACGTATTCGTGGTTATTGCCGCAGAGGAAGAAACAGCGGATTATGCTGAAATTCTTCTTGCACCCGGGGCGAGGGATACAAATGCCACTCATATGTTCCAAGACGGCAGAACAGATGCGATCTATGTTCAAAAGGACGGAAGATTCGGCTGGGAAATTCAATATACCAACGGTCCCAGACAGCTTTATATGATGATTGACAACAAATTTATGTATAATGTTAAGGACAGACCGATAGAGGTTGAGATTGATTATTATGACGAAGGCACGGGAGCTTTCGCTATGCGTTATGGCTTGCAGGAAGGCGTAGTAATGAAATATGACCTTCCTTATGTTCAGTTAACCGATACAAAGCAATGGAAAACTCATACATATTATCTTGAAGATGCAGGAATGATAGATAATGTCCGTGCATTGGAAAGTAGATCGGTAGATATTTGTATCGGAACAATTATGAGTGGTAAGGACATTACGGTTGAAACGGTTGTTGTTGGTGCAATAAGAGTTCGTTATGCGGATTACAGGATGCCTGTTGATGTTGACTTTACCGAAGACCATCCGGGTGATAACTTCTTCCCTGAAAGAGGAGATAAGCTTACTCTTGATATTGCAAACAGATATGACACAACTCAAAATCTTAAGTTGAGATATACTGTTAAAAATGATTTGCACGAGGTTATATACGACCAAACCGAAGATGTGACTGTAAACGGCGGTGAAACCATTCAGAAGGATTTATCCAAAGACGTAAACAAATTTGGATTATATACAATGGATGTTTCAAACCTTGATGAAAACGGAAACGTAATTCACACCAAGAGCTTTAAGTTTGCACTTCTGGCATATACGCCTTATGAGGAAAAGAGTGAATTTTTAGCAACAGGTGTTCATACCGACAGACGTGAAGACCCGGCAATGCTGCATGACCTTTATAATTCAGGCGGTATGGGCTGGATGCGACTTGACAGCCGCTGGGATGCTACAGAGCAATCGGTAGGTGTGTATACAATGCACGCAAAAACAGACACATATGTTAATTATAATGTTGAACACGGCATAGAAACGCTTTTGATTTTGTCAAATAAAAATGCTCTGCGTACAGGTGGAACTCATCCCGATACCCCTGAAGAATATGCAGCATATTCAGATTACTGTGCATTTGTTGCATCACATTTTAAGGGCAGAGTTAAATACTTCGAGGCACCTAACGAAATTAACTTCCAGGTAACCGACCCTAAGCAGTTCTATGAAATACAAAAGGCTGCATATCAGGGTGTAAAAAGAGGTAACCCCGACGCGGTTTTCGTTGGTTTTGACCTTGCAGGTGTTGACCTGGCATTTACAGAAAAGGTATTTCAGTTAGGCGTGCTTGATTATATGGATGTATACAGTCTGCACGTTTACCAGAACTGGGGTTCGCCTGAGGACCCGGCAATGGATCCCCAGATACGCCCCATAAGAGAGCTTTTGGCGAAGTACGGCAAGCCCGATATGGAAGTATGGATGACCGAGATGAGCTGGATTACCTATGACCATCTTACTCAGTCAAAAACCGAGAGAGAGCACGCTTCTTATCTTATAAGATTAACTGCAATCTTCCAGGCACAGGATATTGTTGATAAGTTCTTCTGGTATGAGATGCAGAACGACGGACGAAGCGATACCTCTCAGGAAAGCTGTTTCGGTATAATCCGAAGCGGTGAATGGCAGGATTGTATGGAACCCTATCCATACAGCGCAAAAACAGCCTATGCGACAATGTGTTGGATGAATAAACTGGTTGGAACGGCTGAATGTGTTGACTATAAATTAGTTGATGAGGATACTTGGGCAGTACGTTATAAGCGTGACGACGGCAAGGATGTTATTATCCTCTGGACAACCGACCACAAAAAGAATTTAAGACTTAACTTAGGCTGTGAAACAGGCGAGCTTTATGATATGGTTGGAAACAAGGTCTGTGATTTAAGCTCAATTAACGGAACATTCTCATTTATGTTAAGCGGTGAGCCTGTATTTATGGTTGGTAACTTCCCGAATTTCGAAGTGGAAACAAGCGGCGGTATTGAGTTTGACAAGAGTTATACAGAATCTGTTATGAATGACATAAGCGATTTTGCAATAACAAAGGCGACAGACGAGCCTATGACTGTTGAAATTGAGCCTTTTCCGGGCGTTGTAACTCTTGAAAACAACGGTTTTGAAGGAAATAATGCACATTTGAAGTTTACCTTGAATGAGGATGCACACGTTATTGACTATACAAAACAGGCAAGTGACAGAGAGGCAAACCGTATAAGAATAAAGATTGCAAACGGCGACAAGGTTTATCTTATCGGTGAACTTCAGTGCTTGGCTAATGATCCTATTGAGGCAACATTCGTGGGAACAGAGATGTATAACGGAACTTATCTTAACAGATGGCAGGGTTCTGCAACGGTTACCAATAAAAGTGTGCAGCAAAATATTAGCGGTAAATTAGTTATTGATTCTCCTGCAGAGATGAAGGATTTTGTAGGTGAAATTCCTTTTGAAAATCTGCCTCCGGGAGAAACTGTTCAGTTGAAGTTCAACTTCCCCGAGATGGTTGAAAAGGAAATTATCAAGATGGAGGCTCATGTTGAGCTTGACTCAGGATATTCAACCGATATTTACAGAAATATGAACTTTGTTTATTCAAATTACGCCGAAACAAAGCCGACTATAGACGGAAATATAGCACCGGGCGAATGGGTTACAGGAGCGATGCGTGTAAACAAACCTACACCTCTTGTAGCTTATCCGAACTTTGATAAGCTTTGGGGCGGTGTTGATGATCAGAGTGCAGTCTGCGGTATGCTCTGGGACGAAGAATATTGTTACTTCTATGCAGATGTAACGGATGATATATTCTATCAGCCATACTTCAATTCAAATATGTGGATGGGTGACGGTGTCCAGTTAGGTATTACGGACTATATCGGTCTTAATATGAGCAAGCGTGTAAACGCAGGTACGGCAGACAGTGGTATCGACTATTCAAGCTATACCGAGCTTTCTATGGGTCTTACAAACAACGGACCCACTACCTGGCGTCACAGAACTATAAAGGACAGACCTCTCTCCGCAGTTGAAAATGTTGAAACAGCATTTGTTCAAAACGGAAATCATACTATATATGAAATGAAAATTCCGTGGGGAGAGATTATCACTCCGGGTGCTGAACCTGTTGAAGGCTACATAATATCCCTTTCCCTTCTTTTTAACGAGAATGACGGAACAGGAAGACTTGGTGCTTTGGAATACGGTTCAGGTGTAATTAGTTATAAGGACACAAGAGAGTTCGTTTCTATAGTTCTTTTGAAAAACGAAAATTAATTAAAAATAATAGATAGGAGTTGTAAATTTTATGAAAAAGTTTTTAAGTTTATTATTGGCTTTGTCAATGATAATGATGACAATGGTTATCGTGCCAATCAGCGTTAGTGCGGTAGCAAGCTTGCCTGTTTCGGATAATTTCGACGGCAGCACAACCATTGATACAACAAAATGGGATAAAGTAAGTAAGCCGAACGAGTCTCCCGGTGCTACAATTGTGGCAGGAACTTCATATGGCAGAACAGGAAATGTTGTGAAGTTAAACGGCGCAGATTACGCTAACTTTGGTATCAAAACAACAGATTGTGTTCCTGACGCATTTAAAGTGACATTTGACGTATATGTGCCCGACACATTTGCAAATTGTGAGTTGAAGCTTAAAGGCGGTAGCAACGATGAGCTTCTCTATATCAAAAAAGACAAAATGACTTACACAAGCAAGGCGGGCAGTGCCAGTGTTACTACAACCACAAATACATGGTATAACGTAGTGTATGAAATTGATACCACAACGGGTAACACAACTATGACGGTTACTCCTGAAGGCGGAACAGCAACTACGGTAAGCGGTAAATTCACAAGTGATTTAAACGATGCAAATGAGATTTACTTCCAGCAATTTTATATGGTTGCTAACAGTACATATGCACTGCTTGACAATGTTTCAATCAGCAAGGTTGAAAGCACCTCCGGCGGAGAAGATTCAGGCGATTCAGGTGATGCTTCAACAGGAATACTCCCTGTTTCAGATGACTTTGAAGCAGGCACAACAATTGACGCAAAATGGACAAAGGTATCAGCAAACCACGCATCAATCGTTTCAGGTGCAGATTACGGCACAACGGGCAATGTTTTGAAGCTAAGCACAGGAGATTATAAAAACTTTGGTGTTGTCACAACCGGCGAAGAGCCTGATGCTTTCAAAGTGAAGTTTGATGTGTATATGTCAGATACTTATAACAATTCTGAACTAAAGCTTAAAGGCGGAAGTAATGATGAGTTGCTTTATGTGAAGAAAGGCACAATAAACTACACATCTGCTGCAGGTGGTAAGAGTGTTGCTGTAACTACTAACACATGGTATACAGTTGAATTTATTGTTGACTCAACAGGAGCATCAACTACAACCGTCACACCAAAGGGTGGAGAGGCTACAACAATTACAGGAAGCTTTGCTTCATTGAATACTGCAAATGAAATTTACTTCCAGGCTTTTTATTTGTCGGCAAACAGTGCGTACGCTTTGCTTGATAATGTTTCTATTGAAAAGTATACAGGAACAGTTAGCGGAGGCGATGACGGCGGCGAACAGGGCGGAACAACGACCACAACAGGCACACTTCCCGTATCAGACACTTTTAACGACAGCACAAAGGTTAACACAACAAAATGGAATAAGGTAAGCAATGCTGACAAGAGTCCCGGATATTCAATTATCAGTGGCGCTGAGTATGGTGCAGACGGAAACGTTTTGAAAGCAGACGGTACTGATTACAATAACTTTGGTATTAAATTAAACAGTGCTAAGTCAACAGGTGCATTTAAAATTAAGTATGATTTGTATGTTCCTGAAGGCTTCAAATCTGAGATGAAGCTGTATAGCGGCGATAAGGCAATTTTATACTTGCAGAGTTTAAATATAAACGGTGGATTTGGTGTTGGAAGTGTTGGTAAAGTAACTGCAAATGCTTGGAATACTGTTGAACTTATATGCGATATAGACAGCAGCACGGTTACTTGTACTCTTACAACTCCTGATGGAACAGAAGCAAGGAAGAGTGGCGTAGCAAAGAAAGATGACGTTGCTATAGATATGACAAATACAAATGAAATATTCCTTCAGGCAATGTATATGAACACAAACAGCAACTATGTATTGATTGATAATTTGTCAATTGAGGATTACGTTATTCCGACAGTAGAGCTTCCTATAGTTGATGACTTTAGCGGCGGCAAGATTAACACAGAAATATGGAACAATATATCAGCAACAGCTTCTCAGGTTTATGTAGAGGATGGAGCAGTTCATATGGGTGATATATATCTGGACCAAGGCTTTGCAGCATCATTAGATGAGCCGATTACATCAGGTAAAATCCGTCTGAATTATGACGTATATGCGACCAAAGAGTTTATGACCCAGACCGAGGTAAAGGACGGAGAAACAAAGCCTGTGCATACAGAGGTTCTCTTCTATATTGGCGATGGTTACAACAGCAAGAGCAGATTTATATATTTTAAACCTAATGAAACAACGGTTGGCGGTGTAGGAGGTTCAGTGCTTAAACCTACAGCGGATACATGGTATAACTTTGATGTTATATATAATATTACAACAAAAGAATTTACATTGGTTGTAACAAATAAGTCTACAGAGGAAACATATTCCAAGTCAGGAACCAGCACAAAAGACATTACTGCTGTTTCTCATTTAGGCTTTGGTATGGTCTATGCTAATGAAGGAACAAAGGCACACGTTTTGGTTGATAACGTAAGCTTTACAAGATACTATGAGGTTCCTAAGATGGAGAGTGTTACATTTGTTAAGTATGATGACACAACAAGCACCGCTCTTACAAATGTAGCAGCAGGAACAAAGGAGATTGTTGTTAAGTTCAACACACCTATGGACGATACAACCCTCAGCAATACTACAATGAAGCTTGAAAAGGTTGATGGAACAACAAGAACTGCTGTTGAATACGAAGGTGTATATGATGACACAGCGATTACTTGGACAATTCCTCTTGATGAATACCTTGACGCGGCTTCAACATATGAGCTTACAATGACAGCAGATGTTAAGAATGGTGCAGGAACAAAAGCAGCTGAAACTACCTATGAGATTGGAACAGATGCAGGTGAATATGTGGTTGACATTTCAGTAATGAAAGGCGAAACCGAGATAACTGCTCTGTCACAGATTACAAAGGGTGACACTCTTACAATAAAGGCAGATGTTATCAACACAACAGGAGAAGACCAGAAGCTTCAGTTGATTTACGGCGGATATAACGGCAAACTCCTTACTGATTACAAGGGCTACACCAAGGATATCGCTAAAACTGATAAGAGGGTTGAAATTAAGGACTTTACTGTTACAGTTGATCCAACAAATATGACTCAAATCAGATTGTTCGACTGGTATGACTTTGCAACACTTAAGTGCTTGTCAGAGGCTGACACAATCCAGTAAAGAACGGCTTATGTGACGTTTTCGTGAGAACACTCAAATCCTCTTAAAAACGGGCGGACACCCTCTCCGTCACGGCAAAGCCGTGCCACCTCTCCCATAGGGCGAGGCAGAATAAAGGCTCTCCCTATGGGAGAGCTGTCGGCGAAGCCGACTGAGAGGGCATACCGACGAACAATGTTCGCCCGAAAACGAAACTATCGACACGAAAACAAAAAAGGGTTATACTATGAAGGGAGAACAATCAGATGCAATTTAAAAAGATTTTATTATGCATAACTCTTATGGCAAGTATGATATTGCCCCAATTGCCTGTTTTAGGCGCTGAGGAATATCCAAAGGCTGTTCTCAACTCGGCGGCGGCATCCGAAACACTAATTGATGTTTGGGCAGGAGAATCAAAGGTTACACCTGCAACATCAACAGTTGGCGGAAAAACAGGCTGGAAAACAGATAAAACAAATGATGAAAGTGCAAAGAACATTTATTGTGATGTTGATGACTCGTATATCTATAACTGCGTTGAAGGCAGTGTGGATTACGGCACCGCTGTTGAGATTGACGTAGAATACTACGACAGCGACGGAGGTCTGTTCAATATTATATACGATTCCTTGCACGCAGCTGATTACGGAAGAAAAGCAAATACCAGTGAGGTTGAAACTCCTGTTCAGCTTACAGGCTCAAATACATGGAAAACCCATACCTTCAGGTTATATGATGTAAGATTTGCAAATGAGTATAACAATGCGGATTTTGTTATCAGAACCTATGACGGAGGTATGAGAGCTGATTTTGCAAGCGATGCAGAATATCAGGCTACGGTTGAATACCACAATATGTATTATAAATCAGGCGATATAGTTTTTGGAAGTATAACAGTGCGTAAAATTCCCATTATCGCAACTCTTGAAACGGGAATGGTTGGAAACATATTCTTTGGTGCAGGAACTAAGGATGTAGTTGTGGATTTTGAAAATACCACAGATACGGCAATAAACACCAATGTGGTATATGAACTTGTTTCTGTTCAGACAGGTGAAACAATGTGGTGCAATAGCGAGAGCTTGGCTTTTGGTTCAAAGGGTATGAGCATGAAGATTTTA
>JAZUMJ010000007.1:0-12727 GCA_045603605.1 Ructibacterium sp. | reverse complement strand
TGGCATGTAGGTGTTCTTAACGACCAGTTCCCTGCACAGATTGATTGGGGAGTTGCACCATATCCTGTAGTAAACAAGGACGAAAAATATAAACAGCTTCAGTCAATTAACGGTAATTTTGCAATCTTCAGAGCAAACACCGAGAAGAAGGATAAGAACAAGATTTTCGAGGCTTATAAGTGGTTCCACAGCGATGAAGTTATAACAGAGCTTTACCTTAACTGTATGGAGCTTCCGCCACAGGATGGAATGCTTTTAAAAACAGAAGGTGGCGAGATGAAGAAGGGCTGGGAGGAATTTGCTCAGTTTATTCCATTCAGTGTTGTTGCACCAACTTCTATAAAGACTGACACAAGCGGACAGCTTACAATAGGTGATTTATTCATTGACAAGGTTTGGGTTGGTGAAATGACAACAGAGGAATGTTTGTCACAATACACAAAGATTATGAACGATGGTATTACTAAATATCAGGAATTAAACCCTGATTATGACCCAAGCGTTGCCATTAATAAGGATTGGGATGTGAAACGCTAATAATGAGAAAACGACGTATTATTTCATCAACTATATTTTATGCAATTATGGCGGTGGCGGCATTTATAACCTTATTGCCGCTGTTGTATACGGTACTTAGTTCCTTTAAAACCAATGCAGAGATATTTGCTCATCCCGAAAATCTCTTCCCTGAGAAGTTCACCTTTGATAACTATGATAAAGTGTTTACATCGGATACATTTAATGCGCCGAGAATGCTGCTAAACAGCATTTATTACACGGGAATATATGTATTGCTTACATTAACAACAACCACTCTTGCGGGATATGCTTTCGCAAGAGGGGAGTTCCCCTTTAAGAAAACAATCTTTGCAATTTTCACAGCACTGATGTTTATTAATATGGGAAGTATTAGCGTATATCCAACATTTGAAATTTTGTCAGCAATAGGACTGACATCATCACTTAACAGCCTTTTGATTGTAAAACTGTTCAGTGTAAACATTGTTGGAATGTATATGATAAGAAGCTATATCAACACTCTGCCCAAGGAGTTAGATGAGGCGGCGTTAATAGACGGCTGTGGACGATTTTCAATATTTAGAAAGATTATACTTCCGCTGTTAAAACCGATTATTGCAACACTGGCATTGATTTATTTCCAAGGCTCTTGGAATGAATATCTTATGCCTATGATATTCACCCAGACCCAAAGGGAACAGCAAACATTGATTGTTGGTATTGTTATGCTGAAAAACTCAGGGGAAAATGCGGCGGCGGTTAACTTGATGCTTGCCGGAACAACTCTTGCCCTAATACCTGTTATATTTATGTACATACTCTGTAATAAATATTTTGTGTCAGGATTGACAAGCGGTGCAGTTAAAGGTTAAAACCCAAAGGGGTATCCCCTTTTGTAGTATGTATAACATACTACAAAACAATAGTTTTTCGTTGAGTTGAATCACCCCTGAAATCCTTGCGGATTTCTTCCACCCTTTAGGCAAGGGGGCTATGTAGGGGTGGATGCTCATATCGACCTGAAAAAAATAAAAAACATATTACAAGCCCACGGTAATGTGTGATTAATTTAATTTGTGGGCAGAAAGGCTATGGAAAATAATATGATTAAAAGAATTTTATCAATGGCGTTAGCTGTAATGATGATAGCAGGATTGTTTGTTCTTCCGGTTTCAGCAGTAGAACTTACTTCTGTGCCTGCTGATGCAGAGTTTAAATACTTAGGTGCAAATAGTGAAGACGCGTTAATGACTTTTTTAACTAATGGTGCAGAACTATTATACACATATGGAACAGGCGAAGGAAAGGTAGGCCTTGGAACACAGATTGGTGCATCAGACTGGCGTTTAAGAAATGCTAATGAAAGTTCTAACGGTATAGGTAATAGCGAAGATGATATTCCAATTACATTTGGTATAACCCATAATGGTAGATTGTTTATTACTCCGCGTACTGCAACACTTGTAAGAGGAGTTGATGTAAAGTATACAACAGATGAAGCTGCAAAAATTCCGGCATTGGTGTTGACGAAAGATTTAACAGGATTGTCTTCCAATCATAGAATTTCTACAGAAATCCTTAAAGTAGCAGATAGTAGAATTACACCGGGCATTCGTTTTATGACTCATAATAACGGACAGAATTATTATGCCTTTATACTTCCCGGAAATAGCGTGGAAGCAGCATATGATGTTCAATTAGTTAAAAGTGTAGATGGAAATGTAACGTCTGTAGCTACATTTGGTGACGGAACTTCATATAAAGGTATGTATGCGGCTTGGTTATCATTTGAAATTATTATTAATAATGGAACAATTCGTTTTAATGCAAATGGAAATGGAAAGAAGCTTTCAGGTGTATATACAGATGAAGAAGCATTTAATGTAAGCGGAAATGATGCTGGTGTATGGCTTATGGGAACCAATGGCGGTAATAATCCTGAAAGAAAGATACAGTTTAGAAACTTTGCGATTCAAAACTACTCACCATTTGTTGATTACGCTCCTGAAAATATAATGTGTATTGACGCATCAGAGGGTAAGGATGCCGATGAAGAGGGCGTTATTAACTTTGGAAAAGCTGTTCCTGTAAGAAAGCTCCTTTATTCAGGAAAGGCAGAAGACAAGAATATCCTTGTTTCAAATGACAAGTTCAATTGGTATATTTTAGCAAATACAAGCCAATTTGAATCAGGAGTATGGGTAAATGATATAACAAGCACACCCTATCGTTATGTAAAGACAGAGGGCATTACAGACGATATTACATTCCTTACAGAGGTTTATGAAATAACAACCGAATTTACAGGTGACCCAATTACATTGTATCCAAGAATTAAACACAAGGATGCATTCGGCACAGCAACTATCACATCAGATTCAAATGCAGTTTCTGTAAACGGTATGGTAATAACTCCTTCATCTGAGGGAACAGCAACCGTAACAGCAACATACAAGGTTGATGGAACAGATTATTCAATTTCAATCCCTGTAACAGTGGGTAAACCGGGATTTTCATATAGTGATAATATCAGCGATGCTGCAACACAGACTCTTACAGGTCTTGGAAAGCAAATAGTTGGCACAAACTGGCGTATGAGAAATGCTACAGAAACCCCTGACGGACTTGCAACATATACAGATGGTAGTGCCGCAAAATACGGTATAAATGCAAATGGAATGTATATTGATACTATGTTTAATTCTGTACAAAGATATAATACAGATGTTGCAAAAACGATTCCGGCGCTTGTTTTAACACAAGACCTTACGGGGCTAACAAGAGATCAAAAGATATCATTTGATGTATACAAGTATCACGGAACAGGAACCGTAGGTGTTCGTTTTATGGTTCACAATGGCGGTAAGAATTACTATGCATTGATAATTGGTAGTAATAACTATAATAATGCTGATAAACGTTGGGAGTTGCAAAAGGTTGTTGATGGTGTAGTTTCTGATACTGCTCTTGTGTTTGAAAATAATAATCCAATGGCTGATACATCTGGTAAATTCTGGAATGTTACAATAGAAACCCAAGGAAATAATATCAGTTTTACAGCAACAGATACAACAGACCCCTCAAAGACATTTGGCGGTTCATATGAAGATGCAGCGATGTTTGATGTAAGCGGAAATGATTCAGGCGTTTGGTTGATGGGTATGAACGGTAATAATAATAACACACGTTACATAGCGTTCAAGAACTTTGAGATAGAGAACAATATTCCTTATCTTAACGGAAAAGAACCTGCAAAGGTTGTATATATGGATGTTGCAGAGGGTAAGACCGTTGACAGCAATGGCATAATCGACCTTGGTGCACATTGGGTAATCCGCAGAGTTGAAGCAGAGGGAGCAGGTGAGGTTTTCATCTCAGAAGACAATCAGCGTTGGTTCAGTATCGGAAATCTTGAAGATGGCAAGGTGTTTAACACATTAACAGTTAAAGAAATGCGTTATGTTAAGGTTGAAGGTGCAACAGATGTTAAGGTATTAACAGAGGTTTCGGGCAACAAGTTTGACTTGGTTGTTGGTGATGAAGTAACACTTTATCCTTATTTCAACGGTGAAATTCCTGCTGATGTTACAATCACAAGTAATTCAAGCAGTGTAAAAGTTGTAGGTAAAAAGATTACAGCTGTAACAAGCGGACAGGGTATTAAAATTACTGTAGCAAGCGAAACAGCTGCTGACAGTATTGAGATTGATGTTGAATCTTCATTGGGTGATGTTTCTGAGTTTACATATACTGTAAATACAGAAGATGAAACAAAATGGGATTTCAATATTGAAGCACCTCGCATTAAGGATGTAAACTATCCCGTAATTATTGCTTTCTATGATGCAGATGATTGCTTAAAGTCAGCTCAGGTATTTAAAGAAGTTGAATTTGACGTAAGAGGAAAAGCAAGCTTTACAGCAGATAAGACGGACCTTGAAGCAGGGGATTATGCTCTTGGATATATCTGGAATAATCTTGATGAGGGTAAGCCGGTTATGAATGTAAGCGAAGTAAACGAAGCTATCAGCCAGAATTAATTATTGAACAAAAGGGCGGGGAGTAAGATTATATACACCCCAAAAGCTGTACAACTTTTGGGGTTGTGCATAAACCCCGCCCTATTTTATAGGTATGGCAGAATAAATTATATTAGCATCGCAGGACGGATATAATTCGTCCAAACTTAGGAGGTCATTTTATATGAAGAAAATTATTTCAGCCTTGATATGTGTGGCTATGCTGACATTAAATGTTTTTGCATACAGCCCCGCAAACTCAACAGAGGTTGATGATTCGGCAAATGTATATTCTTATGTCGATAGTAACAAAGGGGCAGAAAGTCAAAGTCTTACAGAGTTGGGCGGTAACATTATCGGTACGAACTGGCGCATGAGAAACGCAGACGAAACCCCTGATGGACTTAAGGTACACAAAGAAGGCGTTCCTGCAAAATACGGGATAAATGCAGAAGGCAATCTGTTTGTTGATGCGGTTTTTGAAAGTATAGATACTTTTAATACTGAAAGAGCAAATACAATTCCCTCACTGGTTTTGGATACAGACTTGACAGGAATTGAGAGAAATCACATAATTTCTTATTCCGTTAAGAAACACGACAATGCAACAGTAACCACAGGTATTCGCTTTATGGTTCATAATAATGGCCAGAATTATTATGCGTTGATTATGGGCGGAAATAACTATAACTGGGGTAACGGACTTGCAAGCTGGCAGTTGATTAAGAGTGTTGACGGCAAGCTTAAAACTCTTATGGAGGGCGGACATGAGAATTATCCGAACTTTAATATTCAAAGAACTCAGTCTGAAAAGTTTTGGGATATAACAATAACCGTAGCTGACGGTAAGATTAGTTTTAAGGCGGCATCTGCTGATGACAGCAGTATTTCATATGGTGAATCTTGCTATGACAAGGATATGTTTAATGTTAGCGGAAACGATGCCGGCGTATGGTTGATGTCCATGAACGGTAATAACAACGAAAAGCGTAATGCTTCATTTAAGAATTTCAAGATTACCAATTATGTGCCATACATCACAGGCGACGAGCCTGAAAATGTGATGTATATTGATGCAGCAGAGGGTAAGGTTGTGGATAGCAACGGAATTGTCAATTTAGGTGACTCTACAGTAGTCAGAAAGTTGATTGCAACATCTGCGGCAAATAACGTAAACAACCTTTATCTTTCAAATGATAAAACTCAATGGGACAAAATTTCAGGAATAAAATTTGATGAAAAGGGCATATGGGTTAATAACAAATCTCAAAAGGCTTACAGTTATGTTGCCTTCGGAACAGATATGACAGACACTTTTTCAGTTTTAACAGAAACTACCGAGGATACAACATTTGAACTACCACTGAATTCTGAATTTACATTATATCCAAAAGCAGGGGAAATAACAGATCCCGCAGAATTTGTATGGACAAGCAGCCGCCCTGACGTGGCTGAAGTTAAAGATGGAAAGGTTTCTCTTCTCCGTAAAGGCGATGCTGTTGTTACAGCAACATTAGATGATGTAAGTTTTGCTTGTAATATTAAGGTTATCGGTGATATTGAGGCAGCAATAAAGAACGATACTGTTGCTGAATATTTAAGCAGTGTAAAGCCGGTGTTTGATGAAATAAACAAAGGTATAAAGGCTAATGACAGCGATATCGTTAAGGCAGTTTTCCAAAATACCGGTGATGTTAAGATTACAGATATTATTGATATTGATTCTCAAAGAGTAACTGATTTAGATGATATAGATAGTTTTGTTAAGAGAATAATGACATACAAGAGCTTTCCTTGCGAAAAGATAGAGGATGTATATGCCCTTGCAGATGCAATTGATGCTGAATATGCAGTGGGAGTATTGGATGATATAACAAGCTCATCTGATATGATTTCTGAGTTGGTAACACAGAATGTATATTTAGGTCTTGATCTTGAAAATAAATATTACAAGAAATATGATGAAGAAACTGCAGGTATTCTCTGCGGTGAAACATTTGACAGTGCATCCGATTTGGAATATAAATTTAAGCAGGCATATGTAATGGCTGCACTTAGTAAGGCATTGTCACCTGATATGGTAGAAGAGTTGGTTGAAGATTGCTATGCTGAAATCGGATACGACCAAGACCATTATGATGATGTTAAGGGCACAGATTTATATGAGAAGATAATCGCAAATAAATCATCTCTTGACAGCTTGAAAAAATTGAGAGATTTCATCGATGATTATACAAAGCCAAAAAGCAATAATAAGGTAAGCGTTGGCGGCGGCTCAAGAGGCGGTGGCGGCAGTGTTTCAATGAGTGTTAAGGTTGACAGTGAAACTATAGAGCAGATTAACAAAGAAACACTTCCTGAGGCACAACAGTTACCTGACTTTACTGATTTGACATCTTCACATTGGGCGTATGACAGCGTTACAATTTTAAGAAAGAGAAATATTATAAACGGATATCAAGACGGTTCTTTCCGTCCTGAAAATACGGTAACACGAGCAGAGTTCATAAAGATGCTTGTTCTTGCACTCAGTATAGAGGCAGAAGATAGCCAGGCTGAGTTTATAGATATTAGTGAAAATGATTGGTATTATGAATTTGTAACGGCAGGTGCTCAAAAGGGAATAATCACAGGTTATCCCGACGGAAGCTTTAAGCCTGACGTGATTGTTAGCCGTGAGGAAATGGCGGTTATGCTCCACAGAGCCTATGAACTTAGTTCAAAGAAGCTTGAAGTGGTTAACAATGTATGTTCCTTTGCAGATGGAGAGGATATTTCTGATTGGGCAGTGCAGGCAGTTAAGGAGCTTTCCGGTGCGGGAGTTTTATCAGGAAATGAAAATGAGATGTTTGAGCCTGCAAGAGGAGCTACTCGTGCAGAAACAGCTAAGAGTATATCGGCATTATTATAAGAGAAAGGGCTGAGAAGATGCTAAAATATTGTAAGGGAATTATTGCGCTTGCTGTGGCGTTATCCTCAACGGTTTCTGTTTTCGCAGTACCAACTTGGGAACTTCCGCAGGATCGCATAACCGACAGTATGAACAGAATTAATCAGGCGTATCTCGGAAGAGATTACAACTTGGTAGAGCAATTTGTAACCATTGATGAGTCCCATATTGTGGATGAAACTATTGACACAAAGCTGGTAATTGACGAAGATGAGATTATCAATGATGAAGTAAGCCAAAGAATGTTGGGATTTGGTTTTGAGGCGGCTCAGGAAAACACAGAAACATATCTTGAAAGAAATACTCTGGAATTGTCAGATGAGTATAGAAGACTGGCAAAAAAGGTAAGAGAGGATATTTATCAGATTCCAATTCTTCGTTACGGAGGCTCATCAGCGAATACTCAGACCAACGTACTTTTTCATCTCGGTGAAATGTCGGAGAGGAAAAAATGGCCTTCAACATCAAGCTTTTATGATGAGTGGCCGATTTTAGGCGAGCATGCTTATGGAAACAGGCTTGCTACGGTTGGACCTGTTGAATTTATTAAGGCAGGAATGGAACTTAATCCAAATGCTGAGTTTATTATCTGTTTGCCTATTGAGGCTGCAACTGTTGATGACCTTGTAAACATTGTAAGATTTTATATGGATCCGGCAGATAAGTCAGAATGGGGTGCATTGCGTGCAAGCTGTGGTTTGCCTGACCCTGTAAATATTCTGTTTTTCGAGTTCGGAAACGAAAACTATGTTATGGAATGGGATGGACAGAAATATGCTGATGTTCCTGCTCTCCAGCGTGTAAATAATTTCGCAGATATGTTTGAGGAATTTTATTTGAAGGTTCATCCTTTGGTGCCCGAGGCAAAGTTTGCTGTTCCTATTGAAAAGGGTGCAGAACGCCGTCCTGAACATTGGAGAGATTGGAATCAGGTGTTGGCGAGAAGAATAGGTAAATATATCGACTATGCAATACCTCACTGGTATTACAGTGGTTACGAGGCGCATATGTGGTCTTGGGAAAATGATGTTATGATTCATGATTTCCGTGATGTTTTGGGCGAAGACAGCAAGGTTCGTCTTTTTGCCACAGAGCATGGTTCATGGTATCCTCAGGATGATTCATGGCATTTCCGTAACGATTCTTTATATTCCGTGCTTTCAATTGCTCAGTATTATAATCTTGCATGGACAGAGTTTCCTTATCTTCAAGGGTCAACGCTCCACAGCTGGTCAGGATATGGTTTTAAGTATATCCGTGGAGAGATGCTGATAGAGGGTATGCCTCATATGATGAATGTATATCTTGATAACATAGAAAAAACTGCTGTTAAGGCAGAACTTATCAGTGACACAGATTATACATTAAAGGGAAGCGGCGGAAGAAGATTTACACAGGTTACATTAAAGGATGAAGAAAATGACGAGTTGGTTGTATTTCTTACCAACCGTTTACCATACACAACCTTTGATATAGACTTTGAGTTTAATAACGAATATACATTGGTTGAAGAAACTGTGTTTACAGCACCGAATATTTATTCATTTGTTATCAGTAAGGAAACAGAGGATATCTTTACCACAACGGTAACAGAGAAAAACATTGAGAAATTTAACACTTATAAAATGCCGTCAAAGAGTCTTGTGGTATTAAGACTTAAGAAAACCGAACCGGCAGAAAGGGGATAATTTATGCTTAAAAGAAGATTCAGTTTGGTATTAGCCATAATACTTTGTTTGTCCTCTTTCACCGGTATTAGTGTACTTGCCGCAGATGAAGACGACACACCTATATATGAAGTTATAGACTATTACGTTCCCAATGAGAAAGAAACCGACTATGATGAAATTCGGTATGCAGCAGGAAGTAAGAATTATCCCGACCTTGAGGAATATGAGGAACGGAGAGTAAATATTTTATCTGCGTTGGGCTTTGCAGAGCCTTTAACAAAAGAAGAAAATTTTGAGCCCAAAGCCTCTATAACTCGTGGAGAGTTTGCAGCTATGGTTGGGGATTTGGTTAACGCAAAAGACTATGCAGAGGGCGACAAAATTTGGTTTACGGATGTTTTGGCAGATAACGAAAATTTTGCAAAGCTTTCGGGAACGGCGGCACTTGGAATTATCAGTGGATATTCAGACGGAACCTTCCGCCCCGAAAATCCCATTTCCTACGATGAGGCTATTGCGGTTATAATGAAGGCTTTGGGCTATCGTGTTGCCGCTGAAGTAAAAGGCGGTTGGAGTGTAGGCTATAAATCAACTGCAAATCAGGTGGGCTTAACCGATGGAATTGAAATAGAAGATGAATCTTCCATTTCAAGAATTGAGGCAGTTGAGCTTATATACAATGCTCTTGATTGCCCTGTATTCAGGGGCGTAAGCTATGGTGCTGAGGTTCGCTATGAGGCAGACCGAAACCATACTGTGCTTACTGAATATCATAAAATTCACAAAATCAGAGATTATGTTAATGCAACCTTAGTATCATCTATGTCGGGATATTCACCCACAGACAGTACACATATCATTATCGGTGATATGAGATATAGCGTTAAAAAGAATGATTATGTTGAATTTTTGGGTTATTACGTTGAAGCTTATTACAAAGATAACGGCAAAGACGGAAGAGATATAGTGTATCTTATTGAAGACGAGGATGCAGAGAAAATAGTATTAAAAGCGGAAGATATCAGCGATTTTAAAGATTTGGCATATTATTACGGAGATAAAAACAAGCGGATAGGTATTAATAAAAATCATACTCTTATTATAAACGGAAAACGTATTGCAAAGTATGATGAATCGGATTTTATACCTGAAAACGGAGATGTTACTTTACTTGAATCCACAGGCGAGGGATATGACACTGTTATTATAAATACCTTCCACAGCTTTTTACTTGACAGTGCTGTAACTGACCGTGATAATTATGTTGTGTTTCAATCGCAGTATAAGCTTCCGTCATTCAGTATAGATGTTAACAACGAAGAACAGGCGTTTGTTATGTATATTGATGACAGAAAAGTTGATTTCTATGCTGAGCACAGAGATATATACAATGCAGATGGTATTTTACTTCACCAAATAGTTATACCGAAACTGCCTTATAATTCAGTGCTTAACATATTTGCTGATAAATACAAAACTGTACTCGGTAAGCAAATTCCGGCAGATGATGCAACATTTATAAAGGTTGTTGTGTCAACACAAAAGGTTCATGGTAAAACAGCATCATACAGCAATGATAGAATTTCTATTGAAAGTCACGGAAAGACAACAGAGTATAAGCTTTCTAAAGAAAACGTACTTAATTTAAACAAACTTAATTATAAGCTGGGAATAGAGGGATATTTCCTTTATGATTATGACGGAAAGGTTTTTGCGTATTCCACATCGGACGGCGAAGCTCAATATATAATGGGTGAAGACGGTAAAAAGATATTGGTTGGGGATTCAAATCTTGATGTTGGCTTGGTATACGGATATCTTATTACAACTGCTGAAACAGGCACTTTTGAAAACAGACTTGAAGCAAAGATATTGGATATGAACGGTGAAATCAATGTTTATCCTTTTGCAGAGAAGGTTGAATTTAACGATGAGCCTTTATCCGATACAAAGAAAATTCAGGAAGAACTGAATAAGTCTGCGAAATTGATAGACCCTAAGTTCGAGATTTCTCAACTTGTTAAATATCAGTTAACCGGCGATGGTAAAATTATAAAAATTCAAACTGCACGGCAGTCAGTTGGTGCTCCGGAAGATGCAAGCAAGGATGTATTAAAGAGAGAACACGCAAGAGGCAACTTTAATTCACGTTGGGAATATGGATGGACCTTGTGGCAGACAGAAGGTACACTTGCAAATGTTCCGTTATATAACGGAGAAACAAGACTTTATTTCAAGGTTCCAAATACCGAAACCTTCAAGGATGAAGACTATACTGTTCCTGTGAGCTGGTGGCCAAACAATACCAAAAAGACTATTGATATTTATGATTGTGATGAATCCCTTGTTCCAAACGTGGTTATTGAATATGATGAGCCCACGGGCGGAGAGTATCAATATCCGTATGTTATGGTAAAGAACGTTGAAAAGGGCTTAGATGAAGAAGGAAACACTGTGGATATTCTTCATTTTGTAGGTCTTGCAGGTGACCCTGTTCTGGATAATCCATATAATTTTGAAGAACGCAAACGTAAACCGGGCGAAGAAGAGGATACTCTCGGCGGTGAAGCAAGATTTTATGCTGAAACTGACGGATTATTTGACGGACTTGTTTGCGGAGATTTAATAAAGATATACGGCAAGAACAGACGTATTGTTGATTGGGATATGGTTTTATCCTTAGAAGATGCCAAAAACTTTGACTTGTCAACATTCCCTGAAAAGGCTGCAGACCCCAGAGAAAAATGGGATATGTATGAAACCTATTCGGTTATTGAGGCAACTAAGAAAATTTTAATGCTTCAAAAAGGTAAAGTAACTGAAAATGGTAAGCGTGAATATATGCAGTTAACTCCTTTTGATGCCAACGGCTATCACGGAATGATATTGTACGATGCAACAGGCAAAAAACCAACGGTTACATTCTGGGATAACCCTCATGTTCTTGAACAGGCACGTCAGGTAGGAAACGTAAAGGCTTCAAGAGTATATGTTTGGGAGACAAATGTTGTTGTGAAGTTGTTGGTAGGCTATGTGGGATTAGAATGATGATTTGGGAGTGAGACAGATTTGAAAAAGTTATTATCAATAATATTACTTTTCTCGATTTTAATATCCTGTAATGTTATTTATGCGAATAATACTGAAACAGAAAATCTTTCGGAATTTGATCTGCATAAATTAGATGTACTTTCAGCATTGGAGATTGGTGATTTTACTAGGGAAGATTTTGAAATTGAGGTAAATATAAGCCGAGGAGAATTTGTGTCTATGATTGCGGACTTAGTTGCCGCAAAAGAATACGCAGAGGGTGACAAGGTTTGGTTTACTGATGTTTTGGCAGATAATGAAAATTTTGCAAAGA
Organism: Ructibacterium sp.; assembly: GCA_045603605.1. GTDB lineage: Bacteria > Bacillota > Clostridia > Monoglobales > Monoglobaceae > Ructibacterium. The sequence continues at coordinate 205 of JAZUMJ010000007.1, read as the reverse complement.
TTTCAGGTGCGGCTGCACTTGGAATTATCAGCGGATATTCAGACGGAACCTTCCGCCCCGAAAATCTCATTTCATATGATGAGGCTGTTGCGGTTATAATGAAGGCTTTGGGCTATCGTGTTGCCGCTGAAGTAAAAGGCGGTTGGAGTGTAGGCTATAAATCAACTGCAAATCAGGTGGGCTTAACCGATGGAATTGAAATAGA
>JAZUMJ010000006.1:0-10060 GCA_045603605.1 Ructibacterium sp. | reverse complement strand
TTGTTCTGCGCTGCCCGAGGCGAGAGCCGAGACAGCTGTCGAGCAAAGCGAGACTGATGAGGTGGAAAGTTAAATTTTTTGGAGAACAAATTATGAGTTATGAAATGAATTGCGAATTTTGCAAAAACTATGTCTATGATGAAGAATATGAGGGTTATGTTTGTATGGCGTGTATGGATCAGGATGATGTGTATCGCATTCATACATCAAAAGAATGCCCATATTATCAATCAAATGATGACTATTTAATTGTTAGAAAACAAAAATAGTTATCCAAGTAATACATCAGAAATTAACATTATACAAAAGCCTAAAAGCAGTGCATAGGTTGCACCTCTTTCACAGCCGTGAGCGTGGGTTTCGGGTATCATCTCATCACTTACAACATAAAGCATTGTTCCGCCGGCAAAAGCCAGAGCAAAGGGAAGAATTGCAGAAGAAATACTTACTGCAAAATAGCCTATAAATGTGCCTATAACCTCAACTAATCCGGTTGCAAGAGCGATAAGAAAAGTCTTTTTTGTACTTACTCCCGCTGCAAGCATAGGTGCGATGATTACCATTCCCTCCGGAATATTTTGCAGAGCAATACCCCCTGCAATTAATAATGCCTCGGAGGTGTTTCCTGAACCGAATCCTACACCTGCTGCAATTCCCTCAGGGAGATTGTGTATTGCAATTGCCATTACAAACAGTAAAACCTTATTCAAATTTGCATTTTTACTATGTTCTTCTATATCAGCTCCAACAAGCTTATGAAGATGTGGAGTAATTTTATCAATTAAGTTTAAACAGAAAGCACCTGTAAATATACCTGCAACTGTTGTTAGAATACCATATTTACCGCCATATTCAATTGATGGAAGTATTAATCCCAACACAGCCGCAGACATCATTACACCGGCAGCAAAAGCGAGAATTATATCGTTAAAGCTGTGAGGTGTTTTTTTAAATAAAAATCCAATTATTGCACCGATTATGGTTGCACCGCCAACTCCAAGAGCGGTTAATAAAACTATGCTCATATAAATTCTCCTTTAAACAAAACCTCCTTATACAAGGAGGTTTTGTGTCTATACTATGCTTTTTTAATTGAAATAGAAACTTTTTCGCCGTTAATATTCCATTCCTTGCTGTCCTCTGTATCAGCAGAGATAATATCATCTGCCAAAAGCTGAAGTTTGATTTCATCAATGTTATTATTAACAATCTCAGCAATTTTATTACTTCCTGAAATATTAACAATAATATGGTCTACAACTTCAAGACCGCTGTCCTTACGCATTGTCTGAACCTTACTTATAAATTCACGAACAAAACCTTCTTCGATGAGAGCATCATCTAAGTTGGTATCAAGAACAACAGTAAATCCTGCATCACTGTCGGAAACAAAACCATCTTTTTGAAGTGTTTCAATTAAAACATCTTCTTTGTTAATCTCAACATCTGTATCCTGAACAGTGAATTTAAGAGGTTCACCTGAGTTAAGCTGTGCCATAACTTCTGTACCATCCATCTGGGCAATGGCATCAAAGATAGGACGCATAAGCTTTCCGTATTTTGGACCCATAGTTCTCATTTGAGGTTTGAAGTTATAGGATATAAATCCGCTTGCATCGTTTGTAAATTCAACATTCTTAATGTTAAGCTCTTCAAGAATAATATCGTTATATTCCTGATTAACAGAGTTTACACTCTGAACAAACAATTTAGCCAAAGGCTGACGATTTTTGATATTTGCCTCGTTTCTGCAGGCACGACCAAGCATAACAATCTTGCGGATTGCATCCATTTCCTCTTCAATCTGAGGGAATGCAAAATCAGGATTAACCTTCGGGAAATCACAAAGATGTATACTTTCAACTGCGTTCTTGTCAACAGAGAGAACAAGATTTTGATAAATCTGTTCTGTCATAAAGGGAATGAACGGAGCACAAACCTTAGAAAACTCAACCAGTGTTGTATAAAGTGTCATATAAGCACTGATTTTATCATCTGTAAGCTCGCTTGCCCAGAAACGTGAACGTGAACGACGAACATACCAGTTACTTAATTCATCGGTAAATTCAGTAATTGCACGGGTAGCCTCTGTAATCTTGTAATTCTCAAGATTATTGTCAACAGTTTCGATTAAGCCGTTGAGCTTTGATAAAATCCATTTATCCATTACGGATAATTTATTTGTATCAAGAGTATGCTTTGTTGGGTCAAACTGGTCTATTTCAGCATAGAGAACATAGAATGCATATGTGTTCCAGAGTGTTCCCAGGAACTTACGCTGTGATTCTGAAACGTTCTTTGCTGAGAAACGGTTTGGAAGCCATGGCGCTGAATTAGAATAGAAATACCAACGAACGGCGTCACTACCCTGGTCATTAAGAATATCCATAGGAAGAATAACATTTCCCTTATGTTTACTCATCTTAATTCCCTTGTCATCCTGAACGTGACCCAATACAACAACATTTTTGTATGGCGATTCATCAAAGAGAAGGGTTGAAATTGCCATAAGAGTATAGAACCAACCTCTTGTCTGGTCAATAGCCTCACTGATGAAGTCTGCAGGGAAATTGCTTTCAAACAATTCTTTGTTTTCAAATGGATAATGCCATTGTGCAAAAGGCATTGAACCGGAGTCGAACCAACAGTCAATAACCTCAGGCACACGTTTCATCTCGCCATTACATTCAGGACAACGAAGCTTAACCTGATCAACATATGGCTTATGAAGTTCTATATCCTCAGGACAATCAATGCCCATTTCTTTAAGTTCAGCGATAGAACCTATAACGTGACGATGACCGCAACTACATTCCCAGATTGGCAGAGGTGTTCCCCAGTAACGTGAACGGGATAGACCCCAGTCGATAATATTTTCAAGGAAGTTACCGAAACGTCCGTTCTTAATATTATCAGGCAACCAGTTTACAGTATTATTATTCTTCAATAATTTATCACGAACAGCTGTCATTTTGATAAACCATGTATCACAAGCGTAATAAAGAAGAGGAGTGTCACAACGCCAGCAGAAAGGATAGCTGTGCTCAAATGGAATTACAGCAAAACACTGTTCTCTTTCTTTAAGGTCACGGATAATGAGCTTGTCTGTGTCTTTTACAAACATTCCTGCCCACTGACCTGTTCCCTCAATAAAGTTACCCTGTGTGTTAACGTGGTTAACAAAAGGCAGATCATTTTCTTTTCCTACACGGGAGTCATCTTCACCGAATGCAGGAGCAATATGAACGATACCTGTACCGTCATCCATAGTAACATAGTTGTCAGCAACAACGTAATATGCTTTTTTATCAGGTTCGATGAAAGTATAAAGAGGTTCGTATTCCATACCGCAAAGGTCGGTACCGATATAAGATTCTAAAACTGTAACTTCAGTTTCTCCGAATACTGATTTAATAAGAGCCTCAGCTAAAATATATATTGCATCTTCTGCCTGAACCTTAACATATTTTTCATTTGGGTTTACACAAAGTGCAACGTTTGATGGCAAAGTCCAGGGGGTTGTTGTCCATGCAAGGAGATATTCGCCTGTTTTACCAACAATAGGGAATTTTGCAATTACAGAATTTTCTTTTACGTCTTTATAACCCTGAGCAACCTCGTGGCTTGAAAGTGAAGTTCCGCAACGGGGACAATAAGGCATAATTTTATGACCTTTATATAAAAGACCCTTATCCCAAATCTGACGTAAAGCCCACCAAACAGATTCAATATAATCATTGTGATAAGTAACATAAGGATTATCCATATCAGCCCAGAAGCCAACACGATCACTCATTTCTTCCCATTCGCTCTGGTAAGTAAATACGCTGTCCTTACATTTTTTAATAAAATCCTCAATACCATATTTCTCTATCTCAGGTTTACCGCTGATGCCAAGCATCTTTTCAACCTCAAGTTCAACAGGAAGACCATGTGTGTCCCAACCTGCTTTTCTAAGAACATGATATCCTTTCATAGTACGATATCTTGGAATTAAGTCCTTTACGGCACGGGTAAGAACGTGACCGATATGAGGCTTTCCGTTAGCAGTAGGGGGACCGTCAAAGAAAGTAAATTTTTCCTGACCATCTCGGTTTTCCATACTCTTTTTAAATATATCATTGTCTTTCCAAAACTTAACCACTTCTTTTTCGCGGTCAACAAAAGAAAGCTCTGTTGATACCTTCTGATACATAAAAAAAGTTCCTCCATTTCATTTTTATAGTAACAATAAATTAAATTACAATATTAACCTATATATTTTATAATAAAATCTTCCTTTTGTAAAGAGTAATCAAGGAAAAAATCAAAAAAAACATAGATTTGTAATATTGTATGTCATTTATTGGTGTTATATCAGGGTCATAGTCTTAATTCTGATATCTTCTGTAGGAGTTCCGCCCTCAGGTCCAACTCTCATGACACTAAGAAAATCGTCAACAACTTCCATACCCTCTGTAACTTTTCCAAATGCAGCGTATTGACCATCAAGAAAACTTGCATCATCGTAGCAGATAAAGAACTGACTGCTTGCAGAGTTTGGATTCATTGAACGCGCCATTGAAATAACGCCCCTTGTATGTGAAAGGGTATTTTGTGTAAATCCGTTTGCCGCAAATTCACCTTCGATATTGTTGTCACTTCCGCCCATACCGTTACCCATAGGGTCACCGCCCTGAGCCATAAATCCGTCAATTACTCTGTGAAAGGTAAGTCCGTTATAAAATCCCTCTTTAACAAGATTTTCAAAGTTTTCCACTGTTTTTGGTGCATATTCAGGCATAAGCTCAATAATAAAACTTCCGCCTTTTTCCATCTCTACTTTAACTTTACTCATTTTTTTCTCCTCCGTTTGTTGTTTTTTTATCTATTGCCTTTTGGGCTTTAAGTGAATTTGTTATCACATCTTTTACAGAAAACCTATTTAAAAGTTCATTATTTTTCTCGATTTCAGCATTTGACAGCCAAAATGCCTGAAGCTCGGATATGCCTATAAGCCTTTTGATTATATGATATCCGTAACTTGTTTCCACAATATCACTTATTTCATCATAACCAAGGGCAAAAGCGGCATCCTCAAATTCTTTGACCATCTCACCGGGACCGAAGGTATATCCTGCATCTGTCTGTCCGGGGTCTTCGTTATATTCTTTTATAAGCTTTGAAAAATCCTCGCCGTTTTGAGCCTTTATAAGAATTTCATCTGCCAGAGCCTTGGGGTTATCGGTCTTTTTTGAATCACTTAAGATTAAAATATGCTTAACTGTTGCTCTGTCATCCTGACGGAATTGTGTGAAATCCTGATTTTGAGGTATATACCTTAAAGGATTTGCTATAATATCCTCTGAAAGCTTTTGAACAATCATCTGGCGTTTATATATCTTTTTATAGTCCTCAATTGATTTTATACCAATACTCATAGAAGTAAGTGCAAAAACTTCACTTCCGCTCTGTTCAATGAAATTATCTATTGCTTTTTCGTTTTCCTTAAGTTCTGATTCTGAGGTTCCGATTTCAAATTCCTCTGCAACCTGAACTGATGCAATCTCTTTTACGATTGTATCTAATGCATCATTTAAAATTTTTTCGCTTAGAATTTCACCGTCGTCTGTTTTTTTATCCCAATCATAATTTTCTAAATCACCATTGAAGTTTGGGTCGGTGTAGGCTTCTTTTGTGGCAGTGTTTAGAATATAATAATTCAGCTCCGATTCGGTAACAGCCTCGCCGTTAATAATTGCAAGCTCAGGTGATGCATCGGGTTTTTCAAAGCTTTCCACAACAGAAGAAGATGATGCATCGGTTGCGACAGGCTCTTCATTATTTTTTGAACAGCCTGAAAGATTAAATATAACAGCACATATTAAAATAATTGCTATAAAGTTTTTTCTTGTCATAAATTCACATCCTTTAATATTCACAATAGATATTATAGCTTGATAACATTTAAAAGTCAATCCTTCATAAGGATATTCAGGCTACGGATTATGACAAAAAATATTAATCGCAGCTATTGCCTATCAACTCTAAAAATGACTTGGCGGCAAGAGATAAGGGACTGCTTTTTGAATATGCATATCCAATATTTCTGGGTGGAAGAGGTGGGTTAAGTTTTAGCTTCTTAACCAATCCCTTTTTCAATGCATCAAGTGAAAATTCTTCAACAACACAGGAAACTCCAAGATGAATTGAAGCAAAGCGTATTAATAAATCGTGTGCGGCAATTTCAATCTGCGGAGCCAACGAGATATTTTCTTCCATAAAGCATTTATCCAAATAACGTCTTGATGATGAATTTTTTTCAAGTAAAATTAGGGGAAGCTGAGCAATCTCTTCCCTTGAATATTTAGGTTTTGCATCAAAATCCTGTCCGCAAACAAATATATCGTGTATTTCCAAGCAAGGAGTGATGCATAATTCTTCATCAAATGCAGGCAGATTTATAAAGGCTAAATCCGCTTTGCCTTCCTTAACCATCTGGAGCATATGTGATGAATATGAGTTTGCCATCTCAATTCGTATAGCCGGATAAGTTTCGTGAAATTTTTCAAGAAAGGGAAGAAGGAAATGACTTGTTATGGTATCTCCGGCGGCAATAGTTAAATTTCCGCTTTCCAAATGCTGTAATCTTTCAATTAATGCTTCGCCCTGTTCGATTGCGTTAATCGCAGTATCAATTTTTTGAAATAATATGGTTCCCTCTTTGGTTAAAGAAACTCCTTTGCGGGAACGTGTAAATAACTGTACATTTAAATCCTCTTCGAGCTGATGGATGGATTGAGAAATTGCAGATTGGGAAACATAGAGATGTTGAGCTGCAGTAGAGAATGATGAGAAACGTGCAGTTTCATAAAAAATTCTGTAATAATCCATTCGTGTTTTCATATAAGCTCTCCTTATCACCATTGTAAGTTTTATCTATTTTACTAATAAATATAAATGTATTATAATAATGTTGAAATGAAAAGTCAAGAACTTGGAGGTTATTTGTATGACAAGAAAAATCGGAACTGTTTCAAGAGGTGTAAGATGTCCTATCATTCGTGAAGGGGATGACATTGCAGAAATAGTTGTAAACAGCGTAATAGAAGCGGCAGAATCTAAAGAATTTGATTTGCGTGACAGAGATGTTGTTGCTGTTACAGAATCTGTTGTTGCACGTTCTCAGGGTAACTATGCATCTGTTGATGCAATTGCAGAGGATGTTAAAAATAAACTTGGCGGCGGCACAATCGGCGTTATATTCCCAATACTCAGCCGTAACAGATTTGCTATCTGTTTAAGAGGTATTGCAAAGGGCGTTAAGAAGATTGTTCTTATGCTTAGCTATCCAAGTGATGAAGTTGGAAATGCTTTAGTTTCATTAGACCAGCTTGACGAAGCAGGAATAAATCCTTATACAGATGTATTAACAGAAGAAAAATACCGTGAGCTTTTTGGTGAGAACAGACATCCTTTTACAAATATTGACTATGTTCAGTATTATGGTGATTTAATTCGCTCCTGCGGTGCTGAGGCAGAGATTATTCTTGCAAATGATTGTCGTGCAATTTTAAAATATACAGATAGTGTTATAAACTGTGATATTCACAGCAGAGCACGCACAAAGCGTCTTTTAAAGGCTGCAGGTGCAAAATGTGTGGTAGGTCTTGATGAAATATTGTCACAGCCTGTAAACAACAGCGGATATAACGCTAAATACGGTCTGCTTGGTTCAAATAAATCAACAGAGGATACAGTTAAGTTATTCCCCAACGAATGTTTTGATTTGGTAAATGATATCCAGGCACAATTTCTTAATCGCACAGGCAAGCATATTGAGGTTATGGTTTATGGCGATGGTGCATTTAAAGACCCTGTGGGTAAAATCTGGGAATTGGCAGACCCTGTTGTTTCTCCGGGATATACCAAAGGCCTTGAAGGTACACCTAACGAATTAAAGCTTAAATATCTTGCAGACAATGATTTTTCTGAGCTTAAAGGTGAAGCGTTAAAGCAGGCAATAGAAAATGCAATCCGTGAAAAGGATAATGACTTGATGGGAAGTATGGCATCTCAGGGTACAACCCCTCGTAAATTAACTGATTTAATTGGTTCACTTTGTGACTTAACCAGTGGTTCAGGGGATAAGGGAACACCTATTGTCTTGGTTCAGGGATATTTTGATAATTTGACAGATTAATTTGTCTTTTGACAGAAATGACAATATTTCTTTTAAAATGTTGTCATTTCTGTTTATAAATATGTTGACAGTGTAAAATAAAAATATTATAATGTAAGAAATAAATATAAAGCTAAGTGAAGCATGTAGGAGAAAGGTTTTTACCTTGCCGAAGGAGTAATACTCTCAGGCGCATAAATGCAATGACTGCAGGCGGATAGCACTCCGGAGAAGTCCGATTTCATCTTGAAATCAATTGGATGCCGAAGGTGTAAGACCCATTGGGTTAATCTCTCAGGCAAAAGGACGGAGAAAAACGGTCATAATTGACCTGTTTTTATGCGGAGTTTTTGCGTGCAAAAACTCTTTTTGTTTTGTTTAGCGGAAAAAGGAGAAAATGTTATGAATTTTTTAAATGCATTAACAGATTTTAACAACAATGTAAACAGCTTTGTTTGGGGAAACGGGTTATACCTGCTTTTGGCAACAGGTATTCTTATGACAATCCTGACAGGTGTTTTTCAGATTACCCATATCAGACACTGGTTCGCTGAAACATTGGGAAGCCTGTTTAAAAAGGATGTTTCAGGTCACGTTAAAGGAAAGTCTATATCACAGTTCCAGGCATTGTGTACAGCACTTGCTGCAACCATAGGCGTTGGTAATATTGCCGGTGTTGCTGCTGCGATTGTGGGCGGCGGACCCGGTGCTGTTTTCTGGATGTGGATTGCCGCATTCTTTGGTATGATGACAAATTATTCTGAAAATGTTTTGGGTATTTTCTACCGCAGAAAGAATGCAGACGGCGAATGGTCAGGCGGAGCAATGTATTATTTGCAGGACGGTCTTGGAAAGATGAAGGGCTGTAAATACATAGGTAAAATTCTTGCAATCTTATTTGCAATATTCTGTATTCTTGCATCATTTGGTATCGGTGCAATGGGACAGATTAACAAGATTGTTGTTAATATTGTTTCTGCTTTTGATATTCCGTCCCTTTCATCAAATATGCTCTATGATGGTGTTTCTGTTTATCACGTTATTATCGGCGTAGTTCTCCTTGCAATTGCGGCATTGATAATCGTTGGCGGACTTAAGAGAATTGCATCATTTGCAGAAAAAATTGTTCCTGTTATGGTTGTTCTCTTTGTTTTGGGAAGCCTAATAATCATCGGAATCAATTATGCAAGCGTAGGTGCAGCATTTAAGTCTATCTTTAAGTATGCATTCACTGTTCCTGCAGCCTTGGGCGGTGTAGGCGGTATTGTTGTTAAGGATATTGTTACACAAGGCTGTAAGAGAGGCGTGTTCTCCAACGAGGCAGGTCTTGGTTCATCAGTAATGGTTCACTCAAACTCAAATGTTGTTGAGCCTGTTCGTCAGGGACTTTGGGGAATTTTTGAAGTATTTGCCGATACAATGGTTGTATGTACAATGACAGCTCTTGTTGTTCTTACATCAGGTGCAATTGATTTGGAAAGCGGTGCTCTTTTACTGGAAGGTGCCGGAGATGCAACCCTTGTTGCGAAAGCATTCTCAGGTGTATTTGGTATCTGGGGCGAAAGATTTATTGCTGTTGCAATTCTCTTATTTGCATTTACAACAGTTCTTGGTTGGGACCATTATGGAACAAAGGCATGGGAGTATCTGTTCGGTGAAAAGACAACTATGCTCTATAAGGTTATCCACCTTGCAACAATTATGTGCGGTGCACTTTTAACATCATCACTTGCATGGGATATTTCGGATACATTCAACGGTCTTATGATGGTGCCAAACTTGATTGGTGTAATAGCACTTTCAGGACTTGTAATGAAGATTACAAGGAACTATGTTGACAGACGTTTAAAGGGCAAGGATATAAAGCCTATGATTTCTGTATTTGAAGATATTCAGGAA
>JAZUMJ010000005.1:0-20925 GCA_045603605.1 Ructibacterium sp. | reverse complement strand
ATCCTGTCATTATGGCAGCAGGAGCCTTTGTTCAAGGGGCATCAATAGAGCTTTCTGCAGATGCACCAATCTGCCCGCCTTATATTGCCTATATGCAGGGTGGAATTGTTTACGATGCTGCAAAGATTGGTATACTGATGGCGGCAGATTCAATGGATGAGGTGTAGACTATGGCAAAGATGTGCGTTCTTGAAGAAGATAAGATTTGCAATCAGTGCGGTGAATGTGAGTATTGCGACTTAAATCCATTTAAAAAATGTACTAACTGCGGAAAATGTATTGACTCCGATGAAGAATATAGGGAGTTAAAAATCGACAAAGTAATTTTACCTGGACAGAATAAAGAGACAACTTAAAACAGGCGGAGGTTATCCGCCTGTTTTAAATTTCCCCGGAGATGTTCCGTAGCGTTGTTTAAAGCCCCTTAAAAAGTTTGCATAATCGTCAAAACCACTGTCATAACAAATTTCGGATATACTCATATCTGAGTATAGGATTAGCTTTTTTGCATATTCAAAACGAAGAGTGTTTAAATATTCCTTAAAACCAATCCCTGTTTCTTTAGAAAAAATACTGCTTAAATATGGAGAAGAAAGCCCAACCATTGCAGCGGCTTCAGGAAGAGTAACCCGTGAACGAAAGTTATTTTGCAGATACAGCATAACCGATTGAACATATGTAAGCTCTGAGGGAAAGTTTTTATTGGATGTTCTTCCAAGCTTAAATAAAAGAGTGTTTAGAAGAGATGAGGCATAATTTAAATCATTTGATTTTACCGCAGAATACATCTCCATAAGTAATGATTCGGTAAATAAAGAATCTGTATTATTAAATTGGACAGAACGCTCTATCCCATGTCCTGAAATATGAAAAAGTGCATCAGGGGAAGAAAAATTATGAGAAAACATTACGTTAATGATTTCCGCATTTACGTTTTTTAACTCGTGAAAGTTTATCGGCGTCATAAAAAAAATCATACCTGGTTCTATTTGATATTCAATTCCGTCAATAATATATTCACCGCTACCATCTATAACATATTCAATTTCAAAAAATTCGTGCCAGTGGGTTGCAAATGTTCCGTAAATACGCTTGCGTATTACACTTATATCGCTGTCGGAAAAATTCTGTTGCTTTGTAAATCTTTCTATCATAAAATCACCCTTTATAAGTTGAGTATAAACCACAATCTTAAAAAATGCAATAATAAAATTAAAAAATCACATTGATTTTTTATGGCTGTACGCGTATGATGAAAATAACGTATTTTGATATCAGGAGTTGAATTTTATGGCAAATAAGAAGATTTATTTAATAGGCAATGCCCACCTTGACCCTGTATGGCTGTGGCAATGGCAGGAGGGATTTGCAGAAATAAAAGCAACATTTCGCAGTGCTTTGGACAGAATGAATGAGTTTGACGATTTTAAGTTTACATCTGCCTGCAGTTCATACTATATGTGGATTGAGAAAAGCGACAAGGCAATGTTTGAGGAAATTCGGCAACGAGTAAAAGAGGGAAGATGGAATTTGGTAGGCGGTTGGTTTATTCAACCCGATTGTAATCTTCCAAGCGGTGAGGCTTTTGCCCGTCACGGACTTATCAGCCAGAGATATTTCAAGGAGAAGTTTGGGAAAATTGCAAATGTTGGATATAATGTTGACTCTTTCGGTCATAACGGAAATCTTCCTAAAATTCTGAGAAACAGCGGAATGGACAGCTATGTTTTTATGCGTCCTATGCCTCACGAAAAAGAGCTTCCTGCAAGTCTGTTTAAGTGGCAGAGTATGGACGGAAGTCAGGTAACAACATACAGAATACCTGAATTTTATTGTATAGAAATGTCAAGATTACAGACCTTTGAGAATATTGCCAATATGGAGGGCAATACTCCAATGATGGCATTTTATGGCGTTGGTAACCACGGTGGCGGTCCTACCATTGAATTGCTTGAAAAGATGCATAATGAACTTGACGAAGACCATATTTATTCAACCCCTACAGAATATTTTAAAGAGGTAGAAAATCTTGATATGCCCGTTGTTGCAGATGATTTGCAATACCATGCAAAGGGATGTTACAGCGTTTGCAGTCAGGTTAAAACAGGAAACAGAAAATCTGAGAATATACTGATTGAGGCAGAAAAGTATTCAGCACTCTCAAAGACTCTTATTGATACAGAATATCCCTCAGCAGAAATTGAAAGAGGTTGGAAAAATGTGTTGTTTAATCAGTTCCACGATATTTTAGGTGGTTGCAGTATAAAAGAGGCGTATACCGATGCGGCGTGGTCACATGGAGAAGCTATGAATATTGCAAGTCAGGTTTCAAACTTTGCTCTTCAACAGATTTCATGGAATATAGATACCAGTAAAGGACTTGATATCACCGCTCAAAAAGAGGGAATTGAATGGGTGAATAAGAGTGTAGATGGACTTGGTATCCCTGTTGTGGTGTTTAATCCTCTGCCATTTGCCGTTGAAAGAGCGGTTCAGGTGCACTATCTTGCATATGAGGTTAAAACCGATGATGGAGAGATTGTTCCAAGCCAAAAGGTTAGAGCCTCAAAAACCAACAATGATGATAAATGGGAAACCGCCTTTATGGCAAAAGTCCCTGCACTTGGTTATAGTGTGTATCGACTTCACAAGCTTGATGAAGAGAAAGAATATGAAAATTCATTTATCTGTACTGAGTCGTCAATTGAAAACAGCAAGATTAAGCTCACAATGAACTCAAAAACAGGCGAGGTTGCAAGTATATTCTTAAAAGAAGAGAAAAAAGAACTTCTCTTGGGCGAAAGCAAAACTGTCTTTGTTGATGAAACTGACAGTGATACTTGGGCTCACGGAATAACAGAATTTAAGAATGTTGTAGGAATATGTAATGAGGGCAGTGTTCACCTGATTGAAAAGGGACCAATCCGTGCCACACTTCGCTCTGTAATAAAAATGTTTGACACTGAGATAATTAGGGATTATACTATAGAGAAGGACAGCGATGTTGTAACGGTGAAATCTAAAATAGATTTTCACGAAAAACATAAGATGTTAAAATTCAGTATTCCGGCAGCTGTTGAAAATCCAAAAGTATATGCCAAAATTCCGTTTGGATTTATTGAAAGACCTATTGACGGAACAGAACAGGTTTGCGGTGAATGGGCTGCAATCTGTGATGACAAGGGCGGTATTGTTCTTGCAAATGAAGATAAATATAGCTTTGATGCAGATAAAAATGTGCTTTCTATGACAGTGCTTAGAGGTGCAGTTTATGCCGACCATTGTTTTGGAAATACAGAACTTCATGATGAATTCAGTGAGTTTATTGACCAGGGGATACATAAGTTTAGTTACAGCATTTCTCCGTTTAAATCAATTTCTGAGGCTGAAAAAGATGGAGAGATTTTAAATTCTCTACTTACAAGTGTTGTTGAAACATTCCATAAAGGAACACTTGGCAGAAGTTATCAGGGAATTGAGGTTTCAAAGAAAAATATTGTTGTAACCGCTCTGAAAAAGTATGAGGACGGAGACGGTTGGGTACTTCGTTGTTATGAAACAGAAGACAAAGAGACAGATGTGGAAATCAGGGTTTTTGATACTAAATTTGATGCAAGCTTTGCTCACAGTGAAGTCAAAACATTTATCATTGAAGATAATAAGGTTACAGAAGCTGACTTTATGGAATGGAGGTAAGAAATGGAGCTTTTAGGAATTGATATTGGCGGTACCAAATGTGCTGTTATCAGAGGTAATGAAAAGGGTGAAATTCTTGTTAAGAAATCTGTTCCAACTACAACTGTTGATGAAACCCTAAATTGGATAATAGAAACTGCTGAGGAATTAAAAGGAGAGAGTAAAGCCGTAGGTATAAGTTGCGGCGGACCTTTAAATTCTGATACAGGTGTGATTTTATCCCCTCCCAATCTTCCCGGTTGGGATGAGATTGAGATTGTGAAAATGCTTGAAGAACGCCTTAGTATACCGGCATATCTTTGTAACGATGCAAATGCTTGTGCTGTTGCAGAATGGAAGTTTGGTGCAGGAAGAGGGTATAAGAATATAATTTTCTTAACCTTTGGCACAGGACTTGGTGCAGGCTTGATTTTAGACGGAAGACTCTTTAACGGAACCAACGGCAATGCCGGCGAGGTTGGACATATCCGCTTGTCGGAATTTGGCCCGGTAGGCTATGGCAAGCAAGGGTCATTTGAGGGGTTTGCAAGCGGCGGAGGAATTGCACTTTCAGGAAGAATGTATGCAATTGAGGCGATACAGAAAGGTATAAAACCTCTCTACTGCGATGATTTGTCAAAGCTTGATACAATTACTGCAAAATCCATTGCTGATGCAGCGAATAAAGGCGACGAAACTGCACTTAAAGTTTATAAAAACACGGGAAGAATGTTAGGTAAAGGCTTGTCTGTACTTATTGACATATTAAACCCACAAAGGATTATTATAGGCAGTGTTTTTCAACGTGCTGAAAACCTGATGAGAGAGGCAATGGAAGAGGTTATTAAAGCGGAAGCTTTGCCTGCATCAGCTGCAGTTGCTCAGGTTGTTCCTGCAGAATTAGGGGATAATTTAGGTGATTGTGCGGCACTGGCATTGGCATTAATATGTTATGAAAATAATAAATAAAGGAAAGGTTATGGGAATTTAAATGTTAAAAGAATTACTTGAAAGATATCCTGAGCTTGAAAGCTGTAAGGATGCAATTGAGACGGCCAGAGAGAAGATGATTACATCTTTTGAAAATGGGAATAAGCTTTTGGTTTGCGGTAACGGCGGCAGTTGTGCAGACAGTGACCATATAGTTGGTGAGCTGATGAAAGGATTTCTTCTTCGCCGTGAAATTCCTCAGGCAGACAGAGATGCAATGAAATCACTCTTTCCTGAGGACGGCGACCATCTTGCAGATAATCTTCAGGGAGCATTGCCTGCAATTTCTCTTACAACCCATTCAGGTTTAATTTCAGCCTTTGCAAACGATGTTGACCCTGAAATGATTTATGCACAGCAGGTTTACGGTTATGGCGTAAAAGGTGATATTTTTGTAGGACTTACTACATCAGGAAATTCAGGAAATGTTGTTAAGGCTGCAATGGTTGCAAAATCATTGGGAATGGTTGTTATAGGACTTGTGGGAGCAAAAGAATGTAAGCTTGATAAGATTGCAGATGTTGTTATCCATGCGCCTGAAACAGAAACCTTTAAGGTTCAGGAATTGCATCTGCCAATTTATCATTATCTTTGTGCAGCTTGCGAAGACAAATTTTTTGGATAATAAAAAAGTATGGCAAGGCGAAACGCCTTGCCATACTTTTTTTCATTTTATCTTAAATATCATACGCAAAATTCCTCGTATTGGCTTCGGGGGCTTTACAACAACGATTTGCATATATAATCCTCCTTTTAAAAATTATCTTCTCAGCAGATGCCATACACCTGAAATTATAAGGCTGAGTCCAAGCATTGTTATCAAAAGATTATAGGGAATTATGTAAGCCAGAAAAATACCTATTCCTAAAGAAATCAGAATTGTCCCTAAAGGTCGGCACCTGTTACGGGAACAGCCGCATCTCCGCCTGAACATATCTCCACCGCCTTTCATATTAGGATATATCTGCTTTAAAAGCTATCTACTTTAGTATATTCAACCACCCAAAATATGTGCAATTATAAAATTATATTGATATGTTAAAGGTTTAGTGTTATAATGAGGCTGTAAAGGTAAAGGAATGAATTTAGGTTTCAGTTTAAGATATCTAAGTTTAAAAAGATATCAAATTATATTGAAAAGGAAAGCCTTCCCCTTGAGGGGAAGGTGTCAGCAATAGCTGACGGATGAGGTGTAAATGAATACAACGAATAATTCTAAATTAACAGGTAATGCAAAAATATTAAGAAAAAATATGACCAAAGAAGAACGACAACTTTGGTATGACTTTTTGAAAGGATTATCTGTAACTGTTAACAGACAAAAGGTAATAGGAAAATATATTGTTGATTTTTATATTGCATCTGAAAAACTTGTTATAGAACTTGATGGTTCACAGCATTATGAAGAGAAAGGCTTGGAAGAAGATATAAAAAGGGATGCATTTTTGAAGTCTTTAGGCATTAAAGTGTTAAGATATTCCAACTTGGATATCAATCAAAGATTTGAAGGTGTTTGTCAGGATATACTGAATAATCTTAACACCTCATCAGTCACTTCGTGACAGCTTCCCCTCAAGGGGAAGCCTTTAAAAAATTTTGTTTATTACCTTTATTATACGAGGAGTGGTGTAATATGAAAAAAGGACTTTTAATTATTTTGGGTATTTTATCAGCAATATTGATAAGTGGTTGTGGAGCGGATACATATACAGGTGAAATTCCAACTCTTGAATTTTCAAAAGTTACTCATACCCCAGACGGAAAACCTTGTTTTTATCTTTTTGATGATAACCCTGAATACTTGAACAAAAACTTTCTTGCAGACGGTGATATCCCCTCATCAATTGCACACTTTGATGATTTAGGGGAAGGTGTCTACACCGTTTTTTCATATCATCACAGAGGAACTGCAGCTGAAAGTCAAGAAGATTTGTTCTTTGATTTATTGTTTTCGGCAGACAGTGGTGCAAAATATAAAATAACCAAAATTGGGCTTGACCATAACTGGCAGTGGAACAAGGCTTGGGCAGATTTTACGGGAACAGATGTATACCTTCCTGAGTATTTAAATACATATAACTGTACTTGTCAAAATGGAAGATGCTTTGAAGATGACGGAATATGTGATGGAGAATGTGACTGCATCGTTAAAAATCAACTTGTTAAGGCTGACAGCGGTCATTATCAGGGGCTTAATGAATTGCAAAATATCAGTAATGGCTATCAGTTGCTAAGTGAGATTATTCCAACAATAGATAAAGAGCGGATAAATGAAATTCGTCACGGAGGAACGGTTGAACCAATATGGTTGATTATGGAGTTTGAAATTCTTTCGGGAAGTCTTGATGTTTCAACGATGGCATACAGGGATAAAGAAAAAGCAAAAGAGAACTTTGGCGCAATGGAAAAAGGATATCTTGATGATGAGCCGCAGTATAAGGGTAGGTCGGAGAATGCGCCGATAGTTGAAACAGAGCTTTCATATACATTTGATAACAGTACAAAATCGGGTTTTCTTCCAATCAGGATAATAAACCAAAGATACCCTGACGGCTACATTGCAAAAGATGGAGCTTTTGGAACAAACGTAAATACCTGGAAAAACAAAGAAATCCTTATAGCTGAATCAGCAGAGTCGGATATGTTATGCTTCACATATCAAGATAAGAAGAAGCTGTCTTATTATGGGGAAAATACTGATAAAGGCAGTGATTTGTGGACGTTTGACCCCTATCATACTTCTTTATATAAAGAGGATAAAAATCCTGATTTTAGACCTAATATAACAATGGCAGAGGTGGATTATCCAAAAGGCGGAGAAAATATATCCCCTGGATTTTATGAAGACTATGTGTTAAACTTAGGCAATTACGGGGTAAGATATTTATATACCATTAACCTGACCAATAATTCAGATAGAAAAATAACCTTTAATTTCTCGCTAAACTCTGTTTCGGGTCAGGTGTACAGGTATTCGCTGTATAAGGGTGAAGAATTGGTTTGCGATGATGGCGGTAGATATATAATGAAAAAGTTTGATATGGATCCGGCAGAAGACCCAAAATCAAAAGCAGAACCAAAGGAAAGACTTAAACCGGCAAAGTATACAACAACTCAGCGCTTTGAGCTTGAACCTGAAAACGAATACGTTCTTAAATTTGAAACAGTGGTATTAACAGGTTGTGACGCACCAATGACTAATATATTTAGTGTGGAATGTGAATAATGTCAAGAAAAATAAATATTTTTCTTGACATTGGGGAATAAATGTGATATGATAGCCGATGGATGTTGTGGGAAATTTTCTCATAACGCAACCTATAGCTTAGATTTCGGGGCTGAGGATTCACCGCCCATTTCCAAGCTGTACGGGGATTATATGTCAAACGGAGGTGAAAATAATGGAAAAAGACATTAAGCAGGAAATTATCAAGAAGTATGCTATGCACGAAGGTGACACAGGTTCTCCTGAGGTTCAGATTGCTCTTTTGTCATACAGAATTGACCATTTGAACGAGCATCTTAAGACACACAAGAAGGATCACCACTCAAGACGTGGTCTTTTGAAGATGGTTGGTGTGCGCAGAAGCTTCTTGAAGTACCTTGAAAAGAACGATATTTCAAGATATCGTGCAATCGTTGAAAAGCTTGGCTTGAGACACTAAAAACAACGGGGGCAGTCTGTTTGACTGCCCTTTTTGACATTTTTTGAAAATAAAAAGGCAAAATAAAATTGGGAGAAGCTTGGGTTCAGCATTTAAAAATATATGCTTTCATATTTTGGAAACCTATATTTTTAAGTGCTAAAAATCAGGCCTCCCGCAAATATAAAATTACAGGAGGTAATTGTTATGAGTAGAATTTTTGAAACAGAAGTGGCAGGCAGAAAGTTGTCACTTGAGTTTGGCAAGGTTGCAGAGCTTGCAAATGGTTCTGTAATCGTACGTTATGGCGACACAGTTGTTGTTACTGCAGCAACTGCATCGGACAAGCCCAGAGATGGTATTGACTTCTTCCCTCTCAGCATTGACTATGAGGAGAAGATGTATGCTGTTGGTAAAATCCCGGGCGGATTTACAAAGAGAGAAGGACGTCCTTCTGAGAATGCAATCTTAACATCCCGTGTTATTGACCGTCCTATGCGTCCTTTGTTCCCAAAAGATTTGAGAAATGACGTTTCTATCGTTTCAACAGTATTGTCAGTTGAGCAGGATAACGCTCCTGAATTCTGTGCAATGATAGGTTCATCCGCAGCTGTATCTGTGTCAGATATTCCTTTTAACGGTCCTATTGCTGCTGTTTATGTTGGTCTTGTTAATGGCGAGTTTGTTATTAACCCAACAGAGGCTCAGCGTGAAATTAGTGAAATGAACTTAACTGTTGCAGGTAGTGCAAAGAAGGTTGTTATGATTGAGGCTGGTGCAAACGAGGTTCCTGAGGATCAGATGTTTGACGCAATTATGTTTGCTCACGAAGAAATCAAGAAGATTTGTGCTTTCATTAAAGGCATTCAGGATGAGATTGGAAAGCCTAAGTTTGAATATGAGCATATGGTTGTTGATGAAGAATTGTTTGCTGATATCCGTGGTTTTGCTGAAGATATGGTAAAAGAGGCAATGGATACAGATGATAAGACAGTTCGTGACGAGCGTTTGCTTGTTGTTTATGAAAATGTTTATAATCACTTTGAAGAAAAATATCCAAAGGAAGAGTATCAGGGCTTAATAGACGAGGCTCTTTATAAGCTTCAGAAAACAGTTGTAAGAAACTGGCTTATGTACGATAAAAAGCGTGTTGACGGCAGAGGTATATTAGAACTTCGTCCATTGTCTGCTGAGGTAGGTTTGCTTCCAAGAACTCATGGTAGCGGTTTGTTCAGCCGTGGACAGACTCAGGTTCTTACAGTTGCAACACTTGGACCTTTGGGAGAAGCAAAGATTATTGATGGTCTTGACAATGAAGAATACCGCAGATATCTCCATCATTATAATTTCCCATCATACAGCGTTGGTGAAACACGCCCATCACGCGGCCCCGGTCGTCGTGAGATTGGCCATGGTGCTTTGGCTGAGAGAGCGTTGGTTCCTGTTCTTCCTACAGAAGAAGAATTCCCATATGCAATCCGTCTTGTTTCTGAGGTTCTCAGCTCAAACGGTTCAACATCCCAGGGAAGTATCTGCGGAAGTACATTGGCATTGATGGATGCAGGTGTTCCTATTAAGGCTCCTGTTGCAGGTATTTCTGTTGGTTTGATTACCGACCCCGAAGATGATGATAACTTCCTTACAATGGTTGATATTCAGGGTGTAGAAGACTTCTTTGGCGATATGGACTTTAAGGTTGCAGGTACAAAGAAGGGTATTACTGCAATCCAGATGGACTTGAAGGTTGATGGTTTGACACCTGCAATCATCCGTACTGCTTTGGAGCAGACAAAGAACGCACGTTTCTATATTCTTGACGAGGTTATGCTCAAAGCTATTCCTGAATCAAGAACAGAGATTTCACCTTATGCTCCAAAGATTATCAATATGACAGTTCCTGTTGATAAAATCCGTGAGGTTATCGGTAGCGGCGGTAAGGTAATCCAGGGTATTATTGCTGAAACCGGTGCAAAGATTGATATTGAGGATGACGGTAACGTATATATTGCAGCTGTAGACACCGAGATGGGTGAAAAGGCTAAGAAGATGATTGAGATGATTGTTAAAGAGCCTGAAGCAGGTGAAGTATACGAGGGTAAAGTTGTTCGTATAATGGACTTTGGTGCCTTTGTTGAAATTCTCCCCGGAAAAGATGGTTTGATTCACATTTCAAAGCTGGCTAAGGGCAGAGTTGAAAAGGTAACAGACGTTGTTAAAGAGGGCGATACCGTTAAGGTTGAGGTTCTTGAGATAGACGATAAGGGCAGAATTAATTTAAGACGAATTGAAGGATAATGATTAAGGGCGTGTCTCAATAAGTGATTTTGCACTAAATTGAGGCAACGCCCTCTTTTCTTATACAATAAATTTAGGACTGCCTCACTTATTTAGTGAAACAGTCCTTTTTTATGGTAGCGGTAACCGGATTTGAACCAGTGACACTTCGGGTATGAACCGAATGCTCTAGCCAACTGAGCTATACCGCCATATTTTATTTATATGCCGTTTGACGAACACAAAAGATATTTTAACAGATATTTCATTGTATGTCAACCCTTTTTTGAAAAAATTTTTATTTTTTTATCATAAATGTTTTATAAAAAATTTCTTGCATTTATGCAGAAATTATGATATAGTTATTACATTATATGCGCTCGTAGCTCAGCTGGATAGAGTGTCAGACTCCGACTCTGAAGGTCGTGCGTTCAAATCGCATCGGGCGTACCAGAAAAAGCGACTTGTTTCGGCAAGTCGCTTTTTCAATGAATAAATCCTTTCAGGATTTGTGAAATACCATTCGGGCGTAAAATATTGCTCTACAATGTCTATATACCGCATTGGGAAATTGGTAATCCTGATATTATTATATAGATTGAAATATAAGTTGTAGTTGCAGCATAATATTTATTTTAAAACTGTTTTATAAAGTCTTTACTTCTCATATTACATAATCGGATGGTGTTTTTCCTGTAATTTTTTTAAACATTTTATAAAAATTTGAATGTCCTGAAAATCCACATCTTTCGGCAATTTCAAGCTTTGATAAATCTGTGGTCTTAAGTAAAATTATGGCCATTTCTACTCTTTTTATAGTTATATAATCCCAAGGAGAAATTCCATTGAATTTTTTAAATAGCATAGAAAAATGTGTTTGTGACATACACGCAACATTAGAAATTTCTTTTAAAGTGAGGGTACTGTCGAGGTTTTGGTCAATATATGAAATGGCTGTCTTAAGCTTTTGAATAGTTGATAAATTTTTATAATAGAAACTATCGCTTGTGATATAGTTATAGTTGCGTAAAATATGAAGAAGAGCATAGAGGAGCATGTACTTTGCCTGCATTTTATAACCAATTCTTTGGGCAGATAGTTCATTTTCAATATTAAGGATAGTATCCCGCAAGATTGTGTCGGTACCAGGAAATTTGTTTTTAAAATTTGTGTTCCGTGATGCAAATAAATTGAGTAAATCAATATTTTCAGGGGTTTCCCACAGAATTCTCGGCTCAAAATGAACATTTAAAAGGTTAAGTTCTTCATAAATTTCGGTTATACAATGGGTTTCGTTACTGCCGAATAAGAATATATCACCTTGCTTAAAAGAATATTCTTTTTTTGGGGTTTTATATATTCCACTTCCCGAAATAAGCAAAGACAATTCGCATTCTGTGTGATGATGCTCATTAAAAATACGTTTTGTGGGTGCGACGTTGGAATGGAAGGTTTTTATGACAGCACAGTTATTGTCATTATATAGAATTTGTTCGTTGAAACGCATAGTGGACACCTTCTTGCACAGAAAATTTGCTCATTAATATAACTATATCATTTTTTGTTAAAATGTCAAGGGAATAATAAAAAAGTGGATAAATTTGATAATATAGTGGTTGCGATGGTTAGTATAGATATGATAAGATTATTAAAACTATTCAATTTTTGGAGGAATATTATGAACCAATCAATCAAAGAAATAATTTCGGAAAATGTAAATCTATGCTCAAATCCTTCGGAACTTAAAATAACGGATATAAGAGTGGCTAACATTAATGGTGCACCAAAACATTGTCCGCTTATAAAAATTTACACCAATCAAGGGATAGTAGGATACGGCGAGGTAAGAGATGCATCAAGTGCCACATATGCGCTTATGCTTAAATCAAGATTAGTGGGTGAAAATCCATGTAATGTAGATAAGCTTTTTAGAAGAATTAAACAGTTTGGAGGACATTCCCGTCAAGGCGGAGGTGTATCGGGAATTGAAATTGCTTTATGGGATTTAGCGGGTAAAGCATGGGGAGTTCCTTTGTGGCAGATGCTTGGCGGAAAATTCAGGGATAAGGTAAGAATGTATTGCGATACCGATGTTGACGGTAAGCATACAGGAACGGATATGGGACACGCTCTTAAAAAGAGAATGGAGCAAGGTTTTACATTTCTTAAAATGGATTTAGGAATAGAACTTATGCTTGATGAACCGGGATGTTTAAATGCACCTATTGGATTTCTTGAGGATATAAAGAAATATTCAATGAAAGCAATTAATCATCAAAAAGGCTCTATTGATATGGATATGATGTTGGGGAAAAATTATGAAGTGTTCACTATTCCTCACCACGCAACAGGAATTCATTTAACTCAAAAAGGAATGGATTACCTTGAAGATTATGTTAAACAGGTTAGGGATGTTATCGGTTATGAAGTTCCGTTGGCGATAGACCATTTTGGACATATTTGTATTGAGGATTGTATTATGTTTGCAAAACGCCTTGAGAAATATAATATTGCATGGATAGAAGATATAGCACCTTGGCATTACACAAACCACTATGTAAAAATTGCAAACGAATGCAATGTTCCTATTTGTACAGGTGAGGATATATACCTTGCTGAGAATTTTGAGCCTCTTATGAAAAATGGCGGAGTATCTGTTGTTCATCCTGATATGCTTACTGTTGGCGGTGCATTGGAAATGAAAAAATTAGGAAATATGTGTGATAAACACGGTGTGGCAATGGCAATACATATGGCTGAAAGTCCAATTGCTTGTATGGCAGCAATCCATACTGCAGCAGCAGTTCAGAATATTTTAGCAGTAGAATTTCATTCTGTGGATATTCCTTGGTGGAACGACCTTGCAATCGGTATAGATAACCCACTCTTTAAGGATGGTTTTGTTAACGTTCCCAATAAGCCGGGTCTTGGTATAGATGAGCTTAATGAGGAGTTGATAGCAGAGCATATGCACGAAAAATACCCCGGAATATGGGAGCCTACAACCCAGTGGGATAAGGAATGGGCAAACGACAGGGAATGGAGTTAATTAAGATGTTTGATTTAACAGGCAAAACTGCATTAGTAACAGGCTCAACACAGGGAATAGGTTTTGAAATTGCAAATATACTTTCAAAAATGGGAGCAAAGGTGTATGTTCTGGGTGCTGAGAGCATACAAAAATGTGAGAATGCGTGCAGAAAAATTTCAAATTCTTATCCTATAAAAGCTAATCTTCTTGACGACAATGAAACAGAAAAGATATATTCACAGACCGGAGATATTGATATCCTTGTATTAAATGCATCTATTCAGTATAAAAAAACGTGGGATAAGTTCACGTTAGAAGAGTACGATGACCAAATGAATTGTAATGTAAAGAGCTCGTATCTTCTCATAAGAAAATATGCTGAAGGAATGAAAAAGAAAGGATGGGGCCGCATTGTTACAATAGGAAGTGTTAATCAATATAATCAACACCCTGAATTAATGCTTTACGGAGTATCAAAGGCGGCACAATTTAAGATTGTCCAAAACCTTGCTCCACAACTTGCACCATATGGAATAACCATAAACAATGTATCGCCGGGAGCAATTAATACCCCAAGAAATAAAGAGGCATTAAGTAATGATATATATAAGAAAAAGATTGAAGGCAGTATTCCCTGCGGCTATGTTGGTGAACCTGAAGATATTGCTCCGGCAGTATTGCTCTTGTGTTCTGACGAGGGCAGATATATAACCGGAACAGATTTAATAATTGATGGCGGAATGCATTTATAATACAAGGAGGAATAATTATGCATTTTAATGACAGAGATGAAATAATTGCCCTGACCCCACAGTGGAAAGGCGAAAGATTTCCTGATGGACGTCCTAAGGTAGATGATAAATATTTAAAAGCCCTGAAAACATTAACCCTTGAAGAGGTATGGAAACCTATATATGTAAAAGGATATGAAAGCCAGTTTGAGGGTAGATTACATACCCTACATAATGATGGCAGGAAACTTATAGGTCGTGCAGTTACTGCAACCTATTGCCCGTTCAGACCTGACCTCGATGAAGTTGTAAAAGATATCGGCAGGGATGAGGGGAGAACCGGTACATATAACCAATGGGTTATTGACAATCTTGTAGAAGGTGATGTTCCGGTTATAGATATGTATGATAAGATTTATAAAGGAACATTTTTGGGTGGAAACCTTACAACCGCGTTGAAGAATAAAACAAAGAATGAAAATGGCGGAGCGGTTATATGGGGCGGAATAAGGGATACCGAACAGATGAAGAAGGTTGAAGATACTCAGGTATATTACAGAGGAATTGACCCAACGCCTATTCGTGAATTTATAATGACAGGCTATAATACAGTAACACGGATTGGCAATGCAGTCTGTCTGCCGGGTGATATTGTTTTTGGCGCAGGCGGTGGCGTTTTATTTATACCAAGCCACCTTGTTGAAGAGGTTGTAGGCGGTGCAGCTAAAACCCAGGTTAAGGATTTGTTTGGATTTGAAATGATAACACTTAATAAATTCACAACGGCACAAATAGACAGAAATACCTGGACGAAGGATATGTTGGATTTATTAATGGAGTTTATAGAAAATGATGACCGAGCTGCAGAATACAGAGGACTGGATTGGTCTTTGGAATATGATCTTGCAATAAACGGAGACCCTAACGATACACAATCTGCTTTGTAAGAATTTGGTGTTTTTGTGGTTTCAAAAGATGATACTTTAGCAAAATGATTTTTCCCCCCTTTCCTAAAGGGGGGAAGAAATCCGCAAGGATTTCAGGGGGGATTCAACTTGACGAACCATTTTTTTGCTACAGTACTTGTTTGCAAAGTACTGTGTTTTTTTGTAGAATCAGGGCGATGGATAAGTTTGATAATGTAACAATGGTTTTGAGAAGGCTGTGAAAAACAGTTAAATATAGATAAGTTTCTTTGGTTTATGTTTAAAATACAATAATTTTAATCTAAAGCTATTGACAAATAATCGAAAATATAGTAAAATATCAAGCGTTGGTTCGTTGGAACTAAAAGAGGATTAAGCGATATGCTCCTCCTCGGGGAACCTCTCCCGTGTAAAAATTAAGAGGTAAAAACTTAATATGCGCCCGTGGCGGAATTGGCAGACGCGCTAGACTTAGGATCTAGTGTCAATGACGTGGGAGTTCAAGTCTCTTCGGGCGCACCAGAAAAAGCGACTTGTTTTGACAAGTCGCTTTTTCAATGAAATTTGCCTGCGGCAAGTGAAATAATTTCATAATTATTTCACTACAAATCTATCAAATTATAAACAGTCAATAATTCCAAAATCAGCATATTCAAAAATTCTCGCATCTTTATCAGGATTAATCGCAATAACAGTTGTGCTTCCTTCTATTGCACAGGTGTGGTGTATTGCCCCTGAAATTCCTATTGCGATATAGATTTTTGGGCTGACATTTTTTCCTGTTAATCCAATTTGTTTATCATAAGATATCTTGTTCATATCCACAAGACCTCTTGATGCACCAATTTCAGCCCCAAGGTTTTTGGCTAATTCGTATAGCTTTTCCATATTTTCAGCAACACCTTTTCCTCCTGAAACTATAATATCAGAGCTTTTGGCTGTAGTCCTTACTGTTGCCATCTGAGGTTTCGTGACACACTTTATTTTAGCGGTTATATTTCCGCCTTGTGCCGGACGGTACATAATTAAGTTTTCGTCCTCTGTTTCAAGCATAGTGCAATCAGCGCAAAGACCTGTTTTTAGCATAGCCGCCACCTGGGGGGCTACTTTTCTTCCCCATAAATCCGCATTCCACAGTATTACGTTTGGCTTTTCCTTTGCTGCTTTTTGTGCTATCTCCTTAGCATCGGTATCTTGTATACAAACAACCTCTTCGGCAATTTCTTGTGCTTTTTCCAAAACTTCCTCACCAACAGCCCAGACACTTTTTAGTTTTGCACCTGTTCTCTCCGTCTTTTCTTGAAAACCCTCCTGTTTCATCAGTTCATTTACAAGAGGCAAAAGTTCATCCATAGAAATAAATTTACACTTTCTTTTCCCACGTTCGTTTTCAAAGGATTTTAATACTCTTGTGGGAGAACCTGAAAGTCCGCAGTTTTCAGGGTTGCAGTTTAGATTGTTGTTATCTAAAATTTCCACTTCGCCGGTTTTTGAAAAAATACTTGGAAATCTTAAGACATATCCACGCTCCACTGTAACCAATGCAGGAAGAAAAGCAGTTTCATCACCTATTCGAGTTTTAGTGATAACTTTTCCATTTTCAGCTTCAACAGAAAGTGCATTGGTTATAAGTGGAATATTAAGCATTGCAGCAAGCATAGGCCCAACCTGTGCAGTATCTCCGTCAATACTCTGCCTGCCGCAAAGTATTAAGTCATACTCTGTTTGGTTTATGGCAGTTGACAATATATATGATGTGGCGAGAGTATCTGAGCCTGAAAAAAGAATGTCAGAAATTAAGGTAACCTTTGCACCAAGTCTGGTCAAGGGTTTTAAAACACTTTCACAACTTTTTGGCCCCATTGATATAACCGTCACATCATCAGATAATTGCATTGCACACTCAAGCGCTGATTCATCAAAGGGATTCAATTCTCCCTTTATAACCTTAACACATACTAAAATTTTCATAGATATTCACCGTTATAAATTGGCTCTAATGCCTTTTGTATTGCTTTATACTTTTTGAAAAGCTCTTTATATTTTAGAGTGTTTTCGCCATTTGGAACAGTTTTTGAAATAACTTCATTACACTTTGCAACAGCCTTTTCAGCATTTTCAAATATACCTACGGCAATTCCTGCAAGAATTGCACTTCCAAAAGAAGAATCAGCATATTTCATTTCGATAAGCTCAATTCCCAGAGCATCTGAAATCATCTGCCGCCAAAGGGGACTTTTTCCGCCACCCCCAATAATTACGGCACTTTCATTGTGAGGTATATTCATATTATCAAGTGTCATTTTGCAATCAAGCATACTCATTACAACACCCTCGAGCACCGCTCTTGTAAAATGAGCCTTTGTATGGTATGCCCTTACTCCCACAAAATCTGCACAAAGATTTGGGTTTGCATAAGCTGTAAGCTCACCATTTAGATAAGGGTGGAATACAAGCCCCTCTGAGCCAATTTCCACATTTTCTGCCAACCTGTCAAGCTCTTTATATTCACCGCCAAATGTATCCCTGAACCATCTGTATGATGCAGCACAGGATTTTGTTGCTGTTCCCGGATAAAAATATCCGTCAATAATGTGAGAATAGTTAATGAGGTTGATATCAGGATAGGGCTTATCTGTAATAACACAAATTCTGCCTGCTGTTGCAAGCTTTAAGGTCATTTGTCCTTTTTTCACTGCACCTGATGCAAATACCTCCATAACCGTATCTGTTGTTCCGCAAAGAACAGGTGTCCCCTCACAAAGTCCTGTAAGCTTAGCAGCACCTTTTGTAATCTTACCTGCGATGTCTGTTGGTTTCACAATTTCAGGCATCATAGCAGGGTCAAGTTCAAGTATACCGCAAAGTTCACGGCTCCATTGCATTGTGTTTATATCAAACATCATTGAGCCTTCTGCTTCTATGTAATCTGTGACATAATCCCCTGTCAGCTGATGACGAACATAGTCCTTTGCGAATAAAATCTTTTTGGTTTTTTTCCAGTTTTCCGGTTCGTTATTCTTAATCCACAAAAGCTCAGGAAGTGACCAGATTGTGTCTGCCTTATGAAGCACTTGCCTTTCAATTATATCACCAAAGTTCTCTTTCAAATAGGCAACTTCGTTAGCACTTCTTGTGTCTGTCCAGTAAATTGCAGGTCTTATTACATTAAAGTCCTCATCTAAAATTACAGCTGTATGAGTTGCTGCATCTAAAGAAACAGCACAAATTTTGTTTGGAGAAATTTTACTTTTTTCAAGTACACCTTTTATATTTTCATAGGTTGCCTTCACCCAATCATCAGGGTTTTGTTCCGCATAACCGGGTTTTGGATAGTTAGTCGCATATTCAGTTGTATTGGTAGCGCAAATCACACCATCTTCCGAAAGAAGTGTTGCCTTTGATGCACCACCGCCAAAATCTATACCTAATAAATACTTCATAGCCTTACTTATTCAACCACTGATGGTCTTCGTCTGTCGTCATATAAAAGCCTCTTACAGGTCCTGCCATTATCCACAACATATAATTTTTGTAACCGGGTGCTGAATGGAATGGGTGATATCCTCTTGGGATTTCAACAAAATCACCTGACTTAACTGTATATGTTTCGTCAATGTCACCTTCCATTGTATAAACCTTTTGAATACCAAATCCCTGTGGCTTATCAAATTCATAGTAGTAAATTTCCTCTGTTTTAGCTTCAGTAGGCATATTATCGTCATCGTGCTTGTGAGGAGGATAACTTGACCATTGTCCACCCTCTATCCAGCATTCACCAATATATATCTGGTCTGCCTCTACTCTTTCATCAAGAACAAACATAGCGTGTCTTTCCCAGCCAGGTTTGCCCAATTCCTTTGCAACAACGTCCTCGGGCTTTATAAGTACAGGCTTGTGGTCATTTACAGAAGGACACTTTGTAACTGCAACTGAAACTTCGCCAACACCTGTTATTGAAAAATCTGTGTTTCTCGGCACATATACACAAGTTGCATTGCCGTCAAAAACAGTTTCTCTCTCACCGATATTTTCATAGTTAAAGCCTTTTCCGGCAACTGTACACTTACCGCCTAAAATAAGAACGGCAAATTCTTTGCCTTCTTCGCAGTATGTCTTTGTTTGACCGTCTGCAAGCTTAACCATATCTATTTCAACATTTTGGCAATAACTGTCTTCTCTTGTGTAAATTTCACTTTTACCAAATTTTTTGTTCCAACTTCTTTTATACATTTATTCCACGCTCCTTTAAAAAGTTTATTGTTTCATCAAATGTGGGAACACCGTTTCTTGCCCCGATTTTTGTACATTTTAGTGCCGATACAGCACTGGAAAAGACGCACGCATCATAGTAATTATATCCCGATGCAATACAAAATGCAAATGCACCATGAAAAACATCGCCGGACCCGTTTGAATCTACTGCATCAACTAAAAATGCAGGATACTCTTTTATTTCCTCTCCGTCATAAATAATTCCGCCTTTTTTACCTTGGGTAATAACAACAATTTCAGGGGAATACTTATCAAAAAGAAGTTTTGCTGCATCTCTTGCATTTTCTGCTTTCGTGTGACCGAGTGCAAATTCCTCTGACGGAATTAAAATATCACTGTATGGCAGAAGGTTTTCGATGCCGTCATAAAGTCCTCCGGCATCATACAAAACCTTTGTTTTGTTTTCCTTTGCAACCTTTACCGCCTCAAGTGCCGCATTCATTTCGTTCCCGTCTATCATTAGAATTTTTGCGTTAATTACAGCATTTTTTTGTTCCTCATTAAGATTCCATTGGGGAATATCGCCTTTATGAAACACACAGGTTCTTGATGTGCTTTCCTGGGAAAGCCATATAAATGACGAAAATGAAGTAAATCCCGGATTAATGTTTACAAATTTTGTTGATACGCTGTACTTTTCGAGGTCAGTCATTAGAAATTTACCTGCACTGTCATCTGTGAGTGTTCCGATGTATGCACATTTTTCACCAAGCTTTGATGCCGCAACAAGTCCTGTTGCACATGGACCGCCGCCACTTTGGACAACAGTATCCGCCCTTAATTTCGTATCCTCTTTTGGATAATTGGGTACAGTAATAAGTGTGTCGCACACATTTGCACCTATTCCTACTATATTAACCATAATTATGCCTTTCCGTCAGCACCGACCAGTTTAATTTTGCTGATAGCAAGTTCTTTAACTTTTTCAATCGGATGCTTCATAAATAAATCAACTGCAAGACTTCTATTTGGATCATCAAGAATTTCTTTTGTACCTTCAGCAAAAGCACAGCAAACATCTGTACCGATATTCATTTTTCGGATACCCGCCTTAATTGCCGCTTTAACCTGGTCATCAGGAATACCTGAACCACCATGAAGCACCAACGGGATACCGCCTGTTGATTCTCGTATCGCTTTTACTCTTTCAATATCTAATTTGGGGGTTTTCTTGTAGTGACCATGTGCATTACCAATTAATACTGCAAGACAGGTAACACCTGTTCTTTTTACAAATTCTCCGGCTTCTTCAGGGTCTGTAAATTCTTCCATTGTATCATCGTTTACACTTCCCACATGACCAAGCTCACCTTCAACTGTAATTCCAATTGAACTGCAGATTTCTACAATATGCTTTGTATTCTCCACATTTTCTTCAA
>JAZUMJ010000004.1:0-11465 GCA_045603605.1 Ructibacterium sp. | reverse complement strand
CCTCTTACAAAGAAGTTTAGAAACCGTGCGGTATCAAAAACCAACGCAGACAGAGTTATCGACAATATAGGAATTGTTACGGAAAAAATCGACCCTATCCAAAGAAAGGGTCAAATCAAGGTTATGGGTCAGGTTTGGTCAGCTATCTCCGATGAAGTTATTGAGGTTGGTGAAACTGTTATCGTAACCGAGATTAAAGGTGTTCGTGCAGTTGTTAAAAAACAAGTTTAAAGGAGGATAACATTATGATTATTATTGGTATTATCGTTGTATTGATTGTTTTATTAATTTCATGCATTAAAGTTGTTCCTCAGGCACATGCATATGTAATCGAAAGATTAGGTGCTTATCATTCAACATGGGGCGTTGGCATTCATTTTAAACTTCCTATGATTGACAGAATAGCAAAAAGAGTAAGTATGAAAGAACAGGTTGTGGACTTTCCTCCTCAGCCGGTTATTACCAAGGATAACGTTACAATGCAGATTGATACAGTTGTCTATTTCCAGATTACAGACCCGAAACTGTTTACCTACGGGGTTGAGCTTCCAATGTCCGCAATAGAGAACCTTACTGCAACCACATTGCGTAATATCATTGGTGATATGGAGCTTGATGAAAGCTTGACTTCAAGAGATGTTATTAATACCCAGATGCGTTCAATCCTTGACGAGGCAACCGACCCATGGGGCATTAAGGTTAATCGAGTTGAGCTTAAGAACATTATCCCTCCAAACGGTATTCGTGAGGCAATGGAAAAACAGATGAAGGCTGAACGTGAACGCCGTGAGGCAATTCTTCGTGCAGAGGGTGAAAAGAAATCTGCCGTTTTGGTGGCAGAGGGTGAAAAAGAATCTCGTATTCTTCAGGCAGAGGCGGAGAAAGCCTCTCAGATTTTACAGGCAGAGGCTGAAAAAGAGGCTGCAATCCGAGTTGCAGAGGGTGAGGCTCAGGCTATTCTTGAGGTTCAAAAGGCAACAGCGGAAGGTCTTAGAATGTTAAACGAGGCCGCTCCTACAGAAAGCGTTATCGCAATCAAGAGCCTTGAGGCATTTGCCAAAGCCGCTGACGGAAAAGCTACAAAGATTATTATTCCGTCAGAAATTCAGGGTTTGGCAGGACTTGCAACAAGTTTAAAAGAATTTGTCACAGATGACAATGAACAAAAGTAAAGATTTACCAAAGTTTTAGGAGGATTTATATTTATGTCAGGACATTCCAAGTGGGCAACCATAAAGAGAAAAAAAGGCGCAATAGATGCAAAGAGAGGTAAGATTTTCACCAAGCTTGGCAGAGAGCTTATGGTGGCAGTTAAAGAGGGCGGACCGGATCCGGATTCAAACTCCAAACTTAGAGATGCTATTGCAAAGGCAAAGGCAAATAATATGCCAAACGATACCATCCAGAGAAGTATTAAAAAAGCATCAGGTGAAGGTAACGCCAACGAATACTTTGAGATGGTTTACGAGGGCTATGGTCCAAGCGGTATAGCTGTTATTGTTGAAACTCTTACCGATAATAAAAACAGAACTGCCGGTGATTTACGTCATTACTTTGATAAAAACGGCGGAAACTTAGGTCAGAACGGCTGTGTAAGCTTTATGTTTGACCGCAAAGGTGTTATTGTCATCGAAAAAGCCGACAGCGTTGATGAGGATACTCTTATGATGGACGCTTTAGAAGCAGGGGCTGATGATTTTAACGTTGAAGATGAATGTTATGAAATTATGACAGCTGTTGAAACCTTTAGTGAGGTTCGTGAAACTCTTGAAAAATCAGGTTATACCTTTGCTCAGGCGGAACTTAACTATGTTCCCCAAACAACTACGGTTCTTGATGACGAAGAAGCTGTTAAGAAGATGGAAAAGCTCATTGATATGCTTGAAGAGAATGACGATGTCCAGAACGTATATCATACTTGGGATATGCCTGACGACGAAGAAGACTAATTAAAAGGGGCTGTAAAAAAGTGCAGACCGCAAAAATGTAGTAACATAAATAAGAAATTTAATTTAAAACAAATTTTAAACAAGGAAGAAAAATCTCCATAAAATTCGATTTTTCTAAAATATGTACCTTTTTGCTATGACCAAACTTCACCTCTTGCAGTATCTATATACAGCTTCGGGTTCAGTTTGGTCATTCTGCCTCTTTTTTCCTACCCCCTTTAGGGGCTGTAAAAATTTTTACAGCCCCTTTGAGAATTTATTAGAGGAGGTTTACCTATGCCAACATTTGTCCATACGGCGGATATTCATTTGGATTCACCTTTTTCAGCCAGATTATCTTCAAAAAAGGCTGAACTTCGCAGAAGTGAACAGATGGAAACATTTCGTCAGATTACGGAAAAAGCAGCAGATTCAAACCTCTTTTTAATAAGCGGTGACTTATTTGACAGTGGCTTTGCCTCTGCCGATACTCTTTCGTTTCTCAAACGCTGTTTTGAGTCTATGCCCCAAACAGAGGTTATAATTACTGCCGGCAACCACGATCCCTTGAACGAAAAAAGTCCTTATAAAAAGGTGGATTGGAGCGATAACGTTCACATTTTATCAACCGAGCTTGAATTTATTGATTTGCCTCAATGGGAAACAAGAATACACGGAATAAGCTTTAATGAACAATATGAAAACCATCCTCTTCTTACTCCTCTTGATATAAAAGAAGATTGGTGTAATATTTTGGTTGTTCATGGCGAAGTTGTGGCAGATGGTGGAACAAGTGCATATAACCCAATTGAAAAATCATATTTGGAAAACTGCGGCGTTGATTATGTGGCACTTGGACATATCCATAAATACAGCTCAATCCAAAGGCTTGGTGGCGTCTTTTATGCCTACCCGGGAATTCCGGAAGGCAGAGGTTTCGACGAAGACGGCGACAAGGGTTTTATCTGCGGTGAAATAGAGAAAGGCTCTGTTAATGCTGTTTGGCAACCCTCCTGTATCAGGAAGTTTATTCATTCTGAAATTGATATAAGTGGTTGCAATGACTCAATAAAAGTTTTGGAAAAGCTCCGAAATCAGCTTAACAATACAGGAACAGAAAATCTGTACAAGCTTTCACTTACAGGCAGATGCCGAAGAGGTTTAGTAAATATCCCATTGTTTGAGGAGCATTTAAAGAGCATAGTCTTTTACGCAGAAATTAAGGATAATACCCTACCTGATTATTCCATAGAAGAGATAATTGCCGATGGTGGTGTCAGGGCAGATTTTGTTCTTGAAATGCAAAAGCGGATTGAGTCTATGGACGAATTTGAAAAGGAAATTGGCTTGAAAGCCCTTGAAATTGGCTTAGCGGCATTGGAAGGGAGTCAGGCAGAGATATGAAAATTTTAAATGCAAAGCTTATAAAATTCGGGAAATTTAAGAATTTCTCTGTTGACTTTAACAGTGGCTTAAACGTTATATACGGAAACAACGAATCGGGAAAATCCACTATGCAAAGCTTTATACGGGTTATGCTGTACGGAGTTTCAAAAGCCGATAAAAAAAATGATATGCTGGGCGACAGAACAAGGTTTATCCCTTGGGACGAGAAAAACGCCGAGGGTATTCTCACCATTGAAGTTGATGGCAGAATCATGGAAATCCGTCGACGTTTCGGAAAGACATCAGCAGGAGATAAGTTTGAAATCACAGACCCCAACACAGGCGAAACCATTGATGGCTATGACAAGGATAATCTTGGAAGACAACTCCTTGGAATGAATTATGAGTTGTTTGAAAAAACATTCTGTATCAGGAAAAGCAGTGCCGCATTTTCAGGTAAAGACGATGAACTTGCTTCACGGCTTATGAATTTACAGGAAACCGGTGATGAAGATATCTCCATTGAAAAGGCAATAAAGACGATTGATAATATCAAAAAATCTATAAAAGCCCCTGATAAGCGAAGCAAGAGCGGAAGCCTTGACTTAATGAGAGCTAAACGCGAAGAGAAGGTTGCCGAAAGATATCGCTTGATGTCTGCAATGAGCCAACGTGAGGCAGAGGCAACAAGGCTTTCAGATGCTCAAAAAAGCTTAAAGCTTACACAGGAAAAAGAAAAAGATTTAAATATCCGTGCAAAAGAACAGAATATTTTGAGTAAAATGCAGGGCAGATACGAAAAATGGAAGGAAATTAAGGCTCTTATTGACAGTGAAAATGAAATTAACAATAG
Source organism: Ructibacterium sp. (assembly GCA_045603605.1). Taxonomy (GTDB): domain Bacteria; phylum Bacillota; class Clostridia; order Monoglobales; family Monoglobaceae; genus Ructibacterium. The sequence goes on along the minus strand of JAZUMJ010000004.1, from coordinate 7,298 downwards.
AATAAATGCCTCAAAATTCAAAAATCTTCAGGAAGAAACAGTAAAACGTGCCGAATTTTTGGAAAGAATGGAAGAAACTCTTGACCAAAACCCAAAGATAGGTTATGATAAAGAGAGAATATCTTTAAAAATAAATCAGGCAGAATCTGAAAAACGTCTTGGTGGAATCCTGATTGTTTCAGGAATTGTTTTATCGGTTGTTGCTGTGGGATTGTTTACCTTTAACCCTATTCTTTTGTCTTTGCTCATTTTAGGTGTTGCAGGTATTATTACAGGCATTTTAAAACAAAATAAAGGTAAAAAGAATTCAGATATTTTCGGCAATGAACTTGCAGATCTTGAAAAGGAGCAACAGGCTTCCTTTGCAGAGAGAGAAAAAAATCACCGTGAACTTTTGGAGATATGCGTTAAATATGGTGTAAAAACAGCCCTTGAATTAAAATCCGGTTATGAAGATTATCTTTTACAGGTTAATCGGGCAAAGGCAATTAACCAGACCTATACCTCTATGCTTGGCGGCGAGAGCATTGATGATTTAAAAGCAGATGCAGACAAAACCGAAGAGATACTTAAAACTTCATCAGGTGACTTTGAAAAGGATTTCTCTGCAGAGCTTGAGAAAAACCGTCAAGAACAGCTTTCCCTTGCAGTTTTAATAAAGGAGCTTGAAAGTAAGCTGAGCTATGTTTTTAACGGCGATAAAAATCCTGCTGATACTCAAAGTGAGATTACAGCTATTGATGAAGATATAAAAAATCTTGAAAATGAATATGCGGCGGCAGACCTTGCGGCAGAGGTTCTTTTGAAGGTTACCGAAAAAAGAAAGTCAGATTTTTCCCCCAAGGTTAATGCAAAAGCCGGAGAAATTTTGTATATACTAACAGGCAAACGATATAAAAATCTTCGTATTTCTCAGGAGTATATGGTTCAACTTGATAATGAGGGCGCAGACCTTCAGCGTGCTGAATTTTTCAGCAGAGGAACCTATGAACAGATTTACTTTGCATTGAGAATGGCAATCGGGAGCCTGATTGGAAACGGCGATGAGCTTATGCTCCTTGATGATTTCCTTATGGCATATGACGACACTCGTCAAATATATGCCTTAAAATTGCTTAATGATATGGCAAAAGAGCGTCAAATTCTTCTCTTTACCTGTCATGGCAGAGATGTAGAAAATGCGGAGCAGTTTGGTGCCGCAACCATAAAACTGGAGGAGGACACAGAAAATGTCAGCTGAAATTAAAAATGACCGCGGTATAATAAAAATTTCAAATGCAGTTATAGCAAAGATTGCCGGTTTCGCGGCAACAAAATGCTATGGTGTTGTAGGAATGGCAACCAGGAACAGCAAAGACGGACTTGCACTTCTTTTAAAGAAAGAGAGTATGGACAGAGGTGTTAAAATAACCGTTTCTGAAAATGCCTTGGATATTTCATTGTTTGTTATTATGGAATATGGGGTAAATATCGGAACTGTTGGAGATATCATTAAAAATAATGTTAAGTATCAGGTGGAAGAATTAACCGGTCTTGAGGTACGTTCGGTCACCGTCAATGTTGAGAGCATCCGTGTTCACAAGCAATAATCGGGTGACGGTTACCAAAGGAGGAAATGTTGTGGAACTGATACAAAGTGAAATTTTGCGGCAGATGATTGCTTCTGCATCAAATAATTTACAGAATAATCGAAAATTTATAAATGATTGTAACGTATTTCCCGTTCCTGACGGAGATACCGGAACAAATATGGGAATGACCTTCGGTGCTGCAGCCGAAGAGGCTCTTAATTGCAGTTCGGAGGCAGGAGTTTCCGAAATAATGGAAGTTCTTGCAAAATCATCTTTGCGAAATGCCAGAGGGAACTCAGGTGTTATTCTCTCCCAGATTATGAGAGGTCTTGCAACTGCAATTCAGGGTAAAACTTCAATCGGTGTTGATGAAATTACAGCGGCATTATGCTCAAGCCGTGACACAGCCTACCGTGCAGTTATGAAACCAACCGAGGGAACTATTCTCACCGTTGTTCGTGAGATAGCAGAGTTCGCAGAAGAAAATTCTAAGAACTATACCGAGCCTGTTGAATATTTAAAGGCTTTGGTTGAGGCAGGAAAAGAGAGTCTTAATAAAACCCCTGAAATTCTCCCTGTATTAAAACAGGCGGGAGTTGTTGATGCAGGCGGTCTTGGTGTTATGACATTATTTGAGGGAGCGTATCTTGCTCTTGCCGGTGAGTTTATCCGCCTTGAAGATGCGGCGGCAGTGCAGACAGTGAAGCTTGCTAAAAAGAATAAGATCCAGACCGAGGATATTAAATTCTTATACTGTACTGAATTTCTTATTAATAAAACTCCGGAACGCAAAGCCACTCAGTTTACCGAGGCAATCCGTTCAAAGGGTGATTGTATGCTTGTTATTGAGGATGATGAGATTGTGAAGGTACATATTCACACAAATCATCCGGGCTTTGTTATTGAACAGGCTTTAAAGCTTGGCGAATTAACAAATCTTAAAATTGATAATATGAAATATCAGCACGATGAAAGGATTTCTCAGGAAGATGAACCGGTTGAGGAAAAGGCACCTGACAAGAAATACGGTTTTGTTGCCGTATCTGCCGGTCCCGGTCTTGATGAAGTTTTTGAAAGTGTTGGCATTGATGTAATTGTTGAGGGTGGACAGACAATGAACCCCAGTACTCAGGATTTATTGAACGCAGTTCAAAAAATCTCTGCTGAGAATGTGTTCATCTTCCCAAACAACAAAAATATTATTCTTGCAGCAGAACAGGTAAATGAATTAACAGACAGAAATGTTATTGTTATCCCAACCAAAAACATTCCTCAGGGAATTTCTGCAATGCTTGCCTTTGACGAGGATATGGATGTTGAAGAAAACCAAGAGGCAATGATTGAACTGATGCAAGAGGTTAAATGCGGTCAGGTTACATTTGCCGCCCGTGATTCTGCCATGGATGGATTTGATATCCACAAAGGCGATGTTATGGGTATGACGGCAGGTTCTATCTGTGCTGTAGGCACTGATTTAAACACTGTTGCCGAAGAACTTGTAAATTCTATGATTGATGATGAAAGTGGCGTTATTGCCATATATTATGGTGCTGATACCGACGAAGAAACAGCCAAGGCATTGGAGCAAAAGCTTGCTGATAAATACGAATATCTCGATGTTTCTTTGATTTACGGTGGTCAGCCGGTATACTATTATTTCTTAGCGGTGGAATAAAATGAAGTTAAATGATAGCATTCGTTATCTAAAAGGAATAGGAGAAAAACGCGCCGAGCTGTTTCATAAGCTTGGCGTATTTACTATACGCGATTTACTCTATCACCTGCCAAGAGGTTATGAAGACCGAAGTGATATTCGTGATGTGTCTGACCTTATTGAAGGGGAAAGCGTTTGTGTTCGTGTGTCCTTAGGCAGCGGAATACGCAGTTTTCGTGCACGGACAGGTGCACGGGTTTTACAGGTTTATATGACCGACGGCACAGGTGTTTTAACCGTAACCTGGTTTAATGCACCATATATGGAAAACACTCTCCGTGGCGGCGGTGAATTTGTATTGTTTGGCAAGGTTACCTTTAAAGGCAGAACTCCACAGATGGTTAATCCTGTCATAGAAACTGCTGACAAGGCAGGCGGAAAAACAGGGAAAATCGTTCCTATATATCCATGCACTGCGGGGCTTAGCCAAAGACATATCCGTGAGGCAGTTCTTACAGCAAGCGAGAGATTAGACGAATCAATCCCTGATATTCTTCCTGATGCAGTTAAAAGGGCATACAGCCTGATGGATATCGAAAACGCAATTAAACAGGTTCATAACCCTGATAACTTTGAAATATTTGAAAATGCCAGACGCAGACTTGCCTTTGAGGAATTTTTCATTCTTCAAATAGGTATAGGGCTTGCCAAAGACCGAAAGCGTGAAGGGAAAGCTCCAGCATTGTTAAATGTTAAATGCATTGCCGAATTTGCATCTACTCTTCCTTTTGAGCTTACCAATGCCCAAAAGCGTGTAATTAACGAGATAAGCGCTGACATTCGTCAGGAAATTCCTATGAACAGGCTTGTTCAGGGTGATGTTGGTTCGGGCAAAACGGTGGTTGCCGCATCTGCTATGTACGCAGCAGTTAAATCCGGTTATCAAACAGCAATGATGGCACCTACCGAAATTCTTGCACGACAGCATTTTGAAACCCTTTCACGGCTGTTTAAGGATTGGGATATAAAGATTGTTTTCCTTAGCGGTGGAATGAAAGCCTCGGAAAAAAAGGCTGTTCGTGAAGAAATTGCATCAGGCACGGCTCAAATTACAGTTGGAACTCACGCTCTTATTACCGATGATGTTGAGTTTAAAAATTTAGGTCTTGCAATAACCGATGAACAACATAGATTTGGGGTCCGTCAACGTTCTGCATTAGGCGGAAAAGGCGGAAAAATCCACACTCTGCATATGACAGCAACCCCAATTCCCAGAACACTTTCCCTTATCCTCTACGGGGATTTGGATATTTCAATTATTGACGAACTTCCAAAGGGCAGAAAGAAAATAAACACTCTTTCCACCGATGAATCAAAACGGAAACAGGTGGATGAGTTTATAATCAAACAATTAGACCAAGGACGTCAGGCATATTTTGTTTGTCCGTTGATAGAAGAATCCGAGGTAATTGAAGCAAATGCAGTTGAGGAATACCTTAAAACACTGAAAAAGGGCGCTTATAAAAACAGGAATATTCAGGTTCTTCACGGAAGAATGAAAGCCTCCGAAAAAGAAGAGATTATGACAAGGTTTTTAAATGGCGAAATTGAAGCCTTGGTTTCCACAACCGTCATCGAGGTTGGAGTTGATGTACCCAATGCAACAATTATGGTTATTGAAAATGCAGAAAGATTTGGGCTTTCACAATTACATCAGTTGAGAGGTCGAGTTGGCAGAGGACAATATCAATCATATTGTATAATGTTCTGTTCATCAAACGGCGAATATGCTCAGGAAAGAATGAAGGTTATGTGCCAAACCGATGATGGCTTTAAGATTGCAGAAAAAGATTTGGAGCTTAGAGGCCCCGGTGAATTTTTGGGAACAAGACAGCATGGTTTACCTGAGATGCGGATTGGAAATCTTATGACGGATATGAATTTACTTAAAGATGCTCAATGCGCCGCATCTGTTTTCCTGAAACACGATCCCGATTTATCATCATCACAGGCGGTTCTTCTCAAAGAGAAGATTGACGAAACCTTTGAAAAAGCCGAAGGAACACTGAATTAGAGTAATATTTTAAAAGGCGGATATAAAATTTTAAAATTATACTTTACCTTACGGAAAATTAATGTTATACTGATAATATATCTCAGTTTTAAAAGGAGTGGAATCCGGTTGTTAAAACAAATGTATTGGCGTTTAACAGGTTTGGTTATGCTTGCAGTTGCTATTGCCGTTTTGGTTACAGGCACAATAGGCATAATCGGAACCTTGAATATTCAAAAAGACGAGTTTAAATCCACAATGGATAACATTTCTCAAAGCGAACTTCCACGGGAAATACAAACTATTCTTTCCTCTGTGGAAAGCGATGACGTAAAACTACCTCGATTAGAGACTGCCATTAACAAATATGCGGGACAGCTCGCCATAAATCAGAACCGTGCATGCTTTGTGCTAAGTGCCAGAGATGCCAGTGTTATTACTCCAATGGCACTTCGGCCCCATACTCTTGCCGTAACAAATAACCTTTCTGCGGCAATGCGTGCTGCAAAGGGCAATGCTGTTTCACTGTTTGGGGATTATATGGATTACGCTATATTCATTAAAGGCGGAGATAAAACCGCTGATGGTTACATATTTTATGTGCGAGATAACAAGGTACAGATATATAATACCCTGAATAAATCAATACTGTACGTTCTGTGGGCAATGTTAATCGGCTTGGTTGTTGCCGCAGTTGTTGGTTTCTTTATGGCAAAGTATATGACAGCTCCTCTCAGACAGCTGACAAAGAGAGCCGAAAGATTTTCTGAGGGCGACTTCTCCCCAAGTCTTGATAAAATTCCTCCCGGTGAAATGGGTGACTTAGTTAAGGCATTTAACCATATGGGTAATATGATGAATCACAGCTTCAATCAGCTTAACGCCGAAAAACATAAGGTTGAGGTTATACTTGAACATATAAACAATGGTATTATAGCCTTTGATACAGAACAAAAGGTTGTGCATATTAATCCGGCAGCAATTAAGATGTTCTCAATTAATAACCCTGATGAATTGAAATTTGACCGCTTTTTCCGTTCCATTGGTGCAGGTATAAGTATGGCTGAATTTTTGTATCTTGACCGAAACAGCGCAGAGATGTATGACTTAATTGTTGGTACAAGCAGAATTAAAAGTTATATTATACCATTTAAGGTGGATAACGACAGAACCGCCGGTGTTGTTTGCGTATTTGAAGATGTTACCGAGCAGTTCAACTTAGAGGCAGCAAGACAGAAATTCGTTGCAGAGGTTTCTCATGAATTGAAAACACCTCTTACAACCATAAGAACCTATACCGAAACACTGCTAAACGGTTATTTAGATGATAAAAAGACAGCCTCAAGCTTATTAACCACTGTTCAAAATGAAACAGATAAAATGAATGCATTGGTTCAGAATTTGCTTATTCTTTCAAGATTTGATATGCAAAAAGCAGATATGCGAAAAGAACTTTTCTCTATTGATGAGATGCTGCGTCACTTCGAGAAAATGTTTGCTATTGAGGCAGAACAAAAAGGATTGGAGCTTTCATATAACCGTACAACTGAAATTCCTCAAATATATGCGGCACAGGAGCAAATTGAAAGAGCTGTAAAGAATATAATTTCAAACTCAATTAAGTATTGCTCTAAAGGTGATAAAATTCAAATTTTTGCCGGAAGTATTTACAACAATGTATATATTAAGGTTGAAGACAGCGGAAAGGGTATTCCAAAGGCAGATTTGGAACATGTATTTGAAAGATTTTATCGAGTTGATAAAGCACGAAGCCGAGATAAAGGCGGCACAGGACTTGGACTTTCAATCGCAAAAGAGATTATCGAAAGTCATAACGGAACTATACAGATTGAAAGTGAATTTGGAAGATATACCCGAGTTACTATTAACCTTCCTATTACAAAGGAAGAATAAACCTGCTTCTCAAATCCAATTTAATTATGGTTCTTTGTCAATAGTTGGGGTAAAAAAGTTAAAACAGAATTTTGATGAGCAGTCGCAATTATGCGGCTGCTTGTTT
>JAZUMJ010000003.1:0-3056 GCA_045603605.1 Ructibacterium sp. | reverse complement strand
TTTATGTTTTTTTCTTGATATTCTTGCCAAACTATTATATAATAGTCTTATTCTTAATTAACTGAGGTGTACATATGATTGCAATAATAGATTACGGGGCAGGAAATCTCCGTTCGGTACAAAAGGCGTGTCAGTTCGTAGGGGCAGATGCCATAATCACATCTTCTCCTGATGAAATACGGTCTGCAGACCACGTTATTCTTCCCGGAGTTGGTGCTTTTGGCGACTGTATGGCAAGTCTTGAAAAGAGCGGACTTGTTGAAGTTATTAAAGAGGTTGCCCTTTCAGGCAAACCTTTTCTTGGAATTTGCCTTGGAATGCAGCTTTTGTTTGAATCCAGCGAGGAATCCCCCCAAGTTAAGGGGCTTGGGATATTTGAAGGTGAAATTGTTAAAATAACTGAAACCGAGGGCTTTAAAATTCCCCATATGGGATGGAACTCACTAAGCTTCAAAAAGCAATCCCCAATATTTGAGGGGTTGGATGAAAGTCCATTCGTATATTTCGTTCATTCATACTATATGAAACCCAAAGACAAATCAATTATTGCGGCAGAAACCGAATATTGCGGAACTCTGCCTATTGCATTGAGTTATAATAATATTTTTGCAACCCAGTTCCACCCTGAAAAAAGCGGAGATGTGGGACTTAAAATACTCAAAAACTTCATCGAATACAAAGGAGGGAATATTTAATGTACGCAAAGAGAATTATTCCCTGTCTTGACGTGCACAACGGCAGAGTTGTAAAAGGTGTTAATTTTGTTAATTTAAGAGATGCAGGCGACCCTGTTGAAATAGCAAAAATTTATAATCAGGCAGGTGCAGATGAGCTTATCTTCTTGGATATTACCGCCACTCACGAGGCAAGAGCAACTGTTCTTGATATGGCACGGAGAGTTGCTGAAACCGTGTTTATTCCCTTTACCATAGGCGGCGGAATAAAAACCGTTGATGATTTCAGGCTTCTCTTAAAAGAGGGGGCTGATAAAATTTCAATTAACTCTTCTGCTATCCGTACACCAAGGCTTATCAGCGATGCCGCTGATAAATTTGGCAGACAATGTGTGGTTGTTGCAATAGACGCAAAACAACGTGAAGACAAAAGCGGTTGGAATGTTTTTGTAAACGGCGGAAGAATCGACACCGGCTTAGACGCTGTTGAATGGGCTATGGAGGCTGACCGCTTAGGTGCAGGTGAAATTCTTTTAACTTCTATGGATTGCGACGGAACAAAGGCGGGCTATGACATTGAACTTACGAAAACAATTTCTGAAAATGTTTCTATTCCCGTTATTGCCTCAGGCGGTGCCGGAACTATGGAGCATTTTAAAGAGGCTCTTACAGATGGAAAGGCTGACGCTGCTCTTGCGGCATCCCTCTTCCACTTTCGTGAAATTGAGATTAATGATTTAAAGGGATACCTTAAAAATCAAGGTGTATCTGTGCGATTATAAAAGGAGTGTGGCATTTTGGAAGATAATTTGATATACGGAAGAAATCCCCTTATTGAAGCCTTAGAGGCAGGGAATACAACCATTGACAAGATTTTAATTCAGGACGGACTTCGCCATTCACAGATTGGCTATATACGAAACCTTGCCAAAGAAAAAGGTGTTCAATATCGTTTTGTTGATAAGCGTAAGCTCGATACTATGGCAGAGGGACAGAACCATCAGGGTGTTATCGCTTTTATTGCCGCCCACAAATATGCCGAGCTTTCGGATATTTTTGCCATCGCCGAAGAGCGTGGCGAATCTCCATTTGTTGTAATCGCTGACGGAATTACTGACCCCCACAACCTTGGAAGTATCATCAGGACAGCAAATGCTGCAGGTGCTCACGGAGTTATAATTCCCAAAAACAGAAGTGCAGCATTAAACGCAACTGTTTCAAAGGTATCAGCAGGAGCGGTTGAATATACTCCTGTTGTTCGGGTTACAAATCTTTCCCAGACAATGAAACAGCTTCAGGACAAAGGCTTATGGATTGTTGGAACTGACCTTTCCGCTACCCAGACCCACAGCCAATGCGATTTAACAGGGGCTTTGGCAATTGTTATCGGCAGTGAGGGCGAGGGAATGAGCCGTCTTGTTCGGGAAAACTGTGATTTCCTTGTTAAAATACCTATGATTGGCAGAATAGAGTCACTTAACGCATCTGTTGCGGCAGGTGTTCTGTTATACGAGGCAGTAAGGCAAAGAATTAATAAATAAGGAGAAATTTATGCGAATTTTAGCAATTGGAGATATTGTGGGAGAGGACGGACGTGAATACGTTTATAATAACCTTAGCAAAATCAAAGCCAAATACAAGATTGACTTTTGCATTGCAAACGGAGAAAACACCGCAAGTCCCAACGGAATAACAAAAAATATTGCAGATACCCTTATCAACCGAGGTGTTGACGTGATCACACTGGGTAACCACACCTTTGACAACAAAGAAGTTTTTTCTGTTCTTGATGATAATCCAAATGTTATTCGGCCTTTGAATTATCCTTCTGAATTCGAGGGAAACGGATATGTTATCCAGGATTTAGGATATGCACAAGTCGGGGTTATCAACCTTATAGGCAGGGTTAATATGCCACCTGCAGATTGTCCATTTCATGCAGTTGAGAAAGCCTTAAAAGAGATTGATGCAAATATTATAATTGTGGATATGCACGCAGATGCCACAAGCGAAAGACTTGCTATGGGGCATTTTCTTGACGGGAAGGTCAGTGCTGTTTTTGGAACACATACACACATTCAAACTGCTGACGAAAGAATATTAAGCGGTGGAACAGGATTTATCGCTGACCTTGGAATGACAGGCGTTGAAGACTCTGTTATCGGGGTGAAAAAGGAAATTATTATCAATCATTTCTATCAATCGGGAAAACGTTTCCGCTTTGAAAAAGCAGAAGGCGTTGTTTGGTTCCACGGATGTATTTTTGAGGTTGACCCAAAAACCGGAAAAACCCTTTCAGTAGAAAGACTTCGTTTTTCATCCGAACAACCCATTTTATAAGGAGACCAACTATGATTTGTCAATAGAAAAATGAAAACTTTT
>JAZUMJ010000002.1:0-27703 GCA_045603605.1 Ructibacterium sp. | reverse complement strand
AGGATATCTTGCTTGTCTTGCAAGCGGTAGGGCAGGCAGTTATATAAATCATATAGGTCAAGGCTTTGACGGATATATTACTTGTAATGGTGCGGTTGCACAAATCGACGGGAAAATTCTTTTCGAGAAAGTAATAGAAAGGGATAAGCTTGAACGATTTACAGAATATGCAGAGAAAAATAAAATAGGATATCTTCTTGAAACACACGAAAAATGCTTCAAAAGAGATTTTGCGGGTAAAGTATATGATAGATTGGTTAAAAGAATGGCGTATGGCAAGGCGAATATGCAGGATATTTCAAATATGACCGAGGCTGATTATAAACGAATTACCAAACTGCAATTCGGAGCTGATACACAAGAGGAATTTGAAAAAATATGTAGAGAGTTTGAAGAAGATTTCACCATAACTGCTCATCACGACGGCTTGTCGGTAGATGGAGCACCAAAAGGAATTTCCAAGGCATCAGCCATAGTTTCGGTTGCAGAATTTTTGAAAATACCAATGGAAAACACATATGCATTTGGTGATGATAACAATGATGAAGAAATGTTAAAGACGGTTGCGCATGGTGTTGCAATGACTCCTCACGCAAAGGTTTTGGAGAGTGTAGCCGAGTTTATTACAAAGAGTGTTGAAGAAGAAGGAGTTTCATACGGACTTAAGCACTATGGATTAATTGATTAAATAGATATGGATAAATATTTAACAGAGGAGGATTAATAATGAATGTTACGTTAAATCCAAATGAGGAAATTGTTAAGGCGATACAAGAAGGTCTTGAAAAAACAGGTGGATATTGTCCTTGCAGGATAGAGAGAATTCCTGAAAATGAGTGTATGTGCAAGGAATTTCGTGAACAGATAAAAGACCCTGATTTTGAAGGGTATTGCCATTGTATGCTATACTATAAATCAAAGTAAGGAGGAAAGGAAATGAAAGAAATTACAATTACATCAAAGAATTTTGAGAAAGAGGTTTTAAATTCGGATAAGCCCGTGCTTTTGGATTTTTGGGCAACATGGTGCGGACCTTGCAGAATGATTGCCCCGTTTATTGCAGAAATTGCAGAGGAAATGGGTGATAAAATAAAGGTCGGCAAGGTAAATGTTGATGAAGAACAGGAGCTTGCTGTTAAATTTAGTATTATGAGCATACCAACAGTTATGGTATTTAAAAACGGAGAAGTAACTAATACATCTGTAGGATTTAAGACAAAGGAACAACTTTTAGAGCTTATATAAATGATGACATGGGCTGTGTTTTCACAGCCCATAATGTTTTAATTGACAAAGTGTATTTAATAATGTAAAATGAGAATATTCAAATTAGAGGAGGAATATTTGTGAAAAATGAGAGAGAAAAGTTCAGTTCACGTCTTGGCTTTATTCTGATTTCTGCAGGCTGTGCAATCGGGCTTGGAAATGTATGGAGATTTCCTTATATTGTTGGAGAATACGGCGGAGCTGCATTTATTTTGATTTACTTTTTGTTCCTACTTATATTTGGTTTGCCAATTATGACAATTGAATTTGCAGTAGGAAGAGCAAGCCAGAGAAGTATTGCAACATCATTTAGTGAGCTTGAACCCAAAGGAACCAAATGGCATTGGTTTAGTTGGCTTGGTATGGCGGGCAATTATCTGCTTATGATGTTTTATACTGTTATAACAGGTTGGATGATTGCATATTTTATAAAGATGCTCAAGGGTGATTTTGTGGGCAATTCTGCTGAACAAATTACAGAACAGTTTTCTGCAATGACGGCAAATCCAACGATGGTTGTGGCGTTTATGATTATTTCGGTGTTGATTGGATTTGGAATTTGCTCAATGGGTCTTAAAAATGGTGTTGAAAAAATATCTAAAGTTATGATGATTGCCCTTCTTGCAATTATTGTGGTTTTAGCAGTTCATTCTGCACTTTTGCCGGGAGCAAAGGAAGGACTTAAGTATTATCTTGTTCCTGACTTTAAGAAGATGGCAGAAAACGGAATTGGTGAAGCAATATTTGCAGCCCTTGGTCAGGCGTTCTTTACGTTGTCTATCGGTATGGGTTCCATGGCAATATTCGGAAGTTATATCAGTAAAGACAGACGTTTGTTTGGTGAAAGTATATCCATTGCGGCACTTGATACCTTTGTTGCAATTATGGCAGGACTTATTGTTATACCGGCTTGTTTTGCATTTTCAATTCAGCCGGATGCTGGTCCAAGCTTGATTTTTAATACACTTCCAAATGTATTTAATTCAATGACAGGCGGCAGAATTTGGGGAAGCTTTTTCTTCTTGTTTATGATTTTTGCTGCAATGTCTACATTGGTTGCAGTATTTGAAAATATTATTTCCTTTGGTATTGACCTTTGGGGATGGAGCAGAAAAAAATCCTGTATTATAAACATATTTGCAGTTATAATTCTTGCACTTCCTTGTGCTTTGGGCTTTAACCTTTGGTCAAACATTCAGCCTTTAGGTGAGGGTAGTACCATTCTTGACCTTGAAGATTTTATTGTAAGTAATAACATTTTGCCGTTGGGATCGCTTATTTATGTGTTGTTTGCAACATGGAATAAGAGAGGCTGGGGTTGGTCAAATTTCTTGAATGAGGCAAATACAGGAAAAGGGCTTAAATTCCCAAGCTGGCTTAGAATTTATGTTAAATATATTTTGCCGATTATTTTGCTTATACTTTGGGTACAAGGGTACATCACAATGTTCTAAAATTAGGGGCTGCAAAAAAAGTGCAGAACGTAAAAAGGAACTAAAATAAATAAAAGTATTTTATTCTATAATTAGCTTAAAATAAAAGTAGAAGAAAAATCTCAGTAAATTCGATTTTTCAAACATATACCTTTTTACTATGAACAAACTTCACCTCTCGAAGTATCTATATACATCTTCGGGTTCAGTTTGTCCATTCTGCCTCTTTTTTTCCTATCCCCTAAAAAAGGGGCTGAAAAAAAGTGCAGACATCTTAATATAGGAGATAAATATGAAGTTATACTTTGCACCTCTTGAGGGGATTACTACATACACATACAGAAATACGCATAAAGAGATGTTTGGCGAATGTACGGAGTATTATTCACCATTTATAAATCCCAGTGAAAATGAAAAAATTAGTATGAAAAATCTTAGGGATATTATTCCTGAAAATAACGGAGAAACGCCAATTGTTGTTCAAACTCTCACCAACAATGCAACATCCTTTTTGAAGTTTGCCGAGTCTGTGAAAGCATTGGGATATGATGAGATTAATATTAACCTTGGCTGTCCATCAGGAACGGTTTTTCATAAAGGAAGAGGAGCAGGTTTTTTGGCAAATCCCCAAGGAATTGATGATTTTCTTTATGAGATTTTTTCAAAGACAGACCTGAGAATATCAATAAAGACAAGAATAGGAGTATCTGCATCTGAGGAAATGGACAGACTTATGGAGATTTATAATAAATATCCGTTAAGTATTTTGATAATTCATCCCAGAACCAGAAAAGATTACTATAACGGAATACCTGACATAGAGGCTTTTGAAAGAGCATATAAAATTTCCAGAAACAAGGTTTGCTATAACGGGGATATCTTAACTGCGGAAGATTTTAAAAAAATTGTAGAAAGATTTCCTGAGCTTGACAGTGTTATGATTGGAAGAGGAGCTATTGCAAATCCGGGAATATTCAGGGAGATACAAGGCGGAGAGAAAATCAGTGTCTTGGAACTGAAGGAGTTTTCCCAAAAACTAATTGAAAAGTACCTTATTCTGCTTAAATCTGACAAATTTACTCTACAGAAAATGAAAGAAATCTGGATGTATGTTATGTGGCGTTTTCCTGAAGAAAAAAAGGTGTTGAAAGCTATAAAGAAATCCAACACCCTTTCAGACTTCAATTCGGCAATTAAATTATTATAAGCCTTTTCTAAATTCACTTGGGGTTTGCCCCAAGTGTTTTTTGAATATTCGATTAAAAAAGCATAAATCTGCATATCCAACCATCTGCGAAATTTCAATTATTTTTAAATCGGTGGAGCAAAGCAGATGACAGCTCTTTTCAATTCTCGTTTTTTGAAGATATTCATTAAAACCAATTCCTGTATCAGCCTTAAATGCCTTGCTTAAATATGAAAGGCTGAAATTCAGTTCCTTTGCAATCTCGGCAAGGGTTATAGGTTCGTGGTAGTTTGTGTTTATAAAATCAATTATGTAATTTGTGTAGTTTTTGTATAGTATATCAGAATTTTTGTTTGTTATCATACGAAGGGTTTGAACAATAATTTCTATAAGGCAACATCGCATCAGTTCACGATATCCGGCTCGTTTTTCTTCCAATTCACTCTGCATTAAATCAAGTCTGTCTTTAATAAATCCGCTGTCATCATAAAATACCGTTTGGGTTGGATTTATATCAGAGAAATTATTAGAAAATCTAATAAGATAGTTGTTTATAAGTTCCCTGAAACTTCGGCATTTTCCAAGTGATGGGTCAATAAACTTGGGGGTGAACAGACAGTTAATCAGTTTTATTTCACAGTTTTTGGGTATTCGATATTCGTGGATTGAACCATAATCAATAATAAAGTAATTTCCCTTTTTTATTCCGGTTGTTTTTCCGTCCCTTACCTGAACAGCCTCTCCGTCTATGATATATGCAAGCTCAAGGAATTCGTGGGAGTGAGCATCTATTCTGTCATTATGGAGGGTTGAAAAAACATAAACACCATTTTTCTCCGTGTATTCAGCATAATTCATTTTAACACCTCAAAATCGTCATTAGTTTTGTCAAATATATCGGTATATTTTATCTTAACTCTATGTTAGCATAAAGTCAATAAAAAATGTAACGGAGGTATAAAAAATGTTTTATAAAAAGAATAAAGAAGAAAAACTTTCTAAGGAACTTTTTAAAAATCCTACATCGGAATACAGAGGAACTCCTTTTTGGGCGTGGAATTGTGAACTTAACAAAGAGCTTCTTAATCGCCAGATAGACTGTCTTAAAGAGATGGGCTTTGGCGGATTTCATATGCATTCAAGAGCCGGAATGGCAACTCCGTATTTAAGCGAAGAATTTTTTGATTTAGTTAAAAACTGTGTAGATAAAGCAAAGAAAGAGGAACTGCTTGCCTATCTGTATGATGAGGACAGATGGCCATCAGGTGCAGCAGGCGGTCTTGTTACCAAGGATATTCGTTTTCGGGCAAGACATATTGAATTTACTCCTGATTATATTGAGGACACAGTTTCTCTCGATGAAGCATATGTAACAGGTAAACCATCATTGCTTGCATCATATGATATAGAACTTGATGAAAGCGGAATACTAAAAAACTATACCCGTTGTTCAAAAGGGGATAATTTATGGTATATGTATTTTATCACTGATCAAGACGGAAATGGTTGGTATAATGGGCAGACATATGTTGATACATTGAATAATGATGCTATGGACAGATTTATTGATATCACATATAAGAGTTATAAAGACGCCGTTGGTGATGAGTTTGGAAAGGTAGTTCCTTCTATTTTTACTGATGAGCCACAGTTTACAATAAAAAGAATTTTGCAATTTGCCCATGAAAAAAAGACGGTAGTTCTGCCTTGGACATATGATTTTGCTGATACATTTAAAGAAAATTATGGATTTGATATATTGGACTTTTTCCCTGAAATAATCTGGGAAAATGGTGATGTTTCACGGGCAAGATATTGCTATCACGACCATATATGTGAAAGATTTGTTAATGCATTTTTCGATAACTGTGGAAAATGGTGCGAGGAAAACGATCTAATGCTGACAGGGCATGTGGTGGAAGAACCTTCATTAAGAACCCAAACAAATGCAATTGGTGAGGCTATGCGCTGTTACAGAGGATTTCAAATTCCGGGAATTGATATGCTCTGTGAATCTATTGAACTTAGCACTGCAAAGCAGTGTCAGTCTGCAGTTCATCAGTACGGAAGAGAGGCAATGATGTCCGAACTATACGGAGTTTCAGGCTGGGAATTTGATTTTAGAGGACATAAACTCCACGGAGATTGGCAAGCGGCATTAGGGGTGACTATAAGAGTACCTCATCTTTCATGGGTATCAATGAAAGGTTCTGCAAAGAGAGATTATCCTGCATCAATCAGTTATCAGTCGCCTTGGTATAAAAAGTATCCTTTAATAGAAGACCATTTTTCAAGACTTAACACAGCATTGACAAGAGGTAAGCCTTGTGTAAATGTTGGAGTTATACATCCATTGGAAAGTTATTGGATAAATTTTGGACCATGGGAAAATACAAATATAAGACGTCAGGAATTAGAGGATAATTTCGATAACATAATTAATTGGCTGTTGTTTGGCGGAATAGATTTTGATTTTATATCTGAATCTATCTTACCTGAATTATGTGAAAAGGTTGAAAATCCATTATCGGTAGGCAAGATGAAATACGATGCGATAGTTGTTCCGGGACTTGAAACCATAAGGAAATCTACAGTTGAAATTCTTGAAAAATTTGTAGAAACGGGCGGAAAGGTTATATTTATGGGAGATTGCCCTGAATATGTAGATGCGGTAAAAGCTGATGAAGTAAATGGGCTTTATAATAAATCCGTGAAAATTAATTTCAGCAAATCTCAGCTTTTAAATTCACTTAAAAGTCAGCGAAAAATTGAGATATTTAATAGTAATGGTACAAATACGGATAATCTTATTTATAATATGAGAAATGATAATGACGGGGATTGGCTGTTTATTGCGCATGGTAAAATAGAAAAACAAAGGCTGTCTGTTGTTGAGAGCTTTTATGAAAAACCTCAGGATATTACCATCAAAATCAAAGGTGAGTATACCCCTGTGGAATATAACACCCACACAGGTGATATTAACGAAGTTAGTTTCACTGTTTCTAATGGCTATACTACAGTTAACTATGCATTATATGAATTTGACAGTCTGTTGCTTAAGTTGATGCCGTTAACAAAATCAGAAAATACAATCATCGAAAATCAAAGAAAATTAATCAAAAAGATTGATTTTAAGGAAATGGTTGAATACCAAACAGAGGAATCTAATGTATATCTTTTGGATATGGCAAAGTATTCGGTTGATAATAAAGAATTACAGCCTATAGAGGAACTTTTAAAAATAGACTTAGCTGTACGGAAAGAACTGGGCTTTGTGAAGGCTGACGGCTATGATGTTCAGCCTTGGTGCATAGAAAAGGAGAAGCCTGAGCATTTTGTTAATCTTGAATTTGAGATTGAAAGTGAAATTGAGGTAAAAGATGTTTATCTTGCTTTTGAAGAGGCTGATCAAATTGAATTTAACGGTAAGAGTGTTGATATAGAAATTGTTGGTTGGTATGTGGATGAATCTATAAACAAGATTAAGCTTGGTACAATTAACAAAGGAATCAATACTCTTAAAGTGAAAGTTCCTATAACAAATAGACTAAGCCTTGAAAATATGTTCATTCTTGGAGATTTTGATGTCAAGGTTCAGGGGACAAAAACAAGAATTGTTCAAAAATCAAATAAGATTACATTTGGCTCAATAGTTAATCAAGGACTTCCGTTCTATGGCGGAAATATAATTTATGAAACCGAGATAGAAACTCCGGATTGTGACCTTGAAATTCAGGCAAATCATTATAAAGGGGCATTGCTTGGTGTAATCCTTGATAACGAAGAAGAGAAGAATATAATTTTCTCACCGTATAAAGCAACATTTGAGAATGTAAAGGCGGGTAAGCATAAAATAAAGTTTATATACTACGGAAACAGATACAATACATTTGGTGCCCTGCATCGTAATTCCGATCATTTCTGGAAAGGCCCTGCTATGTGGTATACAGAGGATTGCAAGTGGTCTTATGAGTATATTTTAGCTAACGTTGGAATTATGAAAAGTCCTGTTATAAGGATGTTTGAAAGCAAATAACAACTGCCGCTTTATTGACAGAACACGGATATTATGTTATATTTTAGTTAGCATAATATCCGTGGGAGGTCTAAAAAATGATAATAAAAGGCGGAAATGTTCTAAATGATAACTTTGAATTTATTAAAGCTGATATATCTGTTGAGAATGGAAAAATTGATAAAATCGGTAATTTTAACGGGGCAGATGTAATTGATGCAACCGATTGTTATGTTGTGCCCGGACTTGTTGATACCCATATACATTCTGCAATGGGAAAGCCGTTTATTGATTTTGATGATGAAACCTATGAAACCATAACCTCCTTTGAGGCAAAGAACGGAACAACTTCTCTTGTTCCTGCAATTTCTGCAGCACCAAAGGCAAAGCTTCTTTCTTGTATTGAATACATAAAGGATTGCACAAAAAGAGAGGAAGATGGCTGTTCAAAAATCTATGGTTTGCATCTTGAAGGACCATTTTTTGCTAAAAAGTATAAAGGCGCACACTTGCCTGAAAATATAAGAGATACTGACCCTGATGAATTTGGTGAATATCTTGAGGCGGCAGAGGGATGCCTTAAAATTATTACCCTTGCTCCTGAACTCCCAAATGCAGATGCAGTTATTAAAAAAGCTGTAGATGCCGGTGTTTGTGTATCAATCGGTCATACAAATGCAACCTATGAACAGGTTTGTCATGCAATTGAAATCGGTGCATCTCAAGCTACGCATCTGTTTAATGCAATGAGCCCTCTTAACCATAGAAATCCGGGAACAGTAGGCGGAATTTTATTTACTGATGCAAGACCTGAGCTTATATGTGATTTCTTCCATGTGCATAAGGATGTTGTAAAGATGGTATATGATATCAAAGGTGCTGATAAAATCAATATGATTACAGATTCAGAATTAGGAACAGGTTTTCCTGACGGAGAATATACTGTAAACGGCAGAAAGATTATCATTAAAGACAGGCAGACATATACAGACGACGGAACAATTGCCGGCGGAACAACCTGTCTTATTGATGGTGTTAGAAATCTCGTTTCCATAGGTATTCCACTTGAGGATGCTTGCAAAATGGCAACTAAAAATCCTGCAATGACCGTTGGCATCTATGATAAAGTGGGAAGCTTAACAGAAGGAAAAATTGCAGATATTCTTATACTTGATAAGGAATTAAATATTAAGAAGGTTATTCTCAGAGGTAAAGAATTATAAAAGGTGTGGCATAATGCCACACCTTTCAGCGTGTCGATAAAGTATCGACACGCTGGCAGATGTTGAAAAAGGAAGGTATATTTTGTGAAATCGTTTTCGTCGGCGTAGGTGGCTACGGTAGAGAACGATTTCGCAAAAAGCAAGCAACGGCGAGGTTTTCTCGATGAAAACTTCGCCGTTTGTTAATATATATTATGCGGACAGTCGGGGACGCCTGTCCCTACAAGATTTTTTCCGCTTGCGGTAGACCGACTTTTTCGACAGTCTGAGGTGTGGAATAATGCCACACCTTTACTATTTACTGCGATATTTAGCAGAACCATCACCTGACAGCAACAGCTTATCAAGGCTGTGATAGAAGTTATCTTCGCCAACCATTTCAGTAAATCCTGAACGACGCATTTGATGCATTATTCTCTCACGCACACCGGTAAATACTACCTCTTTTCCGCTTTCACGAAGTTCTTCAACAAGCTCAGTAAGAACATCAATTGAGGATACATCAAGGTAGGTTATACCACGGAAAACAAAAACAATCTTTTCGTTGTCATTTGTATTTTTCTTAACCAACTTTTCAAGCTCGCCTGCATTTGCAAAGAAGAGCGAACCTGTACTGTATACCAAAAGAACCTTCTTATCCGCATCTTCATTATGCTCGGTAACCTCGGAATAATCAATCTCAATCTTTGTATTCAAAATCATAAGTATGAATGAAAGACCAACACCGATTATGATTGCATATGTAAGGTCAAGAAGCACTGTTGCAACCATAGTTACAAGGAACATCAAAATTGCATCCCACATCTTTTTGCTGAAATATTTGCGGATTGCTTCCCGCTCGTTCATTTTCCATGCGGTTACAAACAATATTCCCGCAAGAACAGCGTATGGAACAACAGCAATAACAGATGGG
This sequence comes from Ructibacterium sp., assembly GCA_045603605.1. Taxonomy (GTDB): domain Bacteria; phylum Bacillota; class Clostridia; order Monoglobales; family Monoglobaceae; genus Ructibacterium. The sequence goes on along the minus strand of JAZUMJ010000002.1, from coordinate 17,664 downwards.
AGTGCAAACATACATATGATGAGAAAAACAGATTGCATAATACTTGTTATTCTTGTTTGACCTCCGTTTTTAACAGCAACACTTGTTCGTGCAATAGCAGCTGTTGCCGGAACACCGCCCATAAGAGGAATTATCATATTTCCAATACCCTGAGCAATAAGTTCAACGTTTGAGTCAAATAACTCTTTTTTCATCTTTGCCGCACATACTCCGCATAGCAAGCTTTCAATAAGTCCAAGTGCCGCAATTGTAAATGCAGGGCCAATAAGGGCAGTTATCATTTCAGGAGTGATTGACCCAAAACTTAAAACCTCTTCGTTTATTAATGATGCAGGAATATTTCCAATTGTTTTTACTTCAAATGGAGCAATAACAGATACAACTGTAACAATGATTAATGCTGCAAGACTTCCGGGGAAATATTTTGCCAATTTCTTGGGGAAAAGAAGAATTACGGTAATGGTAAGTAATGTATAAATTACAGAATATATGTTTATATCAGACAACTGGTTTGCAAAAAGATTAATTGTCTTGCCGATAGTTGTTTCGCCTGTAAGTTGAACACCGAACAGATTTCCCAATTGACCAAGAGCAATAACCAATGCGATACCTGAGGTAAAGCCTGTTATAACAGGTCGGGGGATAAACTGGATTATCTTACCAAAACGCAAAAGACCGGCTATAAGCAAAATAATACCTGCCATAAAACAAGCAACAAACATTCCCTGCAAACCATATTGACCGGCACATATTCCGCTAAGGATAACGGTCATAGCTCCCGTTGGCCCTGAAATCTGGAAACTTCCGCCTCCCAATGCACCAATAACAACACCGGCAACAATAGCGGTTATCATACCTGCAACAATACCGATTGCAGCCTGGGACGGGTCAACACTTGCTGCACCGAATGCAAGTGCAAGAGGAAGAGCAACTGCCGCAACAGTTAGTCCGGCTAAGATATCCTTAAGAAATCTTGAAGGGTTGTAGCCTTTAAATTCATTAACAAAGATTTTTTTGTAATGCTTAAAAAATGGTCTTTTTTTACGCATCTGAGTTCACTTTCTTTCTGTAAATTCTTATGCCTTTATAGCACACCAAGGCAGAATATCACATCCGACAAATTTTGTCAATTGTAATACTGTCAAAAAAAATGCGAAATCTTTAAGCGATTTCGCACTTTTTTTACTATTTCATCATTTCCTCAGCAAGAGAATTTATCTGTTCTTCACTTTGGCTGTTCAGAGCAGACATAATTTTTACATCTGTTTCTGCATATGTCAGGTTATTGCATTTTTCAAGCATACACTTCATCACCTTAACCGCAACAGGTGCCCAACTTCCGTTTTCAATAAAACCAACAGTTCGGTTTTTAAAGTTCCTTTCGGTTAAGTGATTGATAAATTCACGCATAAACGGGAAAATATCAGCGTTATAAGTAGTTGTGGCAAGAACAATTTTACCATACCTGAATGCATCCTCAACTGCCTCTGCCATATCGCATCTGGCAAGGTCGTTAATCACAACCTTTGGACAGCCTTTTTCATAAAGCTTGTCTGCAAGTTTTTCCACTGCCTTTTTCGTGTTTCCGTATATTGATGTATATGCTATTACAACACCGTCACTTTCAACGCCGTAACTTGACCATATATCGTATAGGTTGATATAATATCCTAAGTCTTCTTTCAGTACAGGTCCGTGAAGGGGACAGATTGTTTTTATGTCAAGATTAGATGCTTTTTTAAGTAAGGCTTGAACCTGAGCTCCGTATTTACCAACAATACCGATATAATAGCGTCTTGCCTCACAAGCCCAATCTTCTTCAATATCAAGTGCACCAAACTTTCCAAAGCCATCAGCTGAGAATAAAACCTTGTCAGTGCTGTCATAAGTAACTATTACCTCAGGCCAATGCACCATCGGAGCTGTGACAAAGGTAAGATTGTGATTACCAAGACACAGTGTATCACCCTCTCCCACAATAATCTGTTTGTCAGTAAAATCGTGGTTAAAGAAGTTATTCATCATTGTAAATGCCTTTGCAGATGAAACAATTTTACTGTCAGGGTACTTATCCGTAAAGCTTTTTATGTTTGCTGAATGGTCGGGCTCCATATGCTGAACTATTAAATAATCAGGCTCTCTGCCATCTAATACTTCTTCAATGTTAGCTAACCATTCGTCTTTAAAGTTAGCATCAACTGAATCCATAATTGCGATTTTTTCGTCTATAATTGCATAGGAATTATATGCCATACCATTTGGAACGACATACTGACCTTCAAATAAATCTACTTGATGGTCATTTACACCTATATACTTAATTGTATCTGTTATTTGCATAAATTTTTTACCTCCAATGTTGTCTGCAGATCAAAAACATTTTCCGTCTTTGCAGTCTTCTGATTTGCCGCCACGATAACAAAGTTCATTGGGACATTGATTTTTTTCAAAGATGTCTACAATATTTTTTACCGTTGTTTCGGCAATGTTTGTAAGTGCTTCTTCTGTCAGGAATGCCTGATGAGATGTTACAAGAACGTTTGGCATAGAAATAAGACGTGCCAAAACATCATCCTGAACAATGTGACCGGAGAAGTCTTCAAAGAAGAAATCAGCTTCTTCTTCATAAACGTCAAGACAAGCTGCACCTATTTTTTTAGATTTAATACCTTCTAAAAGGGCTTCCGCATCAACAAGAGCACCTCTTGAAGTATTTAGAATTACAACTCCCTGTTTACATTTCTTTAATGAGTCTTCATCAATAATATGATAGGTTTCTTCGTTAAGAGGGCAGTGAAGTGAGATAATATCACTGCTTGAAAGTAATTCATCAAGCTCAACATACCTGATAGTATCACCATTATCTAAACCCTCTGCGTGAAATTTATCATAAGCTAAAACTTTCATTCCAAAGCCTCGGCATATGTCAATAAAAACTCTTCCTATACGGCCTGTACCGATTACGCCAACAGTTTTTCCATAAAGGTCAAAACCGGTCATACCGCTTAAACTGAAGTTAAAATCCTTTGTTCGGATATATGCCTTGTGTATTCGGCGGATAGATGTTAAAAGCATTGCCATGGTATGTTCAGCAACTGCATAAGGAGAGTACGCAGGAACACGCAGAACGTGGATTTTTCCAAAGGCGTGCTTCATATCAACATTGTTAAAACCTGCACAGCGAAGGGCAACCACTTTAACCCCCATATCACAAAGATGGTCAATCACAGCGGCGTTTACAGTATCATTAACAAAAACACAAACACCGTCAAAACCCTTTGCAAGTTCAACTGTATCTTCATTAAGCTTGGTTTCAAAATATTTGAACTCAACATTATATTCACTGCTGAATTTTTCAAAGGATGCCTTATCATAAGGTTTTGTATCAAAAAAAGCAATTCTCATTGAAATTCCCCCTAATCTAATCTAGATTATAACATAAAAATTTAAAATTGCAACTTTCTTTTTAATATTATTTAAGAAATATTTACTATTTTCGCAAATCGGTATTTATAACTATATCCCTTAGCTTAAGAACATATGAAGGTGAAACAGATAGTTCATCAATCCCCATCTTTAAAAAGGTTTTCGTAAGAGTGGTATCAGCGGCAAGTTCACCGCATATTCCAATCCAGATTCCATTTGCGTGGGCATTTTGGGCAGATAATTCAATAAGCTTCAATACCGCCTCGTGATGAGTATCACAAAAGTCTTCAAGCTTAGGATTTTGTCTGTCGCAAGCAAGGGTGTATTGGATAAGATCGTTTGTGCCTACACTAAAGAAGTCTACCATTTGAGCAAGCTTATCACTTATTATTGCCGCCGCAGGAGTGTCAATCATAATGCCTATTTCGGTGTTCTTATTATATTTAATATTACTTTCTTTAAGGTCATTTTTGACCTCATCACATATTTTTAAGACCTCTTTTAATTCAGATACACTTGTAATCATTGGAAACATTATTCCAAGATTACCAAATGCAGAAGCCCGAAAGAGTGCCCTTAACTGTGTTTTGAAAATATCAGGTCGGCTAAGGCATATTCTTATTGCACGCAAACCTAAGGCAGGGTTTTCTTCCTTGTCGAGATTAAAGTATTTAACCTGTTTGTCTGCACCTATATCCAGTGTTCTGATGATAACCTTTTTCCCTGCCATACTTTCCAAAACTCTCTTATAAACCTCAAATTGTTGCTGTTCGGAGGGATAGTCGTTATTTTCCAAATACAAAAATTCACTTCTGAAAAGTCCTATCCCGTCAGCATCGTTTAGAAGAACAGCACCAATGTTATCAAGTCCGCCAATGTTTGCATAAATATTTATATGTGTCCCGTCAATTGTGATATTGTCTTTGCCTTTTAGTGCCTTTAGCAGTTCTTTTTTTTCAAAATCCGCTTTCTGTTTTTCTGTTATTTCCTTAAGTGTTTCACTGTCAGGATTAATAAAGATTTCCCCTGTAAATCCGTCAACTGCGGCTATATCACCTGTTGAAATTCTGGATAAGAAGTTTTTACCCACACCAATTATTGCGGGGATATTCATATTTCTGGCAAGAATGGCTGTGTGGGAATTTGTTGAACCATTTTCGGTAACAAAGGCAAGAACCTTGTCCTTGTCAAAAAGAACTGTTTCGCTTGGAGTAAGGTCCTCGGCACAGATAATAACATTGTCATCATCGTTAATTCCTTCGTTCTCAATATGGGACAAACAATTTATAATACGGCTTGAAATATCCTTTACGTCAACTGCCCTGGCTTGCATATAGGCATCGTCCATTGAAGAAAACATCTCTGCAAAATTATTCGCAGTTAAAGCAACAGCATATTCAGCATTTACGGATTGACCCATAATGATATTACTAATTGATTCGTTATAGTCATCATCATCAAGCATCATAATGTGAATATCAAAAATTCTTGCGTTTGTTTCACCAATTTCTTTAAGAGCCTTTTGATATATTTGTTCAAGCTGGGCAGTTGCTTTTTTCTTTGCTTCCTCAATTCGCAGAAGTTCCTTTTCAGGGTCTTCAATATGAACCCGGCGAATTTGCGTTTCTTGTTTTTTAAATACAGAAATTTTTCCTATTGCAATAGCCCCGTAAACACCTTTTCCGTGAAATTTTAGCATATTCGCCGTATCTCCTTTATTATAAATTTAATTCAAAAAATTCCGCTACAGCCTTTGAGGCAGTATCTTCATCAGAACCGCTTATTTTAACGGTAACAGTTTCACCGCATTTTATTCCAAGCCCCATCAGCATCATTAATTTTGTAGCGTTAACACCTTTGCCGTCCTTTTCAATTATTATTTCACTTTCAAAATCCTTAGCAAGCTTTGCAAGCATTCCTGCCGGTCTTGCGTGTATCCCGATTTCATCTTTAATGGTATAGTTAAATGTCTTCATAAATACGCCCCTTATTTTTAGTTTATCTTTAATATTTTTTCGCCACTATTAATATTTCCTTTTGCCAAAGTCTTTATTTGGTTGTATTCATCGCTGTTACAGATAATCATTGGAGTTGTTACAGGATACCCCGCTTTTTTAATTTGGTTTATATCAAAGGAAACTAATAAATCGCCTTTTTTAACAGCCTGACCCTCTGAAATATGCGAAGTGAAGAATTTACCTTTAAGCTTGGCTGTATCAATTCCTATATGCAATAGGATTTCACAATTTGTATCCGAAATAATATTAACTGCGTGTTTTGTTTCAAAAACAGTTTCAACCTTTCCATCGCAAGGCGAGAATAATTTTCCCTCAGTTGGTTCAACTGCTATACCATCCCCTAAAACCTTTTGTGAGAATGCTTCGTCCTGAACATCTTCAAGAGGGATAACCTGCCCTTTAAGTGGTGAATAAAGATTAAACTCAGTTATAGACTTGTTTTTATTGGAGGGTGTTTGTGGTTCTTTATCAAAGTCAGGTGTTATCTGGATATGCTCGGATTCAGGTGAATCAATATAATCTTCAAGCTGTGATTTAACAACCGAAACCTGAGGCCCGTAAATAACCTGAACCCCGTTTCCTTTGTGAATAACTCCTGATGCACCGCTCTGCTTTAACAGCTTGTCATTAACTAAATCAGGATTTTTCACAGTAATTCTAAGCCTTGTTGCACAGCAATCAAGGTCGGAAATATTCCCTTTTCCCCCAAGTCCGTTGAGTATGAGAGGACTGCGGTTATCATTTAACGCCCCTGATTTTCTCGCCTCCATATCCTTTCTGGTATATAGCTTGGTTTCTTCGTCGTCATCCTCTCTGCCGGGGGTCTTAAAGTTGAATTTCTTTATCATAAAGCTGAATACAAGATAGTATATAACTGCATAAACAAGTCCCACAATTACAATCCATATCCAGTTTGTTTTAGCATTTCCCTGGAGAATACCAAAGAGGGTAAGGTCGATAAGTCCTCCTGAAAAGGTCATACCAACACCAACGCCAAAGATATGCATAAGCATATATGAAAGACCAGCCAATACACAGTGGACAGCGTACATAAGAGGAGCAACAAACAGGAAGGTAAACTCCAATGGCTCGGTGATACCTGTAAGCATTGAGGTTAGAGCGGCTGAAATTAAAAGTCCACCTACAATCTTTCTCTTTTCCGGACGGGATGTTTTATACATAGCATAAGCAGCAGCAGGCAGACCGAAAATCATAAATGGGAACTTACCAGACATAAACCTTGTAGCTTCAACTGAGAACTGCTGAGTGGATTTTGATGCAAGCTCTGCAAAAAAGATGTTTTGTGCACCCTGAACAGTTACGCCATCAATTATCATTGAACCGCCAAGTTCTGTCTGCCAGAATGGCATATAAAATACATGGTGCAGACCAAATGGAATTAATGCACGTTCAATAATACCATAAATCCATGTGCCGATGTATCCTGATTTTAAAACAAGCTGACCAAGCTGTGCAATTCCGTTCTGGACAACAGGCCAAACATAGAACATTAATATACCAACAAGCAGATATACAATACTGCATATTATAGGTACAAATCTTGTTCCGCCAAAGAAAGAAAGAACCTGAGGCAATTGAATTTTATAAAATCTGTTATGGAGGGCGGCAACGCCAAGCCCTACAATAATTCCGCCAAAAACACCCATCTGTAAGGTTACAATTCCCAGAGATGTTGTGGTGGAGTTTTCAGCCATTGCCTCAATACCGCCGTTTGCGGCAATAAGGGCACTTATTGCAGTGTTCATAATAAGATAGCTTATTGCACCTGAGAGGGCAGCAACTTCCTTTTCTTTTTTAGCCATACCTATGGCAACACCCATAGCAAAGAGCAGTGCTAAGTTGTCAAAGACCACACTGCCTGTTTTACTCATTATATCTAAGAGTGTATAAATCAGACTTCCTTCTTTTATAATGTTTGTAAGTCCGTATGCTTCAAGGGTTGTGGGATTGGTAAATGAGCTTCCAATTCCAAGCAACAAACCTGCCACGGGAAGAAGTGCGATAGGCAGCATAAAAGACCGCCCTACTCTTTGCAAAACACCAAAAATTTTATCTTTCATATGATATGTCTCCTTTGTATTTAGGTTATACATATAAAATATTATCAGCAAAATTTTTTATAATATACATTTGTTGCCTGTTTGTTTAAATTGATGTTCTAAATAAGGACAAAGTATCATAATATTTACAGAGAGATACAAAACGAAGAGGTGAGGTTATGATAAACAAATCACGGGTTTTCGAAGTATTACCTTATTTCCCAACAGGGCTTAGAGAAAAACTTGAAACAATTGCAAAAACAAATTGTTTTGAGATTGAGGAAATACGGCTAAGGGCAAATCTGCCAGTGGCTTTGGAAATTTGGGGAGAAAACTGTTTTTTAACACCAACAGGAGGAATTACAAATTATGAAAATAACGCATATTACGCTTCGGCGGAAGAAGTCCAAACTACATTCTCGGCAATTTGCGAGAACTCTGTCTATGCATACCTTGATGAAATACGTCAAGGGTTTGTTACCCTTAAAGGCGGTCATCGTGTGGGGGTTTGCGGACGGGCAGTTACTGAAAACGGAGCAATCAGGACCTTTAGAGAGGTCAGCTCACTTAATTTCCGAATTGCTCACCAAATAATAGGTGTGGCAGACGGAGTTATAGATTCTGTTATTAAAAACACTGAAATAGAAAGTTCGTTAATTATTTCACCTCCACAGATGGGAAAAACAACATTATTAAGGGATTTAACCAGGCAGATTTCAAACAGAGGATTTAAAACTGCTGTGGCTGATGACAGAGGTGAAATCGGGGCGATGTATGATGGAGTGATACAAAATGATATTGGCGCTCAAACAGATGTAATGGATAATCTTCCTAAAAGCGATGCAATATTGATGATGATAAAAACGATGTCACCAAGGGTAATTATTTCCGATGAAATTGCAGACGAGAAGGATGTAGCGGCAATCAGGCTTGCCCATGGGACAGGTGTTTCTGTTATTGCCACAACCCATGGTGACAGTATTGATGATGTAAGAAACCGCAATGTTTTAAAACCATTGTTTGAAGACAGAGTTTTTAAAATGGCAATATTACTTAGAAGGGATACAACAGGAGTTGAAACGGTTGTTTATACCAAGACGGTGAAATTATGATTATAAGGGGAATTTGCGGGATTATTATTATCCTTGGAGCCGGTTATACAGGGATGTTATTTTCGGCAAGGCTGTATGAAAAGGTAAAGCAGATTGAGGCATTTGAAAAGATGTTATCTCTATTGCTGTTTAATATAGATTTTATGGCTATACCTCTTTGCAGAGCTATGCTGCAGATATCAGGAAATCTCCCAAATCCTGCAAATAAGCTTCTTCTGATTGCGGGCGGAATAATGAAAAACCGACCTGATGCTAAGGCATCTCAATGCTGGAAAGAGGCAATTGACAGATGCAGGAAGGATATTTTATTAAACAATGATGAAATAGAGATATTATATTCTTTTGGGGAAAATATGGACAGCAGTGAAAAAGAAAACTGTGTGGCTAATATAAATATTACACTGGCAAAACTTAAATTCATCAAAGAAGAGGCTTTTTCTAAGTTTAAGAAAGATGGGAATATGTGGCGGGGAATGGGATTTTTAGTTGGAATATTGATTGTTATATTATTAATTTAAGGCATAGAAAGGCAAAGTGGATTATGAGCGGTGTGGATTTGATATTCAGGGTTGCTGCAATCGGGATAATTGTTGCGGTGTTAAATATGCTTTTGGTAAGGGCAGGTCGGGATGACCAGGCGATGATGACTACCATTGCAGGATTGATTGTGGTTTTATTGGTGGTTATTCAGGAAATAAGTAATCTGTTTGATACAATAAAAAATCTGTTTGGACTTTAAAGATGGAACTTTTACAAATAATCGGCATAGGATTGGTTACAGCAATTATTACTTTGATTGTAAAGCAATACAGACCTGAAATAGGAATTATGCTGCCCATTTTAGCAACCTGTACAATCCTTGCAATATTAATTCCCTATATTAATTCTGCAATACATATGTTTGAGGATATTGCAGGTCAGGTGGGAATAGAAAACCAGTATCTTAAGATTGTGATTAAAATAATCGGCGTGACATATATTTGTCAATTCTCTGCGGAATTATGCAAGGATTCAGGAGAAAGTGCATTAGCAGGACGAATAGAGTTTGCAGGTAAAATTGTTGTTCTTGTTATATCAATGCCGATTGTTTATCAAATACTTGAGGTTGTAACAAAGATAATAAACTATTAAAAGTGGTGCAGATATGCGAAAGATATTACTTATAGTAATTGGGATAATAATATGTAATGGTTATGTTTTTGCCGAAATGGAAGATGAAACCTCAAAAATACTGGACGAGTATGCTTACCTTTATGGAGATGTATTTGAAGATGCTTTAGACGATGCAGATGCGCTGAATAAATTTGAAGAGCTTATACCTGATACAAGTACAATAGAAATGTTTAGAGAACTTACCAGAGGGAGAGTAACTGTATCAATTCCTCAGCTATTAGGTATTTTAATAAAAGGCTTGCTTGGTGAAGTGTATAAGAGCCTGAGATTAATGGCACTTGTTCTGGCAGTTGCAATCCTTTGCTCATATCTTACAGGGCTTAAAGAGGGGTTTGGAAAGGAAGGGGTATCAAAAGCCGCTTTCTTCGTATGTTACATAATTATAGCCACAATCACATCTGCTGCATTTTATGATGCGGCAGAGTTGGCATCGGGGACAATAGATAAAATCGCAGAGTTTATGAAGTTTGTTGTTCCTATTGTAATAACATCTTTGCTTACAAGCGGAGCTATTGTTTCCGCCACTGTTTTTGAACCTGTTTTGTTGGGAACGGTGGAGATTGCAGTGGTGGTAATTCAAAGTTTTTTTATCCCTATGGTTATGATTACAACTGCAATGAATATTGTAAATAACCTGTCGGATAAGTTTAAAACAGATAAGATGGTAGGCTTTTTAAACAGGTGTATAAGATGGGGACTTAATATAATGCTTACGGTCTTTGTCAGTGTAGCGGGGCTTCAAAGTATAGCGGCATCAGGGGCAGATGGTTTGACAATTAAGCTTACCAAGTTTGCAGCGGCAAATTTAATTCCGGTGGTTGGCGGAATTTTATCGGAGTCGGTTGAAACTGTTATGAACTGCAGTGCTTTAATAAAAAATTCTGTGGGAATAATGGGTATAATCTGCGTTGCTGTAGTGGTGGCAGCACCAATCATAAAATTATGGGCAGTTTTGATTATATTCAGGTTAACGGCGGCGGTGATTCAGCCTGTTTCAGAACCTAAAATGGTGGTATGCATAACAGAACTGGCAAATTCAATTTCATTATTGTTTTCAATGCTGGCAACAACCACGGTTATGTTTATAATGATTATAACAATAATTATAAATGCAGGAAACAGTGCGGTTATGCTTGGGAGGTAGAGGTGATGGATGGACTGAGAGAATGGACAACAACTCTTGCCGGAATTGCAATTTTTGGTTCTATTTGCGAAACTATAATACCTGACGGAGCTTTTGAAAAATATATCCGCCTTTGCATAGGACTTGTTATGATTCTTGCTCTTATTTCACCTATATATGATTTATACCGGTCAGACTATGAGTTTGATTTTAGTTTTCAGGATAACCAAAACAGTTATCGTGAATATGAGAATATGGAGAAAACTCAAAGGGATGAGGTAATAAGGATTTATAAATATAACTTGAGCAAAAAAATCAAAGAGAGAGTTTTAATGGAATTTTCTCAGGCAGAGTTTGAGGTGGAATGTTATATCGAAGAAGAGGAAGAAAAATTCGGCACAATAAACAGGGTGGATTTGATAGTTGACAGTATTCCCTTGCCTGAAACGGCAAAAAAACTTAAAACAATAATTGGCGAGGAATTTGGTGTAAAAAAGGTTTTGGTAAAGTTTTTGAAGGAGAGTAACTTAGGATGAATAATGAGCTGAAAGAGATTTTACCAAGAGTTAAGCTGAAAAATAAAAATATGAATACGGCAGTAGTAGTGTTGTTGATATTAGCTGTATTTTTTCTGGGATTTTCAGGTTGTGAGAAAAGTGAGAATGAAAAGCCGATAAATAAAAGCGAAGTGTTTTCAAGGGAAGAATATAAAAATCAGCTTGAAGTGAATTTAAAAGATACATTGAAAAGAATAAACGGAGCCGGTGAGGTTTCGGTTCTTATATATATTGACAGCGGAGGTGAAAAGATACTTGCAACAGATGAAAGAGGGAAAACAGATGTTGATGACCAAAGCAGCAGAAAAGAGACAGAAGAAAGTGTTGTCCTCAGTGGAAAAGGCTCTGAACAAGCACCATATGTGATAAAAGAAAAGCTACCTGAACCTGTGGGAGTAATTGTTGTTGCAGATGGTGCAAGAGATGAAAAAATTAAGTATGAAATGTATGATGCGGTTAAGGCTCTCTATGGATTGCCGGCACATAGAATATGGATTACATATTAAAAAGGAAAGGAATGAAGAATATGAGTAAAAATAAAAGTAAAGGGATATTTAAAGGAAAACAGATACTTATGCTTGGACTTGTGGCATTAGTTATCACAGCAGGATATTACAGATGGACAACTGAAACGGATAAGCTTGCTATGCCCGTAACCGGAGATTCTATACCGGTTAATACTGAAAATTCTCAGGATAAGGAAGAGGTGCAAAACGAAAATCAATCTGTAGATTCTGAGATGGAAAAAACAAGACGGGACAGAGATAGTTCAAGGGACAAGGCAATGGAAGAATGGAAGAAGATGGGCGAAAGCAGTGAAGCATCGCCTGAGGCAAAATTAGATGCTCAGGAAAGAATTAAAAAGGCAAACGAAAATTCCGAAAAAGAAGGAATAATTGAAACTCAGGTTAAAGCCAAGGGATACGAGGATTGTTTTGCTCATATAACCGACAGCGGAGTTTCTGTTATGGTTAAGGGCGGCGAGATTGACGGTGCAAAGGTAGCCCAGATAAAGGATATTATTTTAAGTCAAACAGATGTTGCAGTTAAGGATATAAAAATAAGTGCACAATAGAAATTTAAGGGCTGTGGCAATTTGCCACAGCCCTGTATCTTATTCTTCTTCAAATGCGTCTTTACCTAAACCACAAGTTGGGCAAACCCAATCCTCAGGAACATCTTCCCAAGCTGTGCCTGCTGCAACACCATTGTCAGGATCGCCGATTTCAGGGTCATAAACATAACCGCAAGGGCAAACATATTTTTTCATAATAATAACCTCCTTAAATTTTATATAATAATATTTTATCCAAATATTTCTTTTACATACATCATTTTAAATTCATCAAATAGTTTTTTATACATTCAAAGCTCTCATCGCTGATATCGTGTTCAATCTTGCAACTGTCGGTATAGGCTGTTTCCTCGCTTACACCCAATGACATAAGAACCTTGGCTATAAGCTGGTGCCGTTCAAATATTCTCTCCGCAACCTCTAAACCCTTTTTTGTAAGGTCTATATCTCCGTCATTTCCCACAGTAATAAAGCCTTCCTCACGGAAATGCTTCATTGCAACAGAAACACTCGCCTTAGAAAAACCCAGTTCATTTGCCACGTCAATACTGCGGACATAGCCTTTTTCTTTTTTTATCATAAATATGGCTTCCAGATAATTCTCTGCGGATTCTTTTATCTGCATAATGTTAACACCATCCTTGTTTATATAATAACATAAATTTATGTTTTGGTCAATAATTTATTGTTAATATTTATATTTTTGGACAAAGAGTAATATACATAATATTGTACAAGATGCTAAAAAATAGAAAAATTTCAAATTAGGGGTTGACAAAATATGAGAGTTAGAGTAAACTAACTAATGAAAGTTAGCGTAACCTAACTCGACTGAAAATTAAGGTATAATATGGATTTGTTGATGATGGAGGAAGGAATATGAAGACCCTGAAAGATGTAAAAATAGGAAAAACTGTTAAGGTTATCAAGCTTGAGGGAGAAGGGGCTGTTAAACGCAGAATAATGGATATGGGCGTTACAAAGGGCGTAGAGATTTATGTTCGCAAGGTTGCACCTTTAGGCGACCCTATTGAGGTTAATTTAAGAGGATACGAGCTTTCTATAAGAAAAGCAGATGCGGAAATGATTTTGGTGGATTAATTAACTGATTTTTAAACAAAGGTTAGATGAAACTAACCGACAGGAGGTAAAAACAAATGTCAATTAAAATTGCATTAGCCGGAAACCCTAACTCCGGTAAGACAACGCTGTTTAATGCGTTGACGGGCTCGAACCAGTATGTTGGAAACTGGCCCGGGGTAACTGTTGAGAAAAAGGAAGGTAAGCTGAAGAATCATAAGGAGGTTGTATTAACGGATTTACCGGGAATATATTCACTTTCGCCCTATACATTAGAGGAAGTTGTTGCCCGTAATTATCTGGTTAATGAACGACCTGATGCAATATTAAATATTGTTGACGGAACAAATATAGAACGTAATCTATATTTGTCAACACAGCTTATTGAACTTGGTATACCGGTTGTAATTGCCATCAATATGATGGATATTGTCCGTAAAAGAGGGGACAAGATTGACATTGACATTTTGAGCAAAGATTTAGGTTGCGAAGTTGTGGAAATATCTGCTCTCAAGGGTGATGGTGTGGAAGAGGCGGCAAAGGCTGCAATTCTTGCAGTTGCCAAAGGAACCAATATTCCGGTGCATAGCTTTTCCGGTGCAGTTGAACATGCAATCGCTCATATAGAAGAAGCGGCAGTACATAATCTTCCTGAAGAACAACAGAGATGGTATGCAATAAAGATTTTTGAACGTGATAAAAAGGTATTGGAGCAATTGGGAATTGACGCAGAAAAAATTGCTCATATGGAAAAAGATATAAAGGCAGCAGAGAGCGAACTTGATGACGATGCAGAAAGTATTATTACCTGTGAACGATATGATTACATAGGAAGGCTTATGGAAAAATGCTATGTAAAAAAGAATAAAGGTAAGCTTTCAACATCAGATAAAATTGACAGAATAGTAACAAATCGTATTTTGGCACTGCCCATTTTTGTAGCTGTTATGTGGCTTGTTTATACCCTTTCAATCGGAACAGTTGGCGATTGGACAGTTACATTTATGAATGATGGACTTTTCGGTTCATTTGCCCAAACCTATGAATCAGGTTTCCTCGCAAACCTTATGAGTATCCCTGAACTTTTAGATTTGGTTCTTTTGAATGCAGAGGGAACTCCAATTATAGCGGAATGGCTCTATTCTTTGATTATGGACGGAATTGTAGGCGGTGTAGGTGCTGTCCTTGGTTTTGTTCCCCAAATGCTGATTTTATTCCTTTTGCTTTCAATTTTGGAAGATTGCGGATATATGTCAAGAATTGCATTTATTATGGACAGACTTTTTAGAAAATTCGGACTTTCTGGAAAGTCATTCATTCCTATGTTGGTTGCATCAGGTTGCGGAGTTCCCGGAATTATGGCAAGCCGTACTATTGAGCAGGACCGTGACAGAAAGATGACGATTATGACAACAGGCTTTATCCCTTGTGGAGCTAAAATGCCGATTGTAGGTTTTATCGCAGGTGCACTCTTTGGCGGTAGCGGATTAATTGCAACAGCAGCATATTTTATTGGTATAGCGGCAGTAATTGTTTCGGGAATAATACTTAAGAAAACAAAGGCATTTGCAGGAGACCCTGCTCCGTTTGTTATGGAACTTCCGTCCTATCACGCACCATTGGCAAGTAATGTTCTTCGCACAACATGGGATAGAGGATGGTCATTTATTAAACGTGCGGGAACAGTAATTCTTGCGGCAAGTATAATTATTTGGATTTTGAACAGTCTTTCTTTTGAAGGTGGTTTTCATTATATAACTGAAGATAATTCGGGAGCGTCAATTCTCAGAATTGTGGGTGGTTGGATTGCAGTGTTATTTGCACCTCTTGGTTTTGGTGATTGGCATGCAGCTGTTGCAACAATTCTTGGGTTGGTTGCAAAGGAAGAGGTTGTTGGTGTATTCGGTTCACTTTCATCAATGGCTGAAACCGTTTTGGAATCGGGCGAAGCTATGGCAGATGCGGCAATGGGACTTGCAGAAGAAGGTTCAACAGCCCTTTCAGCAATCGGAGCCGAGTTCTTTACAAGCAAGCTTGCAGGATTCTCGTTCCTTGTGTTTAACCTTCTTTGCGCACCTTGTTTTGCGGCTATGGGTGCAATTAAGCGTGAAATGAATAATGGAAAATGGACATTTGCAGCAATTGGTTATATGACAGGATTTGCATATGTGATTTCACTGATAGTATACCAATTGGGCGGTTTAATCAGCGGAACAGTAGCCTTTAACTTCTGGACAGTAATTGCGGCTGTTGCTTTGGTTGGATTGGGCTATCTGCTGTTTAGAAAAAATAAATTTGAAAATTAGTTGAGAGGAGGGCAAGGATATGAATTTGCCAACGATTATTGTTACAATTATAATTGCAGTTATATTTGTGCTTATTGTAGGAAATGAGATAAAGAAACGGAAAAGCGGCAAGGGTTCTTGCTCTTGCGGATGCAGTGGATGTGCAAATGCAGAAAACTGTCATAAATAAAAAATGTGCGTTCTTAAGAATAGTAATTTAAAAGGCAGAAACGATTAATCTCGTTTCTGCCTTTTATCGTAGGGTTCGGCGGTTTCCAACGAACCGCAAAGGTTTTAAGATTATCATGAATATTAGGGGAATGACATATATATTCCATGTTCATCACAGTAACAGACAATTAGTAATCTGTAGTAAGAATTGAAAAATCTTTAATTATACAATAAAAGCTATATGTACCACAATCTGTATGTCCGTTAAATTCTACTTTTAATTTGAGTGCCTTTCCCGTATCAAACTCAAAATCAATAGGGGATACAGATTCGGTCATTATAGGTGATTGATATAGCAACTTTCCGTTTTCATTATAGAAATTCACTCTATATTCAGCAGAATCACAATTGTTAAATGCGGGGGCAATAAAGGTTCCTTTAACCTTTTTTGCTAAACCATTTAACGAGTATGTCACAGCATTGTGGTATTCTTTATTATTATAGTCTATATGTTCTGTAGTATTAAGATTAAACCCAATATAATTTGTAATATTGTTCCGTTCTATTCTACCGACGATAATATTGTCATTTTTTCCAGCTTTAAATTCTGCTGGTATCTCGCATTCTAGATAAGGTTTATCGTATAAAAACACCGCTTTTGCGGGTTTTACAATATTGCCTACATAAACAGTTGCCGTTTCTTCGTCCCAATGAACATCCTTATTGAATGCTTTGCCAATTGCTCGTACAGGCAAATAAGTTGTTCCGTTATAGATAAAAGGCTCAACTACATTTCCATTGACATCTTTTGGTGTTATTTCTTCTCCATCAATCACCAATTTTATATTCATATAGATAGCATCAATTGTTTCTTGAATGTTTTTTGCAAACACAATTCCGCTTGTCAGTATTGTACCAATTAAAATACCTGCAATTAACCATTCTAATCTTTTCTTCATTTTGTTTTACCTCCAAAAACTTAATATATTTATTATCCATATGGTAATAATTATATTAAGTTTATCATATTTATATATATTTGTAAATATAATAAAATTATATTAGGTGATTTATGTGAATATAGAATTTAAAGATAATTATATAAAAATTGGATTAAAAATATCTTATTACAGAAAATTAAAATCTCTCACGCAAGAACAACTTGCTGAAATTTTGGATTGCGGAGTTTCTTTTATCGGACAAATTGAAGCTCCTAATATTTATAAAGCAATTTCGTTAGACACATTATTTAGAATTGCAAAGGCACTTGAAGTCCCACCATATAAGTTGCTATATTTTGAGGATTAAATAATGGATTTACCAAAACGCAAGCCAACAAGGTTAAAAGGATATGATTATTCCCAAAATGGTGCGTATTTTATTACAATATGCACACACAACAGAAAAAATTTGTTTTCAAATATCGTAGGGGCAATTCACGAATTGCCCGAAAATAAATTAACACAATATGGAGAAGTTGCAAAGCAAGTTATCAAAAAAATTACCTGACAGGTTTAATGCGTCAATTATTAATTATGTTATTATGCCAAATCATATTCATTTGCTTGTAGCAATTTACAATAA
>JAZUMJ010000001.1:0-9943 GCA_045603605.1 Ructibacterium sp. | reverse complement strand
GTAAGTGTGGTAACACATTCAGCTGACCGATACTAATAGGTCGAGGGCTTGACCTTAATTGTGAGTAAGGTTTACTCTACTTTTCTCTTTATCTATTCAAACAAAGAGTGCTGAATTTTCGTTGCACTTGAAAGACATTATTTGTCACGAAGTGACCTATACAGCATAAATCACGTCGAAGACGTGTAAGTATGGGATTAAACTTCAAGTTTATCTGGTGACTATAGCGGGAAGGTCACACCTGTTCCCATTCCGAACACAGTAGTTAAGCTTTCCAGCGCTGAAAATACTTGGCGGGCGACCGCCCGGGAACATAAGTCGTCGCCAGAATACGATATAACCCTTGATGAATTTTTCGTCGAGGGTTTTATTTTTACATATCCATGCGGGAAGGTCACACCTGTTCCCTCGTCGAAGTTCGCCTTTTGGCTCGGTTTGCAACAGCAAACCATCGCTTTTATTGGCGACTTCTCCTCTTCCCAAAAGACAATGGACGTCTTTTGGGAGCCCTGATTACCAAAAAGTTAAGCTTCCCAGCGCTGAAAATACTTGGCGGGCGACTGCCCGGGAACATAAGTCGTTGCCGGAACTATCCAAAAACCCTTGATGAGATACCTCACCAAGATTCTTTTGTTTATTCGTGCTAAAAAATATAATAATCTTTACCTTATTTTTCTAAATTATTTAATTGATTTCCTTTTTTGTGTATGTTATACTTGTGTGGTGTTTTATAGAATTTAAAAACTTAATAAGGGGTTATATTTATGGATTGCTCAGCAAAACAAATAACTAATAAAAAAACAGGAACATTCTTACTGATTTTTTTGGGATGGCTTGTGTATTCAGTGTCATATTTTGGAAAGGTAAATTATTCTGCCAATATAACCCAGGTTATAGAATATTACGGTGTAACCAAAGCCCAAGCCGGAATTGCACCTACCTTTTTCTTTTTTGCCTATGGAATAGGTCAGGTGTTTAACGGATTTTGTTATATGGGCAGTACCATCAGTTCGTATGGTCTTGGTGTAATTGCAGATAATTTCGGATGGGTTTCAGTTTTCTATGTTCTGGCTGCATTTTGTGTAGCAGTCTGTGTGATATATGCAGCATATAAACTGATTAAAAAGTTTAGTAAGGATGCGTTTACATATAATTAAATTAAATATAAATGATAACTATCGGATTAATCGGTAGTTATTATTTTTTATAGCAAGAAATTTATTAAAATTGCTTGACAGTATTAAAACGGTAATTTATAATTGTATTAGTAGCATATATGCTATACAGAAAGGAAGATTATAATGGATGAGCAAAAAAGAAAGGCACTTGAAAGTGTCTTTGGTAACATAGAAAAACAATATGGTTCAGGAGCAGTTATGCGTCTTGGCGAGAAGCCTGTGGAGAATGTAGAGGCTATCCCTACAGGTTCGTTAGCTTTGGATATCGCCCTTGGTATAGGCGGTGTTCCAAGAGGACGTATTGTTGAGATTTACGGACCTGAATCATCAGGTAAAACAACGGTTGCCCTACATATAGTTGCTGAGGCTCAGAAGATGGGCGGAGAGGCTGCATTTATTGATGCAGAACACGCTCTTGATCCTGTTTATGCAGAACAATTAGGCGTAAGAATTGATGATTTGATTGTATCACAACCGGATACAGGTGAGCAGGCACTTGAAATTACAGAACAGCTTGTTCGCTCAGGTGCAATTGATGTTATTGTTATTGACCCTGTTGCCGCATTGGTTCCTAAACAGGAAATAGAGGGACTTATGGGTGATGCACACGTTGGTCTTCAGGCAAGACTTATGTCACAGGCATTGAGAAAACTGACAAGTGTTATCAGTAAATCCAATACAACAGCTATCTTTATCAACCAGTTGCGTGAAAAGGTTGGTATTATGTTTGGTAACCCTGAAACTACACCTGGCGGACGTGCGCTTAAATTCTATTCATCAGTTCGTATGGATGTTCGCAGAACAGAAACATTGAAGAATGATGGTGGAATGGTTGGTAACAGAACAAAGGTTAAGGTTGTAAAGAATAAGGTTGCTCCACCGTTTAAAGAGGCAGAGTTCGATATTATGTACGGCGAGGGTATTTCAAAAGAAGGAAATATTCTTGATATTGCAGTTGAGATGGATATTGTTAATAAGAGCGGTTCATGGTTTTCATATAACGGAGAACGTTTAGGACAGGGCCGTGACGGCGTAAAGAAGATTTTCCAGGATAATCCTGAACTGTGCCGTGAGATTGAATTAAAGGTAAGAGAAGCAGCAGGATTGCCTGCTCCGGCTGAAGATGTTGATGTTGAGGCAACTCCTTTTATGCCGGTTGAAAAGCCTAAAAAGAAAAAATAATGTTATTTTGAGAGGAGGACGGCAGGATGGAGAGTTTGCAAAAAGCAATCAACACCGCTGTCTTTTTCTTGAATTCAAGAATGAGAACCTGCAGAGAAGTATATGATAAGCTTTTATTAAAAGGTTATGATAAGGAAACTGCCGAAAAAGCAGTGGAAGAACTTGTTAAAGTCGGGTATTTAAATGACAGAACCTATGCGATGGCATATATAAATGACGGCATCAAGCTTGGTGCAAAAGGAATATATCGTATTCGTCAGGAACTTATACGGAAAGGAATTTCGAGCAGTATCATTGAAGATGCAATAGCTGATTGCGAAGAGGATACATATACCCAGCTTAAAAGTTATGTTGAGCAGAGGAATTTATGTGAAAATATACATAGCTATAAGGACTTAGAAAAGCTTAAAGCAAGACTTGCAAGACGGGGATATTCTTTACAGGAAATAAAAAAATGTCTTGGTGAATATGAGTTTCACTTTGAATACGACGAATATTAGAGATAGGGGTTTAGAGATTGGAAAAGGTTTCACTTGCATCATTGGGATGCTCTAAAAATTTAATAGACAGCGAACAAATGTTGGGTCTGCTTGAAGAGGCAGGCTATGAAATAGTTGAGAATGAGGCTGATGCGGAAATTCTTATTGTAAATACCTGTACGTTTATTGAGTCTGCACAGATGGAGTCCATAGAATGTATATTGGAGCTTGCTCAGTATAAAAAAGAGGGAAACTGCAAATATCTTATTGTTACAGGCTGTCTGGCACAGCGTTATGAAGAACAGGTTATTCGTGAAATTCCTGAAGTTGATGCTGTTATTGGTACAAACGAATATAACAGAATAGTTGAGATAATTAAGGAACTTGAAACTGCAAATGAGTGTGTCTATTGCTCGGATGAACCTCTTTTATGCGAAGATGTTCCGAGAGTGAGAACTACACCTGAATATACTGCTTACTTGAAAATCGCAGAAGGCTGTGATAATCATTGTACCTACTGTGTTATTCCGTCAATCAGAGGTAAGTACAGAAGCCGTAAGATGGAGGATATCCTTGCTGAGGCAAGAAAGATGGCTGATGAGGGCGTAAAAGAAGTTATAGTTATAGCACAGGATACAACAAGATATGGAATAGATTTATATGGCGAATATAAGCTTGCTGAACTTCTTGAAGAATTATGTAAGATAGAAAAAATTCAATGGGTAAGAGTTCATTATTGTTATCCTGAACTTATGACAGATGAATTGATTGAAACATTTGCAAAAGAAGAAAAGCTATGCAATTACTTTGATATTCCTATTCAGCATTGTAATGACAGAATATTAAAAAGAATGGGAAGAAGAACCAATAAAGCACAGATTGAGGAGCTAATTTCAAAAATACGAAAAGCTATGCCTGATGCTGTTATCAGAACATCATTGATTGTAGGATTTCCGGGAGAAACAGAGGAAGAATTTGAAGAACTTCGAGAGTTTGTTGAAAAAATAAAGTTTGAAAGACTTGGGGTTTTTGCTTATTCCAGAGAAGAAGATACTCCTGCATATAACCTTGACGGACAGCTTGAGGACGAAGAAAAACAAAAACGTCAGGAAATACTTATGATGGTTCAGGCTGAAATTTCACAGGAGTGGAACGAAAACAGAATTGGTTCAACTGTTTCTGTTCTTGTTGAGGACAGAGATGAAATAATAAAGAGTTACTACGGAAGAACCTATGCCGATTCAATTGAGATTGACGGAAAAGTGTTCTTTAAGAGTGATAGGAAACTATCTTCCGGTGAATTTGTTCAGGTTGAAGTTGAGCAGGCATTGGAATATGATATTTTCGGAAAAGAAAAATAGAAGAAAGGCAAGCATAAGAAATTGTGCTGAGTGAAGAATTATGAATACACCAAATAAACTTACATTACTTCGAGTAATATTAATTCCTGTTTATATGATTTTTTATCTTTCTTGCGGAAGATGGGGTTTGTTTGCTGCAGTGGCAACATTCTTAATTGCAACCCTTACTGATAATCTTGACGGATATTTAGCAAGAAAAAATAATCAGGTTACAAACTTTGGTAAATTGATGGACCCTCTGGCAGATAAAATGCTGATAATGGCGGCACTTATTGCTTTTGTTGAGAAAGGAATGCCATATATTACATCAGGAGTTGTTATGGTAATCCTTGCCCGTGAACTTATTGTTACAGGGGTTCGTCTTATAGCAATGGGTGAAAATAAGGTTATTGCGGCAAGTATGTGGGGAAAATCAAAAACTGTTTCCCAGTTTATACTTGTTGTTGCAGTTATGGTTTATGAAATCTGTGTATCATATTTTCCTATGATTGATGAATTTTGCAGAATTGGCATACTTGTTTTGACAGTTGTTGCAGTGGCCTTGACAATTTATTCAGGATTTGACTATATTATTAAGAATAAAGAACTTATAAACTTTAAGTAATGTTACGAAAATTTTACAAGAATGTTAAAACAAAGGAAAATACTTGATTGATATGCATATAACTTTGTATAATATTGGATAGATGTATTGATTTAAAGAGGTAAAGAGAATGAATATAATTGTTGATGCGATGGGTGGCGATAATGCCCCGTCAGCCGTTGTTGATGGTTGTGTTCAGGCGGTTGAAAAACTGGATGTAACATTGACCTTAGTCGGAAGAGAAAAAGAGATACAGATGGAGCTTGGCAAAAGACAATACAGCGGTGGCAAGATAAAAATTGTTGATGCAACCGAGATAATAGAAGGTGAAGATGACCCAATGACGGCTATACGCCAAAAGCGTGATTCTTCAATGAGAATTGCATTAAGCTTGCTCAAAAAAGATGAGGGCGATGCGGTAGTAAGTGCCGGAAATACAGGAGCACTCATTGCAGGAACTACTCTGTTATTAAAAAGGATAAAAGGAGTGCGTCGTGTGGCATTAGCGCCCATTATGCCCTCTGATAAAGGTTGCTTTTTACTTATTGATGCAGGCGCAAGTTCTGAGTGTATTCCTGCATTTTTAAAACAGTTTGCGATTATGGGTTCAATTTATATGCAAAAGATTATGGATATAAAAAATCCTTGTGTAAAACTGGTGAATATAGGAACTGAAGAAGAAAAAGGAACGGAGCTTGTTGTAGAAACAAATAAACAGTTAAAAAATGTTCCTATTAATTATCAGGGATATATAGAGGCAAGAGATATTCCAACAGGCGGAGCAGACGTTGTTGTCTGTGATGGTTTTACAGGGAATGTTATTCTTAAATTTATGGAAGGTATGGGAATTGCCTTTTATGGAATGATAAAAGAAGTTTTTCTTAAAAATATCTTTTCAAAGCTTTCGGCTGTTATGGTTAAGAGCGGATTGAAGGAATTTAAGAAAAAGATGGATTATACAGAATATGGCGGTGCACCTATTCTTGGTGCTACAAAGCCGGTTATTAAGGCTCACGGAAGTTCTGACGGAAAAGCGTTTTATAATGCTATTAAACAAGCTATTAAATTTGCTGAAAGCGGTTTAATTGATGCAATGACAGAGGAAATAAAAAAATATGGGACAGATGACCCGGAAGGCGAGGTTGCTGATGAATAAACTACATGCAAGAATAATCGGATTAGGAAAATATCTTCCTGAAAAGATTTTGACAAATAGTGATTTTGAAAAGATGGTTGATACAAGCGACGAATGGATTACCAAGCGGGTTGGAGTTAAGGAAAGACATATAAGCGGAGAATTTGAATATACTTCTGATATGGCAACCAAGGCGGCTCAAAGAGCTTTGGAAGATGCAGGAATAGGTGCAGAGGATATTAATCTTATTGTTGTTGCAACTGTAACAGCGGATATGTCAACTCCTTCTGTTTCTTGTATGGTACAGAAAAATATCGGTGCTGTTAATGCCACAGCCTTTGATATAAATGCGGCTTGTCCCGGATTTATTTTCGCACTTACAACAGTAACTCAATTCATAGAAAACGGAATGTATAAAAATGCATTGGTAATTGGTGCAGATACCCTTTCAAAGGTTACTGAATATCAGGACCGTGCCACCTGTGTTTTGTTTGGCGATGGTGCCGGTGCGGCTGTAGTTTCGGCAACAGAAGAGGATACAGGTATTAAATCATGTTATATCGCATCAGATGGTACTAATGGGGATTGTTTAACGCTTCCCAGTATTAAATATACAGATGTAGATAAAGAACGCAGACCTTTTGGAAATCCAAGAACCCTTTGGATGGACGGCGGTGCAGTATTTAAATTTGCTATAAAGGCAATGGATATGTCTGCAAGAAAGGTGTTAGAGGATGCAGGAAAAACCTTTGACGATTTAAAACTTGTTGTTCCTCATCAGGCAAATATGCGTATAATTGAGGGTGCAAGAAAGAGAATGGGTGTGCCTGAAGAAAAGATGTTTGTAAACATAGAAAAGCACGGAAATATGTCAGCTGCTTGTATTCCTATTGCTCTGTGCGAGGCTGTTGAAGAAGGTAAGCTTGAAAAAGGCGATTTGACGGTTCTTGTAAGTATGGGCGGCGGTCTTACATGGGGTGCTGTTCTTTTGGAACTATAAAGTCCATTTAGATAGAGGAGATTATAATGAAGAACAGAGTATGTGAACTTTTAAATATAGATTATCCCGTAATTCAGGGAGGTATGGCTTGGGTTGCAACTGCTGAACTTGCGGCTGCTGTTTCAAATGCAGGCGGTGTGGGTTTGATTGCGGCAGGTAACGCTCCGGCTGATTATGTAAGAGAACAGATTAAAAAGGCAAGAGGGCTTACCAAAAAACCTTTTGGAGTAAATGTTATGCTTTTATCTCCTTATGCTGATGATGTTATGAAGATGCTCCTTGAAGAAAAGGTTGAAGTTATTACAACAGGTGCAGGTAATCCTGCTAAATATATCCCCTCACTTAAAGAGATAGGAACAATTGTAATTCCTGTTATTCCAAGTGTTGCACTGGCAAAAAAGATGGAAAAGAGCGGTGCTGATGCAGTTGTTGCCGAAGGTTGCGAGGCAGGAGGACATATTGGCGAATTAACAACAATGACATTGATACCTATGATTGCTGATGCAGTAAATATTCCTGTGATTGCAGCAGGAGGAATTGCAGACAGCAGAGGTGTTAAAGCCGCATTGGCATTGGGTGCAGAGGGTGTTCAGGTTGGAACAAGATTTATTTGTTCTGATGAATGTGTTGTTCACCAAAATTATAAGGATATGGTTGTTTCAGCAAAGGACAGAGATGCTGTTGTAACAGGAAGATTTACAGGTCACCCTGTAAGAACATTGAAGAACAAAGCCACAAAGCTTATGGACAAGATTGAAAAAGAAGGCGATGTTGAGGCATTTGAAAAGCTTGGTGCAGGGGCTCTTCGTGCTGCTGTTGTAGACGGTGACACTGAAATGGGAAGTGTTATGGCAGGTCAGAGTGCCGGCTTGGTAAACGATATAAAGAGCTGTGAGCAGATTGTTAAGGATTTGTTTAATGGCGTTGAATTTTAAGGAGGTAAAACAGTGAAAATAGCTTTTTTGTTCTCAGGTCAAGGGGCGCAAGCCATTGGTATGGGAAAAGAACTTTGTGAAAATTTCCCTGAGGCAGATGCAGTATTCAATTCTGCAACAGATGCTTTGGGATTTGATATTAAGGATATGATTTTCAATGGTGACAGTGATACTCTTATGATAACAGAGAACACTCAGCCGGCAATACTTACAATGTCGGTTGCCGCATTAAAGGTAGTTGAAACATTGGGAATTAAACCTGATGTTGTTGCAGGACTTAGTCTTGGTGAATACACGGCTCACGTTGCTGCAGGAAGTATGAATTTTGAGGATGCAGTAAAGCTTGTGAAAAAACGTGGTAAATATATGCAGGAGGAAGTGCCTGTAGGCGTTGGCGGTATGGCGGCAATCATCGGTCTTGATGAAGTGGCTGTCCGTGAGGTTTGTGAAATTGCAAGCCAAAAGGGTATCGCAGAGCCTGCAAACTTTAACTGTCCCGGACAGATTACTGTTGCCGGTGAAAAAGAGGCAGTGGAATATGCTTGTGAGATTGCAAAGGAAAAGGGTGCAAAGCGTGCAATGATGCTTGCAGTAAGTGCTCCGTTCCATTGCAGTATGTTAAAAGGTGCAGGGGAAAAGCTTGCTAAGGAGCTTGAAAATGTTCAGGTTGGTGAGCTTAGTGTTCCGCTTATTACAAATGTAACAGGGGACTATGTTAAATCAGGTTCAGAGATAAAGGATTTACTTATCCGTCAGGTTTCATCTTCTGTTATGTTTGAGGCAAGCCTTAAAAGAATGCTTGATGACGGTGTTGATACATTTATTGAGATTGGTCCCGGTAAAGCATTAAGCGGATTTGTAAAGAAGATAACAAAAGATGTTAATATATACAATGTTGAGGATATGGCATCTTTAGAAAAGCTTAAAGAAGGTTTAGCTGGTTAAGAGAGGTATTACATAATGGAATTTGAAAACAAAACAGTTATAGTTACAGGCAGTACCCAGGGAATAGGCAGAGAGATTGCATTAAAGTTTGGTGCAGAGGGTGCCAATGTTATTGTTAACGGAATTGATATTCCTTTGCAGAAAGAACTTGCAGAAACTGCCTGTGCTGAAATTAAAAAACTTGGCGGAAATGCGGAATATATCTTGGGTGATGTTTCAAAGCCTGAAGATACAGATGCTTTAATCGCTTTTGCAACAGAGAAATTTGGTTCTGTTGATGTTATTGTAAACAATGCAGGAATTACCCGTGATAATCTTATTATGAGAATGAGCGAGGGAGATTGGGACAGCGTTATTGATGTTAACCTTAAAGGTGCATTTAACGTTATTAAATCTGCAGTTAAAACATTGATGAAACAGAGAAATGGTGTTATTATTAATATGGCGTCTGTTTCAGGTGTTATGGGAAATGCAGGTCAGGCAAACTATTCTGCATCAAAGGCGGGTTTGATTGGTCTTACTAAATCTGTTGCAAAGGAACTTGCATCCAGAAATATTCGCTGTAATGCAATTGCACCCGGATTTATACAGACTGCAATGACAGATAAACTTAAAGACGAAGTAAAGAATACATATTTAGAGTCTATACCCCTTAAAAGATTCGGTCAGGTTGAGGATATTGCCAATCTTGCAGTGTTCTTGGCAAGCGAAAAAGCAAAATATATTACAGGACAGGTAATAAATGTTGACGGCGGCTTAGTTATGTGATATAGTCTATACAGAAAAAAATAAAATTCATATACATCAAAGAAGATTTAGGAGGTTTCAAAATGGAAATTTTTGAAAAAGTAAAGGAAATTACAGTTGATCAGTTGGGTGTTGATGAAGATCAGGTTACATTGGAAGCATCTTTCATCAATGATTTGGAAGCAGATTCTTTGGACATCGTTGAATTGATGATGGCTCTTGAAGAAGAATTTGACATTGAAATTCCTGACGAGGATGCAGAAAAGATTGCAACTGTTGGGGATGCTGTTGAGTACATTAAAGAAAGACAGTAATCATATTACGGAGCTGTCACGCTTTGCGTTACAGCTCCATAATAGAAAAACAGGATTATATAGAAATCCGCAATATATAATGTT